>NZ_SJPX01000003.1:409487-457369 GCF_007860175.1 Rubripirellula reticaptiva | reverse complement strand
GTGCAAGGCCCCAATTAAGTTTGACCAAGAGCACCCAGAGTGCGACACCGGCTACGATCGTGATAGATTTTGCTATTGGTTTCATGTTGAGGGAGACGAAAAAGTCGAGCAACGTCAGTCGGATAACAGTTCGGATCACCGGGTACGAACGAACGATGGACCATCAGAGAAAAGACTTTTGAGTACTCCGGTGCATCCGATGGTTATCGGAGTTGTTTTATCGGGGGCCATTTTTTCGGTACGCCGGTGTTGCGTCTTGCTGAATGTATCGGCCGTCTCTGGATCGAGCAACTAATTTTCGGAGGACTATATTCGAGCGTGGCTCTCGTCCGGCGTGCGACAAGAAGTGTTGCCGAAGAACGTACCATTGTCGGCCCCCAAGAGCTCCCAACGGCATTAGAGTTGAGTTCGATGCAAGCGTTGCGCCGGCGATCAGAGGACAAGCTAGAACCAAGGACAGCCGGGCATGAGTAATTCGAGCACAATCTTCCAACGCTACTAAGTGCCGATAACGGTTACGATCACCGAGCCGGAACGGAAATCATTGCTTCAATTGGCACGCGCAAGTCCGGCTTCGCGTGCATCGTTTTGTTATCCCGCGATATGCTGGCTACTGGGGCGGAAAGTCGTCAAGTGTCAAACAAAGGCAATTCGGGTCACTGACGTCAACAGATCGTGCGTCATAAATAGCTAACGTTTTCTGGATCAAAGCCTCGAGGTCGTTAGCAATCACTTGGATATTACCACAAATTGGCCTGAGCCCAAGTATCTGACCAACGCGTCCGGCAGGGCCAGGATTCATGTCGATGCAAACACAGTGAAGGTCATAGCCAAACGAAATGGGGATCAGGCCAGAATGCCAGTTTGGGCGCTGGTTGATCCGATCGCATTCTACGAATTGATTTAGGTCATCGTACTCATAGGATGTGACAAAATCATGCTCTCTTGCAATCTCTTCCGCACTAATAAAAGCCTCAAAAGCGATTATTCCATTTGATTTGAAGCTTGAATCTTGTTCCCCATCTGCAAATGAAAGCAATTCGACAAGCAATGCAGGAATTTCGCTATAGCTGGATTTGAGTAGCTCCAAGGTCGCGTCGGAGGCAGGAGGCCTCAAAATCGAATTCGTCAACTGGGCGAGTTTTTTGAGTTCGGCAATCATTTGGCTTAGCGGGATAACGGTGACGATCAGCCGGCGGCGACGGCAGATCAACAATTTCAAAACGCCCGACTTCGCCGCTCGGTTGCATCGTTTGGTTCCCCGCCGCTTAGGGTCGTGTATGGGCGTCAGTTCTCTACCCGCATCGAGCAGGACCAGTTTTTAACGAGTAGATCATCAGAACAAAGCGTCCGGCGAAACGTCTGGCATCATTTCGGCAACGAGCACTGAAATTTCAGCGTCCATTTTGCGTTGCAACTTCCACCGGCGGATCAGCCCACTCGCGTTCCACTCGTCGGCGTATTTTGCCTCGACAATGAGGCGTGCGTCTGATTCAACGGCGGCAGTTAAACGGTCGTGCCCATCAACGACAAAACCCGATTCACGACCGATGTCTGGTGACGCAGCGAGAGTGCGTAGAAGCATGCGTTGTCGATCCATATCGTGTAACGTTGCAGAGTATCTTTCAGTCGGGGAACGGTACGCGTAACCGGGGACGCGTGGGGAAGTCTCTAACTGCCAAATCGCTTAGCTCGCGTCCTCCGGTTCACGCGATGGTTACCCGTCGTTTTGCTGTTTGTGTTGGTGGCCCGAATCATCTGCGGCCAATCGACCGGAACGTATACCGATGGTAAGCGGCGTTCGAAGTTTGTACCAGCTACCGACCCAAACAATCGCAGCAATAAACGTGGCAGGCATTAAGATGCGTGTGAGTGTCATCGACCATTGAATTGATTCGGCAAGGTCCGCTTCAATCGGTGCCGATCCCCCCAGTGCAATTGCGTTGAAGCTCCGCACCATTCCGTGAACCGTTCCGAAAACGGAAATGACAATACATCCGAACATAATGAGCGCGGCAACAGATTTGATTCGGCGCAATCGTCGTTCGGCCGGAGCTTGTTTGCGCATTGGTCTGTGTCGGAAACCGATTTGATCTAGTCGGGTAACGTTACCAATCACCCGGCGGCGACGAGAAATTGTCCATTGTCAAAACGCCCGACTTCGCCGCTCGGGTGCATTGGATGGTTCCCCGCTTCGGGCCGGGAGACCGCGCACCGTTTGCGGGCGCTGGTTTCGTGCGTTGGATTGTAGCAGCATGGAGACAGGCGTTGGGTAATCAGCGGCCTGGAGTCGAGCATGGATCTGCAGGCGTTGGTTTTCTTCGGGCGTCGACCGGGCACTGTCAATCACAGCCTGGAGACAGCGCACCGATCACCTGAGGGGAGACAGGCGTTGGGTGTCACGGTTCTCGATGGAGCAGCCAATTTCAGTCGGGGAACGGTAGCGATCAGCGGGTCGGGACGATTGACTTTCCATTCGTGAAACCTTGCAAGCCCGACTCCGTTGCATCGCATGGTTCCCCGCCGCATTGGTGATCGAGGTTACGTGGCCCATCGCCACAATGCGTACGCGACGTAGCCGATGAGTATAGCCCTCGCCGCGATTGAAATCCACGACATGCGAAGTCGAGTATTGGTTCGGGTTACAGGAAAGGGCAATTCACCCTTCCAGTACCGCCATCCGTTTAGGCCGAAGTGGTACGTGTGAGTATCAGTTCGCGCAGAAAGGACGTAGCCAGGAATGCGAAGGATCGGCGAACGAAATGATGCGAGCACCGCTTCCCGAATGTCGTCGTAGCGGACGTTCCAGTCGCCGCAAATCAAGTGGTCGTCGAAAAGGCGAAGTCGAGCGCGTCGTGAGGTGATCCAATGCGGCCCAGTCTCCAGCTGGTCACCATCTGCGATGATCGCCTTCGTCATGCAGCTGTGGACAGGTTGTGTCATGAATCTTCAGTCGGGGAACGTCTACGATCAGCCGGCGGCGACGGTTGATCATCCACTTCAAAACGCCCGATTTCGCCGCTCGGTTGCATCGTTTGGTTCCCCGCCGTCTGTTTGCACTAGGTAAGGTCAGCGACAAAAGCCGTGACATACCCGTCAGTATCGTATGCGAGCATTTCGGGCCAGTCGCCATCGGTCATAGAAAGCAGCTTAGCATGCAGGCCCGATATGAGCCAAGGTATTGAGAGCAGTGGGTATTGCGTGCGCATCCATTCACGAACTTCTGTGTTGGTGGTCGCGTTACGGTCGAGGAGATTGTCTGCGCGTTCGATGTCGCTCGCGTCAGGTCGAAACCATCCTTGCAGATCGTCACGCGTGGGATCACAGATGTAGGGCTGAAGTGCCGAAGAATAGCCAAATGTGAAACGGACGAACGAGCGAAAGTCGGGAAATGCGTCAGTGGGCCAGCGAGCCGCGTGGAACCCGAGTTCCAATGCCGGGTCTAGCAATTCGCACGCAACGTCTGACGGAAGTTTCGCGTTAAAGTGCGAGAGGTCGCCGTACATGGACTTTAGTCGGGGAACGGCGGCGTTGACCGAGCACCGCCAATGTGGTTTCCATTTGCAAAGACGACATGCGGTGCTTCGGTCCAACGCATGGTTCGTCGAGATCTTGAGCCTAAAGCAGACGTTGATCAAAGTCACGTTTAATCGCCTGTGCGTCTTCTGAATCCGCATCAAATATCGGCACAGAAAAGTAGTCGCGCAGCAGTACGAGCAGCGAGTTATTGGCCCATTTTATCTCGGCTGCCCCCAGCCAGTCATCCCCCGCGAAGAATTGTATCGCGAGATCCGCCGACACCCTTTTGGGCTTGTACTCACCTGTTGGCTTGCAATTTAGCAAGCGATCCCAAACCGAACGCAGATCAGATTCGGACAATGCGAAACTGTTGGCGACACGAAAGTCGTGGCCTTTGATCGTGCTGAAGTCCGCGTTGTGTGGGTCTGTACACTTGCTCACGCGACACACCAAGCCAGACGTAACGCCAGGCAGTGCAACGAGCGGAATCTTGCGTTTCAAATAGTCAGCGTGCGTCTCAATTACTGGTGACCTTAATTCGACGAACGTTACGCATCAGCGGGCCGGGACGGTTGATGTTCCATTTGTAGAGACGCGCAAGCCCGGCTCCGTTGCATGCGATGGTTATCGCTTGTCTGGCGGAAGTGCATCGAACGGCGAATCGCAAACATGTAGAGTTTGAATCTTAGCGTTCGCGGCTAGGTCCCATCGCACCCACGAGTATTCGACCGTTGATTTACCGACCGCGTCACGTGGCCCCATTGTAGCAATCTTAATGATCGCCGTTTGTCGATCGTCTCCAAGAGAATCGAGAGACGACACCCAGCGTTTCACGCCGGGCGCAACGTGAGCGTCGCCGCTCCATATGGTCGAGTCGTATTCCCAATCGATTCCAGACTGAGTTTCGAGTACTAAGTCGTTAAAATCGAAGCCCTTGTTGTCCCGAGTGTTGTATCGAAGCAGAAGACGGGACTGTCCATCTGGAGAAACGACGATTTCGCGATCGACGACGGTTCGATGGCACCCGTTAAGCGAAAGCACGACGAAGACCAGGAGGAAGCGGATCATTATATTGCGATAACGGCACGCGTCACCGGGCACGCGCGAAAGATTTTCCATTTCAAAACCGGACCGCTCGCGTGCTCCGGTGCACGCAATGGTTCCCCGCGTCTTTACGTGCGATCCTCGATCCGACGAATGGCGGCAAGATTTCGACCAATGTCGACCGCGAAAAGCACAAGAATTATAGCGCATAGTATACCAACGAACCAACGCCCCCATGGCATGACGAAAAAGTCAACGATCATCGCGAATCCGAAAAACAGTGGCGGATAGATTATCAGCTCGGGCAAATAGCTGAACCCGGCATCCGGCGGTCGATCGCCTCGCGCGATAGCAGCCCGCAGTCCGATGATGCCAACCGCTGGATATGCGAGCCACGTAATGGCAATCAGAAGAACAAGTGCGTAAATGGACATTATCGCGTCGATTCGGTCTCTGCTAGGCTGCAGCAATCGAAATTTAGTCGTCACTCAAACGCCACCTAACCAAAGTTGGCTGTGGTGATCGGTTTTGAAAACAGTCGGTATGGAGACAGTGATCTCGATTCAAATTGATCAAGCTGGCTACAGTCGGGGAACGCTTCGCATCAGCGGGCCGGCGCGAGATGCGTTGACTTCAAAACCGACCCGACCGCCGGCTCCGTTGCATGCGATTGTTACGCCATCCCTTCTGGTGAAACAGGATTCGCGAACCAGCCGATCAAAACGTCATTGATAAAGCGACAATACTCGTCGGCACAGCGGGCTATATCTTCGTCTCTTGTGGACCAGCTCAGATTGTAGCGAATTCCGTTTGGCGGGTTGGGGCGTGTGTAGGCGTCGCTGCGTGGCCCCAATATCGATGTCCCGGTTGATCCGTCCATCGTGACATGAGACATGACACGAACTTCGCGTCCGCTCGTATGTTTTTGAAACCCAATGTGGTTGGTTTGATTTTCGGTTTGCGAAACAAAGTGTCCGTCCCCAGCTTTAGTAAATCCGACGGTCGGCAAGTATTGAAACACAAGCCGAAGCATTTTGTCGCGTGCCTGACGCATGGCCTTATCGCGTGCTATCAATTTCGACTTGCGATCGTCATTCATGGGTTTAAAGGCGTAACGGCAGACATCACGGGGGACG
Source organism: Rubripirellula reticaptiva (assembly GCF_007860175.1). Lineage (NCBI taxonomy): Bacteria > Pseudomonadati > Planctomycetota > Planctomycetia > Pirellulales > Pirellulaceae > Rubripirellula > Rubripirellula reticaptiva. Next base: position 451,670 of record NZ_SJPX01000003.1, on the reverse strand, counting down.
GAGAGTGAATGATCCATTGCGAAAAACGCCGCAAGCCGTCCTCCCGTGCATGTCATTGTTACCCCCATTTTAGTGTGTGGCACTTTAGCAAAGAACCTTTGAGTTGATCGAATCCTGCCTCCGTTACCTCGGTGTCGCGCAGGAAGAGTCGACGAAGTTCAGTCATCCTGCGCATGTGTGGGACGGATTCATCTGAGATTTGGTTGCCAATCAAACTGAGGCTGAACAAATGATTGGTTTCCGCAAGTCTCGGAATAGCTGCATCGGTGAGATTGCAGAACGGAACTATTACCCAACGCACGTGCGGAAATGCAACCAAATGCCGTGTGACGTCATCGGTGATGCGGGGGTTGTTTTGATCCATGTACGCGCGAAATCGAGGATGCTGGCACAGTCGTTTGAATCCGCCATCGGAGAACAACGATTCGTGATGTGAAAACCGAAACAAAACCAAAGACATCAAGAAAGGAAGCGTCAGCAAATCGTCGACGTGCGCGTCAGATAACCGATGCCCACCTCGAACGCCAAATACGAATCCACGTGGGTTGAGTTGGAAACCACACTTGATCTCAGATAGAGATTCGACCGCACGCGCATCTTCGGGCTGCGGTTCAAACTCACCCGGTCGGTGCCAATCAAGCGTGGGCATCGACTATCTCAGTGGGGTAACGTTAGCAATCACCCGGTTGGCGCGGGTGACGTTGATTACAAAACCAGCCCGATTCGCCAACTCGGGTGCATTGCCGTTGTTATGCGGCATCGGAGTTAAGGTGACAGATCGAGTGCGAACACTGACGGTTATATTGGATGACGATTACCGAAACGAGGATGAAAGCGTTGGTGTCATCATGCAGGCTATTCGCATGGTAAAGGGTGTGTCGGATGTCGAGGCGGGCGATGTTGTTCAGTTTGAGGATCACGCCGCAAGGAACGATTACCGGCGTCGAGTTGGTTTGGCAATCTCAGCATTGGCGTTGAACCCAGACAAAGAGTATCTACTGGAAGTGCAAGCATCTTACGAGAAGATGAAATCAAGACGCGGTTACTAGCCGCATAACGTTAGCGTTCACCAAGCGGTGGTGGACGATTTTCAATTAAGCAAGACTAGCTCCACCGCTTTGGTGGAACGCATTGTTATCGGGTAGGTTATGAAAGATATGTCAGAGGAAGATCGAATTTGCCTAGACGAGTTGAACGCAAACGTATTGTCCGCAATCGAATCCCGCAGAGATTGGCTGGATTCCAAGATGGCAGAATATGCAGAATTGCAAGTTGGAGATGAAATCTATGATTTAGAGTCATGCACACGGGTTGGTGTTGTTTCAAGGCTCTACAGGCTTTGGCGTGATCGTGATGGAGGCGTCCGCGATACATCGTTGTCGATTGAATACGAATTCCAGGTAATGCCGCATGTCTTCGATAACACATCAAGGCAACCGTATTCACTGGGAAGCAAATCAAGGGCAGAATCGAGATGCAGGAGTCGGCTAGCAAATCTATCCCGATAACGATTGGATTTACCGAGTTGGAGGGTAAGACATTGAGTGCAGAAAAATCCGCATCGACAACTTCGGTGCAATCCTTAGTTATTTGGCGTGTGCGTCTAGTTTCATGTGACGGCATGCGTCAAGGTAGGGAGTGGTCCGCAGAGTTTTTTACAAGCAAGGAGAGTGCTGAAAGGCGGCTTCAAGAGTCGATAGACGAAAGCGACAGGCGGAACCCGAAGTATCTTTTCGAGTCACAGCAAGAAGATGTGGACGGATTGAGAGGGAATTGCAATTGGCAATTCGGGGAGATGCTGGTAATGGATGCTGTGGAAGCCAAATAACGTCCGCGATCAGCGGGCCGGAAAGGAAAAGATATGAGTACAAAAGACGCTGGCAAGTCCGGCTCCGTTGCATCGCATTGTTATGCAGCGGCGGGCGAATTGTTCGGGCATCTACGCGAATCGTTGGGGTTCGGCGAATTGGTGATGTTCACGCGGACGTGGGGCCAATCGGCACCACCGAGAGTAATGGCGTATCAGTGGACATTCAACGCGAAGGGGGAACGGTATCGTTGCGAAGAATCGGTTCCGTTCGTTGAACTGGAACACCTGCGAAGCGTTGAAGCGTTCGCAAAGCATTTGAGCGACAAATGGAAGAATCAGCACAGACGGCAGACTGAGGAATCGTCTGCATAACGTTACGGTTTACCGGGCGGCGGCGAAGGCCGTGATTTCAAAACAGCGGTACCACCGCCGCTCCGGTACAACCGATGGTTATCCGTTTTATCGACGGGCATTGATCGAGTGTTGGGCAGTGGATTTCAAGTCGCCAAAGTCTAGCGGGTCCTAAAGTACGCGACAAGCAATTCCGTTCATCGAAGGATCAGAACCGTTGCGGTGCCATCGACAAACGCCAGTCGTTAAGACGGAAATCAGTCAGCGATCAACCAGCGTTGCAGCCAACGCCAAAGGAGGATCAAAACGTTTGACGCGTCGATGCACTAACGCAAAAGCCGAACGACCAATTCGCAATCGAAGGTTGAAGTGATCGCTTGTGCGAAGAAATACGCCGGACACCTGAGGGAGTATGTCGGATAACGTTTGAATTCACCGAGGACGCGCAGTGAACATTGATCTGGAGAAAAACGGCTCCGCGTCCTTCGGTGCAATTCTTGGTTCCGCTCTTTGTTTACAGCGTCTCTCCAGTCTAGTACTGATCGATTGCATAAAATCGCAATTCAAGCAATCAATTAGACCCGACGAACTCGCCGATTGCAATCAAATCGCGTCGGTTTCGGTATACGGTGTCCGCAAAAAGTGGTATTCGGATCGGCTGCGCCCAGGGCGTGCCGCAAACCCATCCGTCCTGGCGTGCATGAACAGTGACGAGTGATCCACTGCCTTCCACGTCGACAAGGAAATCAGACTCTGCGATTGCTTTCGTCAACGCCTCATCTGAAGCGTTCTGAATTTCGATGATACGAGAATCAGCAAGATGGAGGTGATTTCCTTCCACGCGGAGCACTTTGATCGGATCGTTCAGTGGCTCGTTCTCAATCACATTTGGATAGTGAAATCCGACAACTCCCACCAACGATGCGACGATCAGCACAAGCAGTGCTGTAGCAACGGTCCAAGCAATGGATTTCATGATTAATTGTAGCGGAACGGTTCGGTTCAGCGGGTGGCGGGAGTTCCCGTGCAAGCAAACGGAAACGCCGACCACCGCCACTCCGTTGCAACCGTTGGTTATCCGCGAGTTTGGGTTCGCCGTTGTCCCAGTATTGTAACACGGCAAGGAAGCAAGAATCAAGATCTCGCCTCGGTGCCGGCCCGGGAGCGGCGGATACCGATCACGACGAGTGAGGCGGACACGAAGGCGGCGACAGAAGCGAAACCGAAGGACCAACGGATTACGGTTGGCGGATCAACCGAGAATCCCAGGAGTTCAACGTCGTAAATACCGACCCTGGCTTGTGATGCGAGCAATTCGTGCAGCCAGAGCAAGGCCCCAGGGGCAGCAACGAGTAGAGCGGTCGCAAAACCAACGGCAGCAAGCCAGAAGAACGGCGATTCCGACCGATGGCTCTGACTTGGAGTTCGCGCTGTCGCAGCGTAGGGATTTGCGTCAGGCACTGTCATGATTCAGTCGGATAACGCTGGTGATCAGCGGGTCGGGAGATTAGACGTGATCATTGCGAAAACCTTGCAAGCCCGACTCCGTTGAATCACTTGGTTATCGGCTTTTATGGACGAGCGTTGATCGGGTTCTGGGAAGCGGAAACCGCGTCGCCACAGTCTAGCGGGCGTCGATTCGTGCGGCAAGCAATTGGGCGTTGACCCGGTCGGCAAGTAAACGGGTGTCGTCGTCCGGCAGGGCGTGTTGTTCATAAACGAAGAATCAAAAACGTTGCGGTGCCATCAACAAACGCCAACAGCAAACACAGGTTCGGCTTGGGAACGCTCTACGTTGTGGCAATCGTCAACGGAGGATCAAAGCGTTTGAATTGCCAAAACACTAAAGCAAACACCGAACGAAAAATTCGCAATCCAGCGTTGCAGTAATCGCTAACGCAAGCGAACACACCAAACACATGAGGAGTCAGCCCGATAACGGTACGCATCAGCGGGCCGGGAAGGTTGATGTTCCATTTGTAAAATCCCGCAAGCCCGGCTCCGTTGCATGCGATGGTTACCGGCCGTCTGGGATTTGGTCGGCGTATAGATGATGAACCCAATAGTTAAGGTCAAACGACAGCTCGCCACCACGGAGTGCAATCGTTTCATCACGCCATTTGCTAACATCTTCGTGACTCTTCGCGTCGACATTTGCGAGCAGCTCCTCGATCCGTGCACCTAGGACCGTGTTGCCAGTGCTCCATGCAGTGAAATCGCCGACAAGTTGATAGAGGCAATGAACGAAGAACTCGCGTTGAATGCAAGACGGATCATTGGCGTACGCTAGGATTAGATCATCGTTGAGCCCATTGCACACGTACATGTCCCAGTCTTGGTCTGGCCAGGGAGTCGGTATCCCGAGCTGAACCCAGGCTGCTACGTCACTCGGTGATGGATCGTAAACGTTCATCTTCACGGCGGTGATTGCGGGTTGCTCATTTGTCGCAGCCTGCGCACGAATTCAGTCCGGTAACGATTGCCGTAACCGGGCGGCGACGGAAAATTGTCCATTGTCAAAACGCTCGACTTCGCCGCTCCGGTTCACGGCTTGGTTATCGGCACTCTGTTAAATCGCGATACAGTTTAGCCCTTTCCGTCTCCGAGGTACCAGCCATCTGCATCCAGCAGTCGCCGGTCGAGTTCCTTTACGAGCTTGGTGTCACCGGACCATGTTGAAGGGCGACAAACGCGCCGCATGTCTCGCGACAAAATGAATACGACGTGATCGGGCAACTCCCATCGAGTGTGTAGTACAAGCATTGCCATTGCAGAATCGCGTGATGCTTCATATCGCTGCCAAGTTGAATTCCGTCGTTGAACGGGCTCCGGATCAATCGAAGTCAACGTGACACGATCAGTCGATAGCATTGTCATGATCTCGGAGAAACGGTCTTTCGTAAACGCAACCTCACTCATCGGCAGCGATCTTCTCGTGCATCGTCGGTTAGTCCGATAACGTCCCGCATCACGGGGCACGAAAGGAAAAACTATGCAATCAGAAAACGCGTCGATGAGTGCTCCCGTGCATGCGGTTGTTAGCACGCGAGTCAAGGTTGGTGATGTTGTGATATTCCAGCGACCGGATGGCGAGTGGTTCGACGGCAACGTGCTCAGTGTTTGGGATGATGGCGTGAATGTCGTCTACTTGGAGGGCTACAAGTCTCGCGGCCCTGATCGCGTCGAGTGGAACCGTATTCGAGCAAGAGTTGATTCAAATTCGCCGCACGTCGATTTGGGCGACGTTCCGTACAAAGGGCACTTCGAGGTTTTCTCGTCGTGCTAACACCGCCGATCACGGAGCGGCCGGTGAAAGGTTGGAAGTTCCAAAATAGCGTCTTGGCCGCTGCCGTGCATCGGGATAGTTCGTCGTGTCCCAACGGCGACAGTTCGAACGAGTATGGCCACATGACAGTGTATCGAACGTGGGCGAACCAGTGTTCAACGAGCGTTGATTCAGTTCTGGATTCGGGCCGGGGCCGGGCGTTGCAGCACCGACGAACGCTACCAATCAATCGGTTGCCGCGATTGATTTTCCATCCCAAACACGCATCGACGGCAACTCGATTGCATTGGTTTGTTCGCAGGCTCAGTATGACAACAGCATCAATGATACCGATGAAGTGGTCAGACAAAGACACAAACGGCAGCATGGAGCATTGTGCCTGCTGCGGTCGAAAGCTGACGAGCGAACCAGTTTACGTTGAGGTCATCGACGGTGGCGGGCAAGTCGCAGCTCCCGGCCTTGATCCAGACCAGAGCGATTCGGGCTACATGGGATTCTTCCCGGTTGGCCGGTCGTGTGCCAAGAAGCATTTTCGAGGATACACGCACGACTCGATTTGAGTCCTGCGAACGCTTGCGGTAACGGGGGGCGAGGAGAGGACTTGACTTCAGGACCGACTGCGCCGAGCCCTCCCGTTCACCGATTTGTTACATGCCGTTTGGGTACAGAGGACTTCGGCCTGCATTCGATTTCAGCCAGTCATTGTAACCGTCGATTTCCGGGCCACCTAGGTTGATCGCAAATTCAATGCCAAGAATTGCAATCACGAAGTACAGTTCGTTCGCGTCAGTATAGAGCAGTGTGTATTCGTGAAGCACATCGAAGGTGGAGCCATCGTCATCAACGAAGTGATGATCCTCGGCATAGAGCCGCCGCGACGCGTAAACCCATGCGTCAGCGCCGGTGCCGAAGCGAGCGAAGCCACGGATTTCGTCCAGTTCCGGTTTGTCGATGAGATCGCCGTGAAGGTCACCGTTCGCATCGAGGATTGTCTTTGCCCATGCTTCGAGCGCCATCATGGCGAGAAATCGAGCAAACAAACGGCCGGAGGGCAATTTCGGAACCGGAAATACGACCGAGAATCGTTTTCGTTTAGTGATCATATCAACGAAGGCATCGTTGTCCGAGTCATTCGCAGCATAGATTGATCGGTCACCACCAGTCGACGCTGCAAGTTGCAAATGAAGCGCAACAGGATATGACAGGACGTCAATTGGCGGAATGTTCCGCCGCTTGTTCGGGATTCCTGTTCGATTGCGTGCTTGCGTGAAAAACGCGGAATTTAGAACCGGAGCTTCGACCTTTCTCGCGAAGTAGTTGTTGCACCAATCGCACACGATGCCGCGCGGTAGTATGTGCTCAGAATTGCCGAGAGATTCGGGAACGACGTGTTCACGCGATGTGAATTCGCGGTCGTCAGACTTGCAGAAGATGCAGCAATATTGAGTCATGTCGCCTCGCCAGAAATGTGACCAGTCGTATCAACGACACGCGAAGGTCGGAGCGGGTTCGTCTGAGGCATGTAACGTTACGGTTTACCGGGCGGCGGCGAGTGCCGTGATTTCAAAACAGCGGTACCACCGCCGCTCCGGTACAACCGATGGTTATCCGTTTTATCGACGGGCATTGATCGAGTGTTGGGCAGTGGATTTCAAGTCGCCAAAGTCTAGCGGGGCCTAAAGTACGCGGCAACCAATTCCGTTCATCGAAGGATCAGAACCGTTTCGGTGCCATCGACAAACGCCAGTCGTTAAGACGGAAATCAGTCAGCGATCAACCAACGTTGCAGCCAACGCCAACGGAGGATCAAAACATTTGACGCGTCGATTCACTAACGCAAAAGCCGAACGACCAATTCGCAATCGAAGGTTGAAGTGATCGCTTGTGCGAAGAAATACGCCGGACACCAGAGGGAGTATGTCGGATAACGCTAGTGATCACGGGGTTGCGGCCCGTGACGTTGATTCCACCAAACGGGCTGCCCGCAACTCCCGTGCATCACATTGTTATCTGTCCATGTCCAAACCTGATTTGTACGAGTATCTTCGCAAAGAGTGTCCAGATTTGGAGTCTGCTAAACGGTGGATTCGCAAATGGTGCGACGAATGGGATCAGGTTTTGCCGTGGGACGATGAGGCAGAGTTTACGGTGCGAGCAATGGCAGGACATTTGAGCCACGTCCTTGAAGGTGGCGATTACGACAACGGATATGCGACGGGCTGTTTTTCGTACATGGCGACGAAGCACGGATCAGATTTGTTTTGGGCAGCACACGGAACCGAGTAGGTGCAGATAACGTTTACGATCACGTGGTCGCCGCGAACGACATACCACTTCAATAACCTCAGCTCGGCGACTCACGTGCATCGTCTGGTTCTGCTCTGTCCTCACTTACGTCAGGAAGACCGTCCAGTTCCGCGATTCGAGCCGAGCGGACCTTGAACGCCCGCTTCGATCCGATGCTTCTGCCAGTCGTTGAGACCATGTAGTTTAGGACCCAGTTGCCACTTTCCGACAGCACGAATTGCACCATTTCAGCATCAAATCGATCTAACGCTGTGTCGATCGTAGATTTGAGGTCCGAAAGCGTTTCGGATTCGAAAGCATTAACCACAGCCTCTGCATCGCGAGTTCGCGCGACGAATTGCAAATTTGGTTTGCCGTTGACATTAAGCACGAAAGTTACCGGACGATTTCTAGGCAACATTTCGCTTGCTGAACGACGGATTGCGGCGTACATAGACTGGAAAAACGTTTTGAGCGTTGGGTCCAAGGCATCAGCCGCTGCCTTCGCAATACGGTAACCAATCCAAACAACCGATGCGTTTAAGCCGAGGTCAAATACCACCTGCGGATCGGGCAGTTCTGATCGGCGTTCGGAGTGACCCCGTGTGAATCCATCGCAACCATCAGCACGAAGTTTGTCGAAGAAACGATCGGCCTCTTCGAGGCTTCCAAAATTGACGGGGTCAATCCGAATGACATTCTCGTCACTTTCGTGTTGGTGAATACCAATTGACAATGGGTTCTGGTGTGTCGTGCTTGCAACGACGTATCCATCCTCGCCATCCGGTAGAGCGGATGGTTGAGGCGGGCCGTAGATCTCGGCAACTACGTCCAACGCGTGGAATCCATCATCTAGTTCTGTAACCTCGCCGGAGAGCGTATGGCCAAGCGGTGGACACAGTATGTCATGCTCCACCATGACAACCGGTTTCCGCTCAGAGTTGCGCAGTTGCTCGACCATCCCTCGCAACGCTTGCTCCGTGACGATGGATTGGCCGACCAAATGCGATGTTGCAATCCGTTGTCGTACTAGGTTTGGTGTTTCCATGAGATATAGCAGAACGTCTGCCGTAACCGGGCACGAACGGAAGACTTTGATTTCAGTTGCCGCGCGATTGAGTGCTCCGGTTCACGGCTTTGTTCTGTCGCAACTCGCGCGAGAGGATTGGCCTCTACTACGACCGACCATTCGGTGCAGCAGCCGCACCGACACGTCCTCTACGAATGGATGCCAAATACGTTGAAGAAGAACTGAATGCCGTCGTAATAGACGCCGATGCAGGTCAATCCTGTGATGAAGAGACATTGTAGCATAGTAACGGCAAGCAGTAGTAGCGGCAAGCAGTAGTAGCGACCACGTTCGGGCGCCGCCACTGAGGCGTCGGTGCTGCAATACGACGGCTGTGACCGCGATTGGCGTTGATACGTAAATCAGGCTCGGACCGAGCCAAGTCAGAGGATGGCCTCAGCAGAACTGCGTTGTTGCGAATTATCCGGCGAATGGAACCATCGCTGTGATAATGGTCGATGCTGTTCTCATGGTAGTGAGGTCCCTGCGCCAAAAAGGAAATCATGCGACAGAACGACCGGCGTCACCGGGCGGGGAGAGTAAAGTTGTCCATTTCATAACCAGCCGCAAGCCCCGCTCCGTGTGCACGCCATGGTTATCCGCCAGCATGGGTTTTACGACCTTGGGCATAGTCGAGCCAGTCTGGAAGCCAGAACGGGATGCGGCGGTCGATCCATTTCCATATGTGAACCGTGAACAGACTTGCGAATGTGTGTGTAATACGGAACCGGGAACCAGGACAGACAATGTCCCATTGTCCAGCATCGTTGATGCACGATGTATCGAAGCAGAGGGTTGCGGAAAAATCGACCCAAGCAAATTGAACCAGGCTATCGGAAGCACGTGACCATAGATTGAGTGGCAGTATGTCAACGTGAGGGTTCGGCACGAGACAACCATTGAAGCGGAGAAAAAAGGTTGCAATGTCAGCAGGAAATGATGCGCTGAGTCGAAGTTCGGCGGATTCAAGTTCGGTCGAGGTCGAAGGCGGGTTCAGCGTGTAGTCAGATCGGTCGTCGCCAAAGTGATTCGCGAAACGTTTTGGGATGTCGTCAAGATTCATTGTGAGGCGACGATCAGTCGGATAACGGCGGCGATCAGCGGGCCGGAAGAGTTGACTTTCCATTCGTGAAACCGTGCAAGCCCGGCTCCGTTGCATCGCATTGTTCGTCCTGTACGCTGGTTTGTCCTAAGGCGTGCGGCTAAACCAAAAGTTCAAGTATTACCTTTTCCGTGTCGTCGGGCAAACACATATTCGCATGTGGAAGATCCGGTCCTATGTTTCCAAGGCGATCAAACGGCAATTGACGTTTTGCGGTGCGTTTAGAATCGTCGAAAGGATCAACCATACACGAAGTGATTTGACCGTAGTATCGGTGAGGTTCTGGCTCAATGAATCCAAACCACATCTCGTACGTGGCGTTTAGATAGCGAATTGACAATACGTCGGGTCGTGGTCGTTCGATTGTCATGGTTGGAATCGCCGGAATTTCAAGCGCGGCCTCGCAGAATTCCTCGAACTTAGCGAATCGCTCATTGTAGGCATTACCGGCGCGTTCAAAGTCCTGTCGGGTCGCTTGCATATTGCTTGTGCCTAAGTTGGAGTTAGGGTCGGAGATGATGTTTCTTAGTTGGACGAACGTACAACATCACGGGGTTGCCGCGAGCGATGCCCCATTTCAGACACGGTAGCCCGGCAACTCCCGTGCATGTTTTGGTTATCTGCGAGGTGTCGAGTGTTGATTTCGGAACTGATTGAGCAGTTGGAGCGGCAAAAGAACGAGCACGGCGACGTACAGGTCACTTGCACCGGTACAGGAAAGCCGGATTGCGATCACAGCGTGCCTTTGCCAAATGTGTATGAGACAACTGTTGAGAATTTGGAAGTGAGAATGGAAGAATCGCACCCGTCCCGCAGCGGTAAACTGGGGACACGGGTGAGGGTTTGGCTTTAGCAGATAACGTAACGCATCACCGGGGACGGGCGAAACGCACGCAAGCAAAAGAGGAAATGGACCACCCGTCCTCCGGTGCATGCGATTGTTATCCGCCGTCTTCGCCGGCAATGTTTTCGGGTCGGCATCCCCAGTAAAGCGAGCCAATCAGACCGGATCGGTATGCCGATCCAATTTCGAGAAAAACAAGTTGCGGAAACCAAAACGCGAACAGCAGCGCAAGCAAAGGAGGAAGTACGGTGAATCCATCGACAGCAACGCCAGTAACAATACATGCTCCTAGAGTTCCGGCAAGCAGAGTGTATCGTATGGATCGTCGCATAGATCGTGTCGTCGAAGTTGGTAGTGCCGCCATCGAGTAAAAAACGGCAGGGGCAAAAACAACAGTTAGCGCAAAGAACGGAAGCAGAACACGGAAACCAACAATCCGCGCGACGGGGAATGCCAATGCCGCAGACAGCGTCGCTAGCAGCAAGTGTTGGATCCCGAATTTACGCATGGGCTCGATTTTAAGGCGTCATTACAACGCGTTGAGTCGGATAACGGCACGCGTAACCGGGAACGCGCGGAAAAGTCTCTAGCAACCAAATCGCTCAGCTCGCGTTCTCCGGTTCACGCGATGGTTATCCCGAGTTTCATGCAATTGGATCCAATTACATTTCGATCTTTTGGTAGTCAAAAAAGTAATCCATGCCCCGAAAATGTCGTTCAATTTCTTGGCCGGAGTTGTTGAAAACACAGGAAACCTCGTCGCCATCGGAAAGTAACCGCTGCATCCGTTCAATGTCATCCGGATCGCAATCGGTAAGAGTAGTCGAAACGCCTTCCGCAAGAGGTCTTAACGATACCACAGCGAGATAGACCGGCCCAACAAAACGAATCGGATCTTTGATTGATTGGACAACAACAATCGAAGCGTTAAAGTCGTCGCCAAATTCCGCGATGATGTAGTTTCGTATTTTCTTGCGTAATATGTGGTCATTACTCATGTCGCGACCCTCACGCCGTCAGCAAGCGAAACACAGAGCGGGATAACGCTGGTGATCAGCGGGTCGGGAGATTAGACGTGATCATTGCGAAAACCTTGCAAGCCCGACTCCGTTGAATCACTTGGTTATCGGCTTTTATGGACGAGCGTTGATCGGGTTCTGGGAAGCGGAAACCGCGTCGCCACAGTCTAGCGGGCGTCGATTCGTGCGGCAAGCAATTGGGCGTTGACCCGGTCGGCAAGTAAACGGGTGTCGTCGTCCGGCAGGGCGTGTTGTTCATAAACGAAGAATCAAAAACGTTGCGGTGCCATCAACAAACGCCAACAGCAAACACAGGTTCGGCTTGGGAACGCTCTACGTTGTGGCAATCGTCAACGGAGGATCAAAGCGTTTGAATTGCCAAAACACTAAAGCAAACACCGAACGAAAAATTCGCAATCCAGCGTTGCAGTAATCGCTAACGCAAGCGAACACGCCAAACACATGAGGAGTCAGCCCGATAACGCTAGCGGTCACCTCGCGGCGTCGGTGGACGTTGCAGTGTATAAAAACCTTTTACGCCGCTGAGGTGCACCGCATTGTTCGTCAGCGATCTTTGTCAGCACGGCGGACACGAACCAACGCGGTTCATGTCGATTGCAGTGTAGCCGATCGCCGTTGCATCGCCAAGCAAGATTCGCGATGGTAGTCGGTCCAGCAATCGACCGCGCCGGTTCGAGCATTGAATGTCGACCGCGCACATGACAGCGAATGTAATTAGCAGCGCAACTTCGAAAGTGCCAAATCAGCGGCGCACACGACCGCGCAACATATCGACCGAGCAACTGACCGCGCCGTAGATCGTCGTTTGGCATTGATCGTTGTCGAGCTGACGAACGGTGGACATCACGGGGGACGGGGGGTTCGTCATCCATTGTAGGAAACGCCGCAAGCCGTCCTCCCGTGCATGTCATGGTTCGCCCTCCGCCTTGGTGAGGAATTGATCAACGCCAGTGGTCGAGTGGATATTGGCGAGTATCCGCTGCGACCGTATCGCATTCAAGAACATCCCGAAACCGCCTCCGATCACAACGCCCACAATCATGGATTGGCTGTCGATCCCAAGTCCGTTGCCGTGTGTGCAATACACGGACGTGTTGAGCGCCGCGCCGATTAAGGAGAAAGCAGCACAGCAGACAATGGGGAAAACATGAATTCGACGAACAATCAAGACAAGCGTCGCCAATGGAATCCCAACGCCGATCGTGATAGTCACTCGGTACTCAGGTAAATCCCGATAGACGTAGAACGCAGTGGTTAGCGTCAAGACGGCGAGTATGATTCGGAACACGAAGATCACCGACGGAGGACCAGACGATCAATCCATTTTGGGCAGCAAATCAGTATGGGCGAACGTCCGCGATAACCGAGTCGCGGCGATTGGTTTTCCATTGTCAAAAACGACAGTTCCGCGACTTCGGTTCATCGCATGGTTATCCGCCCGTCCTGCGCGAAAATGTTAGCAGCGCATGTCCATCATTAGTGAATACCAGGAGATGACACCGTCAAGAGATCGAACAGCCATAATGACGCCACCCGGCCGACCGACGTCGGTGGTCATGGTCTTTCCGTTAATCGACCATGTAATTGTCGCGCGTTCTCCGTCGGCAGCAGTGGCACCATCGGTTCGGAAGTACCGTATTGAACCGGGCCGCAGTTCGACATACTTGTGGTTGCTAGCAAGCGGCGCGGTGGAGTGAATTTTTACCATTTCATTACCGTCTACACGATCCGTGGCTTGGTCGATGAACCGATACGACTGAGGATGTGTTGCAATCTCCACTAGCTCGGTGTCAGGCCGCGACGAATCGTCAGCCGGGGCAGCGTTCAGCGATGGTGCGCTGTTGGTGTAGGAAACCAGCGACGTCATCGCGATTGCGAGAATCGAAAGCATGGCGAGGTAGTGTTTCATTTCGGATGTCCTGTTGAGGGTATTTCAGTCGGATAACGGCGGTCGTCACCGGGCACGGAGAGACAACTTTCCACTTGTGAAAACATGCAAGCCGTGCTCCGTGTGCACGACATTGTTATCGGTCGTCCGGAACGAGCATTGGATCGGTCAGTAAACCCGCGTGACCTTGAAGTCAGCATACCGAGCGTTGGGTCGTCCAGCAAGCAAATCCGACGCGGTCCCGCAGCAGTGTTCCGATGCGGTCTCGATATAGCCGCGATCCATGTTCGGTTGCGCAGGTCGTCGTGCGGTCAAAGTGTCGGCCACGGTATCGTAGGCCACCAACGGATTGAGACGCGAGTTTTGATTCACGATCGACGTCATGCGGTTACAACAAGTCCAACGCGTAGTACCGATAACGTTTGGCATAACCGGGCCGCCGCGGTTGTTGCTCCATTTGAAAACGCGTTATCGGCGGCTCCGCGTTCATGCCATTGTTATCCGGCGCACGATCCAGAATCTCAGCACAACACTAACGCTCTTTTTCTTGTGAGCCGACTTCGTGACCAATGTTTGAATCTGCCTCGGCATCCATTCCAACTCCGAATCTACGCTTGAATAGTTCGTCAAGCTCGTCACGTGCAGGGAACCAGAATGCAAGGAACAAGAATACACCCGCTATGATGTAGTTCTGTTTATCGAGCATGTCGAGAGCACCCATCGTCATCAACACAACCAATGCGGTAGTCGAGAAATTGAGAAACAATCGTTTCATTGTATTGCTGCGAGAATAGTGAGTGAGGGCTTGCGGCGAAGCATTGAAGGAGATTCGACAAAACGGAGGGCCGCAACAAATCAAGGCATGAATCGCATGACGAGAGGACAATTTGGTCGGATAACGGTTGGCATCACCGGGTGGCGGCGAAAATCGTGATTTCGAGAAAACCGCACCACCGCCACTCCGGTGCATGCCGTGGTTATCCCATTGCATTGAATCGAGCATTGAATCAGCGATGGGCAGTGGTGACCACCGTTCGACAGCATAGCGGGCATTGAATCGTGCGGCAAGTTTCGAGCGTTGCCGACCGTCAGCGGGTCGCGCACGGCGACCGAAGGGAGCCGAAACGCGGACTCTCTCACCAATGGCGAGCCCCGGTGGGAAAAGACAAATCGAGCCATTGGCGAGAGTGTCCGCGTTTCGGCAGCTTGCAGCGGAGTAAACCATTCTAATGCAAGACGAACCGCAAGCTTCGGGCATGGGGAAAAGCTGGCAGCAACTTGGAGAACGTGACGTTCCGCATCGCCGGAAAAAATAGATCAGCGCGACCAAGAGATTTTCCGGCGATGCGGTACGTCACGTTCGGACGCGATTTCGAGAAAACCATTTGCACTAAAGTCGGCCGACATCCCCCGCAGTCGAGCGTTGCCGATCGAACCGCAACGAAGCAGGATCAGCCGGCACCTCCGCGCATTAGTTGGGATAACGTCCGCGATCACCGGGCCGGGAGTGTTGACATGCAAGCAGACAAGCCCGCTCGCAAGCCCGGCTCCGGTGCATCGCATGGTTATCCCCGATTATGTGTTACGATGTGGACCGCCAGCGAGCATAGGCCGCGCGAGCGGAAAGCAACGACGGAACGTCGCCAGCATGAACCCCGTGAGGGGAAAACGACGGCGGGACGCCGCCAGCGCGTACTTCGTCCACGTGGGTGACGCTCGGTCATGTGTGATAGTATCAAAGCGGGGCCAGTCAAGCAACTTTCGGGAACCCAAGTTCCGGGCGAGTCGAGCGCAACAATCAACGAGCATTGAGGGAGTGTACCAGTCATCGGGCACAGGATCGAGCGCACCAATCGTCGAACGCAGGGGCAGCGCACCAATTTCGGGCATGAGATCACGCGCACCAACAACCGAGTGTGAAGACCGCGCAACTTCACGCGCCCAGTGGGATAACGGTACGCGTAACCGGGGACGCGTGGGGAAGTCTCTAACTGCCAAATCGCTTAGCTCGCGTCCTCCGGTTCACGCGATGGTTACCCGTCGTTTTGCTGTTTGTGTTGGTGGCCCGAATCATCTGCGGCCAATCGACCGGAACGTATACCGATGGTAAGCGGCGTTCGAAGTTTGTACCAGCTACCGACCCAAACAATCGCAGCAATAAACGTGGCAGGCATTAAGATGCGTGTGAGTGTCATCGACCATTGAATTGATTCGGCAAGGTCCGCTTCAATCGGTGCCGATCCCCCCAGTGCAATTGCGTTGAAGCTCCGCACCATTCCGTGAACCGTTCCGAAAACGGAAATGACAATACATCCGAACATAATGAGCGCGGCAACAGATTTGATTCGGCGCAATCGTCGTTCGGCCGGAGCTTGTTTGCGCATTGGTCTGTGTCGGAAACCGATTTGATCTAGTCGGGTAACGGTACCGATCAGCCGGTCGCGGCGGTTGATCTTCCATTTGAAAACGCCCGGCTACCGCGACTCGGTTGCATCGGATGGTTCGCCGCTTCTGTGTCAGGTTGCGACGTTCGGTGGATGATACGGATTGTCGGAAGTTTGGATTTCGGGATGTGTAGGTTGATCGTTGGTGTCGGTCATCGTGTCTTTGCGTCGAGATTTGAACAGGGCACGAAGCACCGACAGTCCTACCGCAATGCCCACAAACACCAGAAACGCTTGGAAACCATAGATCAACGGTCCGAGGGTCAAGTTAGCGCCATCAACCGTCAGAGCTTGCAAACCGTCTTCTGTCATCTGGGCAGGATGTAGATCAGCCCATTCACGTCGTAACCGCCATTTTTCGTAGATTTCTTGTGCGGAAAACTCGGTTGCAAGTATCGCAAAGCCAAAAATCGCAGCGAGTTTGCCAATGCGACGCAACCAGCGGTTCTTGATGACGCTGAGCGCGATCAGGATTCCGGCACCGCACCAAACCGCAGCAGGATACATCCATGACAGCGAGTTGGTCCGTGAAGACTCCCAGATTTGGTCAAAGGTTTCCATTTGAGTCTGCGATGCAATTCTGTCGGCGAACGGCAGCGATCAGCGGGCCGGGACCGTTGACTTTCCATTTGTAAAACCTTGCAAGCCCGGCTCCGTTGCATCGCATGGTTCGCCGCCTGTTCTCGCACACGCATGCGAGCGAAGATCATCCATGGAACAATCCAAGATCATACAACCCGTAGAGCATGCAAACAACGAAAGCGGTGACGCCAAGCCAAAAGCGAATGCGGTCCGAACTACGCGCGGCAAATATCGCAGTCACGCCAATCGCAGCGTACATGATGACGTTTGTCAGGGTATGCGGGTTGTCGGCACGATGCCACAACTCGTTCTCGAGCGAAAATAATGGGACGACAATCAGTAGGCCGAGTGAGATCACCGAGCCAAGAATCGCAACAACCCCGAACGCCCACAAGCCGATCGTTGCAGTAAACCGACGTAGCGATTGCAGAGTAATTCCGTCGTGGTTTGCGTCGGAACGAGATGTTTGACTTGGAGTCATGCGATCAGTCGTGATGTTCCGAAAATTGCATAGTGCCAACCCATGGCACAGCAGTGGGATGCGCTGTCCATTTCTGTCGGCGAACGACCGCGATAACCGAGTCGCGGCGGTTGATTTTCAATGGTCGAAAACGACGACTCCGCGACTTCGGTTCATCGCATGGTTCGCCGCACGTTCAGCGTCGCCAATCCAGTTTACCATCAACCACACGGCAAAGTTCGCGGGCAAATTGATCCATGCCCGACATAATTGAAATACGAAATTGACGACCCACGACAGCAGTGCGAAATTCGGAGGATTCGGACTTGAGAGTGTCAAAAGCCGCTTGGGCATGATTCGCTAAAGCCATCGCGGCCTTGTCGTCTAAGTCAGCGTTGTCAGCGACGATGCCGCACGCAATTTCATTGCTAGGCCGGAATCCGAACGCAACCCCATCATACATCAGCGAAGCCCCATCCTTGAAACGTTCGATCGCATTTACGTATGCGTCACCTTTCGTCTTCAAAAGTCGAGAATCAAGGATGACGAAATCTTCCGTCTCGACGCCTGCAAGTGACGGCAAGACGTATGAGCCAAAAGCGGCAGCGCCGGCCAAACCAAAACCAATCCAACCAACATTCGAAGACACGATTCCGAACCAGCTACCAGCGATGAGTGCAGTCCCAATCCACCAAGCCGGCCAATACAGTTTGTAAAACCACGTGTACCAAATCGGTGCAACATTTGGTTCCCGCGGCGATGCATGCGGTGAATCGTAGGGGTTGGTCATATGTTTGTCGGCGAACGTTACGCATCAGCGGGCCGGGAAGGTTGATGCTCCATTTGTGAAAACGCGCAAGCCCGGCTCCGTTGCATGCGATGGTTACCCGCGATTCTAGATCACAAGAATTGTATTGAGTGATAAATCAGTCGCCATTCACGAAATGCTTCCAGGCAACCTCGTCACCGGGTTCGCACCACACGACGATCATTTGTAGTGCAACGTCGGAACTAGCGAAATCCCAGTACACCGCCGGAGGGCAATCGTTCGCCATCAACTCTTGAGAAATATCGTGTTCAGGAAGGCCATCTTCGATGGACGAAATTTGCACGAACTCATGGCGTTCGATCACACCGAGGGACACGAGGCGTTCTAGCCTGTAGTCGATTTCGGATTTCTGGCTGGCGTCTCGTTCGACACTCAGCCACTTGGAGACTGCTGGATCGAGTCTCGAGCGATGGTAGACCGCCATCAGCGATGGCAAGGCAAGAAAACTCACCGCGCAAACAGCAACGGCAATGAGCAAGACGCGAACATTGAACCGTGGACTAGGCATGCGATTCAGTCGGGTAACGGTTGCCGTCACCGGGCACGGAGAGACGACTTTCCATTTGTGAAATCTCGCAAGCCGTGCTCCGTGTGCACGGCTTGGTTATCCGCCGTCCTGGGATTCCGGCATTCGAGCCTTACGAACAAGTGGACGAAGCAACACGATAGCCAATGCGATCAGTATAGGGACGACCGTGAACGAGATCCAACGTGCAGTCTCGGGCGAAGCAGGAATCCCAAGGAAGAAGAACTCCGGATCGTACGTCGCGTAACGTGTCCCATCCGGAAATGGGTGATCAAGGGAGATCCTTTGGTTAGCGATACCAGAACCAGCGACGACTATGGCAGCGATAACGGCGACAGCCGCACCTGCAACGCGACGGCGTGAGTGCGGGGACTGGGACGATCCTGATTGCTGCGACAACGGTGCGTATGGGTCTTGGGTCACGGGCATGTTAGTCGGATAACGGCAGCCGTCACCGGGCACGGAGAGACGACTTTCCATCTGTGAAAACTTGCAAGCCGTGCTCCGTGTGCACGGCATTGTTATTTGGCTTTTTCGTATTGGGCTCGAAGTTCGTCGAGATCAGTATCGCTGATGAGGTCTTTGGTGCAACCGGATTCGTTGAGTATCCATCGCCACAATTCGTAGTCGCGATGATCCCGCGCGCATTCCATCGCACCCGACCAACGTACGTCGTCGGCCTGCCATCCCGAAATCTTCATGTGAAGTGTTCCATCGTCATCATACGAATGCCATTCGCGCCAATACCATGTCGTATCAGTTGGCTCTTCGTAGCACTGTTGCCACCATGGCGGCGGATTGTCGATTTGCTGTTGTTTGGTGATGTGTAGTGGATCGCCGTCACAATTCAGCGAGAATCCAGTGCCATCCTCGCTGAACGCAACGACTATGTTTGCGCCGCACGCGGGGCAAGGAGTGCCGACGATCGATTCAAGTGACGCGTGATCGTAAACCATCGCAATGATGTGATCGGCTTCGTTGTCGAAGATGCCGTACGTCGTTTGCATTTGCATGGGCATCATCAGCCAAATAACGACACGCATCAGCGGGCCGGCGCGAGACGCTTTGATTTCAAAACCGACCCGACCGCCGGCTCCGTTGCATGCGATTGTTCGCCGAGTTTCATTCCCAGTGCAAATTTCCAGATTTCACGACGCGACACTCTGTAAGGTCGAAGGACGTCACGCCCGGTGTTCCGTCCCTATTCACCTTGATCGTAATTGGTGAGTCAGAGACTGGAACGGTGCACTCGTAGGTCGTGTATCCGCCTTCAATCTCCGGAGTGTACAAGAATGTCAAATGACTGTCCTTCACTTCGATCGTCTCGAGCGTGACCGATCCCTGGCCGATACCAAAACTTTGTCTTTGGCGGGGTGGAATCCGGGTATCCAGGGAAACAACCCCGCCTGCTTCGTCAAAGTCGATAGCGCTGACCGATTGCGATGGCTCGGCATCCGCGCTGATCGTCGAAGAAAAATCCATGGGCGTAATGTCAGATTGTCCGCAACCGCACGCGAAGGCAAGTGACAGTAACAGCGTGGTACGGAACACAGTGAATCCTCTGTTTGTTGGCGAACGGTGGTCGTAACCGGGTCGCGTCGGGAGAGTTTGCCCCGACCAGACGCCGCAGCACGCGGCTCCGGTTCACGACTTGGTTATTTGCTGGGCATTGAGTCAGTGTTGGTTCCCACAAGGCTTCGTCAGCATCACTGTTCGGCCCGGGAGTGGGCATTGTATCGGTGTCGAATTCCACCCGCAACTTTTGGATTGATTTTGCGATCACGGCGATCGGCAACGCAGAGAAGTCGAGTATCCCGCACCTACGGCTGATGAGCAGATATCGATTGCGACACGTCCATGCCGCGTGGATAGCGTTCCGCCCGTTCGGCGACCAATCATCACGTCATTCGAGCGATCAAATGCGGTGCTACGAATTGCGTCGAAGGCGTTCGCAAATAACGGTACGCGTAACCGGGAACGCGCGGAAAAGTTTCTAACGGCCAAATCGCTTAGCTCGCGTTCTCCGGTTCACGCGATGGTTATCTCATATGTTTTGAAGGAATGCATCCGCGAACATCCGGCAGTCTGTGCCGACACTCCGCCAATGCATCTGGTAGCTGCTGATGAGTCGGCGATATCGCCTTGCAGCATCGCCCGTTTCTGAAGGATCGCTAAGTATCGAGTGCAGCGGGTAGAGACGTTGGCAAACGGTCGGTACGGCATAATATTTGGTTGTGCCAGGTCTGTGGCAATGAAGGAATTGGTCCACCGCGATAGCCGGGCCGAATGACAATGCGTACGCAACAACGATCAGAAGCGTGCATACGAGAATACGTGTGGTTCTGGTCGGGGCAATCCGCTTCAGTCCAACGGAAGCAACAACGACGAATGTCGCGGCGGATAGAAAGATTGACACTCCCCAGTTGATCTTCCAAGCGACGATGCACAAAGCCACGGCAAGGGTGACGGCAAGCAAGAAACGGATAGTCATTTTCGAGCGGTCACAAGACTAGCTGAGATAACGGCGGCGATCAGCGGGCCGGGACGTTTGACTATCTATTCGTGAATCCTTGCAAGCCCGGCTCCGTTGCATCGCATGGTTCCCCGCTACTTGATCCATCCGCCGAAATCACGCTCGAGCAAGATGGCCGGCATTGAATCTGTCGCAATATCGAACCAACCGCCTCGGCCCCATCGCGGACCGTAACGACAGTTTACCAGCACGCCAGTCGGTTGGTCAGGAACAAAGAACGATATTAAGGGCGTTTCGTACATGGTGTAAAAACGACGTTTGTCCACGCAGGTGGACCCGACAACGTTGACATTGGCTGTTGATGTGAACAAATCATCTGAGGTCCAAGCGCGGATCGCAGGTCCAGATGTATAGAGTCGATCTGCGTCAAAGTCGGAGTGCTCCGCCAGTACCAGTCGGACAAGACTGTCGACTGCGTTGTTTGATGCACGCTCCGATAGTGAGGCCCACTGCTCAGACGCAAACCTTCTAACAGCTTCCAGTACGTCAGTGTTGATTGCGGTCACAACGATTCAGTCGGGGAACGTTGGAATTCAGCGAGTACGCGCGGACGACGTTGTGATGGCCAAGTTGCTTTGCTCGCGTACTTCGTTGCAATTCATGGTTCGCCGCCGTCCTGCGGTTTCGGTGTGGGCGCTATGTAGTGGGTACAGTCGGACCGAAACCAGACGTATCCGGCACCGATCGTCAACACGCAATATATCACGATCGTTACCGGATGGGCCCCAGCGTCGAGCAGCCGAGGCGTGTCGAGAAAGCGGTCGCCCGATAGCCACGCCAACGCGAGGTAGCCGCCGTTGGCGATAAGGCAGAAGTCAGCGACGAACCATGCCCAACGTTTGCGGATGATCGCCGCCAAGGAAATTGGGACAGCGATGCCTAGTATCGGACCGGCCCAAAGCGTCACGAGCGGGTGTGGATCAGGAGAGTGCAAGCTATACGGCATGCGCCATGGAGCGAGGTCGAAATCGGTGAGCGTTGCGCCGCAGGTCATGCCACCGATGATGTGCCCGCATTCGTGTGTGAAGGTCATCACAACCCATGAGGCCGCAAGTAGCGTGGCGAAGATGGAGAAGCGACGGATCAATCAGCGTGACCAAGTGAGAAGCAGTTTGTTTTTGTCGGCGAACGTCCGCCGTCACCGGGTACGGCGAGTTGAGTTTCCATTTGTAAACGCGCGATGCCGTACTCCGGTGCACGGCATTGTTCCCCGCTGTTTTGAGTTACCAGAATTGCCACCACGGTTTTGATGCTGGTTTCGGAGCGAGCGTTTCAGCCGGAAGCACACCGTGGTCATCCGGTCGTTCATACAGCTCGCCGTCGTCGCCGACAACAAACGCGTTGAGATCGGCAGCGATCGAGAGCATTTTAGCGAGGAATTCTTGGTCGGGGCTTTTGACACAGATTTCGCCACTGCGGAAGTGTAGCCACGCCCAACCGTGTTCGCCGTTTGCGGTTGGGTGATCCGTCCAAACCGCAATCCCATCGTCGGTGACACGTAACGTCTCGCCGTTCGGCCCGTGTGCCTCCGCGTATCCGTCCAGTCGCAAAGATGGATCACCCTCGACGTACGTTTTCCATTCATCGAAGTCGATACCACCGTCGAAGTCGTCTTCGCTTGGCTCTGTATTTCGGGTGATGTGAAGGTCGTAACCCATCGCGTTTCAGTCGGGGAACGTCCGACATCACGGGGGACGGACGAAAGACTCACCACTTCAAGAAAACGCGCAAGCCGTCCTCCCGTGCATGTCATGGTTCGCCGCGAAGTACAGTTAGAAACCTGCGACAGGTACCGCCGACGCGACGCCAGTTATACACGTAGTCAGCAATAATATCGCAAGTGAGGCTATTGCCATTTGGAGCACCAGTTATAGCGACCGAGTCGATCACGCGAGCCTGCATGGGAAACATGGTTCCGACCACCTTTGTTTCGTGCACAGATGTTGGAAGCTTATTGCAGACATGTGCGATTGCGAGCGCCGGGCCAACCGCAAGAGTGTACACGAGGACAACGGCGGAAAGGACTGCCGAGCGTCTCAAGGTTCGCTGCTTGGGAATGTTCCCCCGAAGGTGTGTTGACGCGAGAAGCAATGCAGCGGCCGCCAGAAATGCACCAATAGCCCAATTGGATACCCAGACAACCGATACTGCGGCGGTCAACGCGGTTAGAAACAAAAGGTACCGGATAGTCATAAGGACGCGAGGTGACGGCGTAGCAGGTGTGCGGTTCAGTCGGCGAACGACAGCGATCACCTAGCCGCCGGAGTGATCTTTCCATTGTCAAAACGCCCCGCTCGGCGGCTTAGGTGCATCGCTTTGTTATCCCGCTTGTATTATTTGAGTGAGCGTCCGTGCCACGGCGCCAAGTGTAATTGCACCGACGCCAAGTAGTACGCTTGTGGCAGCTAATGAAAATACAATAGTTCGGTCTCGCTTTGCGTCAGGATACTTTGTTCCAAGTGCAAGAGCAATGACAACGATGCCAATCACAATCGCAACGTAGCCACTGTAGACAATTGATGCCAGAATTCCGGCAAATGAATAAAACGCTAAGATCAAGAACGCGCCAGATATTCTTGAGGGTGTATACGTGTTTTCCATAGGTAAATTGAAGCCTCAGTTTATAGGTCATCATCTGCAAACAGCACGGACTTAACAGGGTATTCTAAGACCAAAGCAAAGTGCCATACAACGGTTCCATCCTGCTGCAAGGGATAACGTTACGGTTTACCGGGCGGCGGCGAGTGCCGTGATTTCAAAACAGCGCGACCACCGCCGCTCCGGTACAACCGATGGTTATCCGCTTTATCGACGGGCATTGGTCGAGTGTTGGGCAGTGGATTTCAAGTCGCCAAAGTCTAGCGGGGCCTAAAGTACGCGGCAACCAATTCCGTTCATCGAAGGATCAGAACCGTTGCGGTGCCATCGACAAACGCCAGGCGTTGAGACGGAAATCAGTCAGCGATCAACCAGCGTTGCAGCCAACGCCAACGGAGGATCAAAACGTTTGACGCGTCGATTCATTAACGCAAAAGCCGAACGACAAATTCGCATTCGAGCGTTGAAATGATCGCTTGTGCGAACAAATACGCCGGACACCTGAGGGAGTCAGTCGGATAACGTTGGTGGTCACCGGGGACGAACGAAAAGGCCACCAGTAGGAAACGCGTTTTTGAGTCCTCCGGTGCACCACATGGTTCGCCCCGTCTTAAGGTTGTGGACAAATCAGCGATCAATCTATTGTTTCGTCCGGTTCATCGTAGTCCCAGAATCGGACTTTCGTTGTGGGATTTGAGGAGCGAAATTCCCGAACAGCAGTCAGGTATCCGATTTCTTCCGGCGGCAATTCATCTTTGGCATAGATGGAACCGTTGTCGAAAAAGACCTCGTCGAGATGTTTAAATTGTCCGATCAGTGCGATGATTTCCGAATTCTGTTCGTATTGAATTTCGATTCGCACAACACGCTTGAATGCGTCGAGATTCAGATCGCGTAAAAATGACGGACCACGGAAGTCGAGGTGGGCCATTGCGCCGCTCCATGTTCCGCATCCGTCGTAAGGATGCCCACCATCGGCGATGACAACACCGTGCTCAGTCAGACGCTCTAGATTACCCAGGACTAAGATTTCGTTTTGGCGTTCCGCTACGTTCCACGCATACCATCCGCACGCAACGGCGATAGCGAAGGTTGCAAATAGCGCTGATCGAATCGTATAGCGGAGTTTCATCTTTGAGTGGGCGAACGTTGGCCATCAGCGGGCACGGAAAGTTGATTGTCCATTGCCAAAAACCGCGCAAGCCGTGCGCCGTTGCATGGCTTGGTTACCCGCGATTTGAGTATACCGGTCAGTCGTCGCAGATGATGCCAAGAAATGCCTCAGAGCGATCATAGTACGCCACGCATTCACCACGAGCAACTGCGGCATCAAGTTCGTCTCCGATCTTGCATAGGCGGACGTTGGTGTCGCATTTGCCACAATGCCGGAGCTGTGAATCGCTTGTTCGGTCCAGGTCAACCCATCGCTTGTTGCAGCGGAACAGAAACGTTCGAGGGCAGTTTTGAATTACAGAACCGCAGGCTGAATAGTGAAGGTCAACGGTAGTTTCGAGTATTGAGCGTTCAGCAACGTCAAAGGTTAGTTTGCGATCAAGAATAAATCGCAAGGTCGTCAGCAGTTCGTCGGTGCGGCCCGGCGTGTCAGAAGGGATTACGAGATGGATGGTCGTTTCATCCCACGAGAGCGGAAGGACCGTGTGGTTCCGTGCGACAGATTCGGGGACAATCTCGAGAACGTCCACGTCAATCGCAATTCGGTCCAGATCGCTAGCGTTCAGCATGAGTCAGTCGGGTAACGCTACGCGTAACCGGGCACGCGCGAAAGACTCTCAATTTCAAAAACGCTCCCTCGCGTGCTCCGGTTCACGCGATGGTTACCCGCCAATCCGGTCGTCGGAGGCTGACGGTCAATAGTCAAAAAGCGGTGCAGCCTCTGACCGGGCTCGGCCGGTGTTGAGTCGACGAAACGCTTCAGCCACAACTGGATGCTCCTCGTCGGACATGTCCAGCACCTTGTACCAGATGCTGCCAAAGAGTCCCTCCTCATCAAGCTCCTGAAGAACTTCGAGACACGCTGTGGCACAATCAGCGATGAACCGATCATGCAACGCCTCTCGTTCTTCGTCATCGACGATTTCGTAGTCCGTAGAAAATCGTGCGACAGCC
This sequence comes from Rubripirellula reticaptiva, assembly GCF_007860175.1. NCBI lineage: Bacteria > Pseudomonadati > Planctomycetota > Planctomycetia > Pirellulales > Pirellulaceae > Rubripirellula > Rubripirellula reticaptiva. Next base: position 425,895 of record NZ_SJPX01000003.1, on the reverse strand, counting down.
TCTTGCAACGCGTCGTTTGCGTCAGCTAACGGCATCCAACTCGGAGTCCATTCAACCGGTGAATACCGGTTGTCAAGTGAATCGGTCTTAAGATTTGATTCCTTCCCGACCGCGTAGACCATGAAAGCACTTCCATAGTCACTCGGAATGGCGAGAGCAAAACCGTAGTTGTCCGAGTACCCCGCGAGCTGTGCAAGAAGTTGGGTCAGTTCGGTCTTCAAAGGCCTGCGAAAATCGCTGAAGTAGTCTGAGGGCATTTATTATGTTTCGTCCATCTTCGGGTAACGAATAGGATCACTGCGGCCGTGAGAAAGACTTGGATCCGCAAAATTCCGGTCGCCACACGGCCTGCGGTGCATCCGCCTTGTTATTCGCACGTGTATCTCTTCAGACGCCGAGTACCGCTCACCATTATACCGGCTGAGACAGCACTGCCAATCGACAAACCAATTATTCCAAACGGCAAGCGATACGCTTCGATCCTCGCGGTGATGACAAGTGCGATGGGCAGCACCGTGAGTGCGAGCAGCGAAAACAGAGTCTGACGAGACCGGACAGTCGGATCGTGCGGCCAGTGTTGAGAAACGGAACGAAAAATTAGTCCGCCGACAACGCAACCTGCGAGTGGCGTAAGGAGAGCAAGCGGGCTTCGCATCACTAGGAGTGGTACCGAGCAGATGCCGCCAACAAGCCCTGCGGCGATGATGTACAAAGCAGGCCCGCGACGAGACGTCACGAGCTCGCCAGTCGAACTTCGCTTGTTTTCCGTTACTGGCGGCTGGTAGGGGTTCACGGTGATTCAAGCCGAATAACGGCGGCCATAACCCAGTCGCCGCGAATGATTGTGTTAGTAAGTTGGACAGGCTCGGCGACTTGGGTTCATGGCATTGTTCCGCCGCATTTGTCGCCCTGCGTTTGCCGAGGGTAAGTCTATCGAAACTGAATTGGTTTGTCCAGCATTTCGTCCCGTCGGTCTGGAAGCCTGCGTTTGTGAATACACCAGTGCGTTCGAGAATCAAGCGCAGCCAGTTCGAAGTTGTTGTGAATCCATGCTATCCAAAGTTGTCGTTCCAACAGCGATTGATCGCGTCAGCCCGAACCCGGCAATATCAACATACATCATATCGAAGATATCGAGACACAATGCTATCCAAAGTTGTTCATCGAGTGCCGAAAACTACCGCAAGCCATCGAGCATTGCTTTCTTGGAACTTCTGTCAGTTTGAAGAGGTTCTTCTTCTCTGAGATAAGATTCAAGACAGGTAATTCTGCAATCGCAACTGTCTCTTCTTCATCAAGCGCGTACGATTACCTGCCAAGCGCATCAGCGGCGGAACGTGAGCGTTAACCAAGCCGCCGGGTAACGCTGTTTAGTAAGTTGGACAAGCTCGGCGGCTTTGGTTGAACGCATGGTTCTCCCGCTATCCGTCAGCCTGCTAGGAGAAGTATATTCGATCTTCGTGAGGGATGTCAAAGTATTTGAACCAAGTTCGTTTTGGGACGACCGAAGTCTATCCCGTTCATCTCGAAAGGTAAAGATTTGAGCATGGTCAGATATCGTCGCGCTGGGAGCCTGCGATTTTTTTATTGGCGTTACCGAAGTTTATCCGGCTCATCTCGAAGGGTTTGTTTTCAGCAAGGTCAGTCTTAGCCGTGCTGGAAGCCTGCGGGCGAAAATGGTATTCACAATCGCGTTCAATCTCGTCATGAATTGCGAATTCGAGATCTGTGAGCGACTCTAATCATCACGCGCATCATTCTATCAAGACGATCCATTGAGGTTGATCTTCGGCAGCCAATAGTCGAGCGGGAGAACGCCTGTCGTCAGCGGGCGGCGACGAAAGATTTTCCATTCGTGTAACGGCAACTTCGCCGCTCCGTTGCACGGCATTGTTATGCGGCGATTTGAGAAAAACATGGCCAAAACACTCGCGGACGACATGACATTAGTCGAATCACTCAGTTACGTGCTGGCCCAATATGATGCGCCCAAGTGGTTGTCGGACCACATCGCGACGGTGGCGGACAACTGGGAGACGCGGAAGGATGCACCGAACTACGGGAAGCCTGAACATCCAGAAGGATTCGAGGGCTGGTGTCTTTGTGACGAATGCCTTGCGTCCGCATAACGTTGGCCGTCACCGGGTACGGCGAGTTGATTTACCATTTGTTAACGCGCGATGCCGTACTCCGGTGCACGGCTTGGTTACCCGCAACGTGACTAAGCGATCAAACGAGCAAGGATGCCCGGCGCGGGTCTCCAGGAGTGTAGCTTCTCTGCAATCGTCTCACCGATCACAGCCCTACCGAGATGACGATCCAGGTTCGTGGTGTCAGTAGGATAGTAGATTCCACGATTCTTGCGATTCGGAACTAAATGTTCGAGAACAAGGAGGTCAGGGCCGTTGCGATCCGAAATGCCAGCAGTTGAAAAGTATCGTGCAGACCGCAATGGATGAAGCAGGATTTCAGGGTATTGCTCGTACAAGCGTCCCCAATTGTCCGGAAAGCCAAATGACGGAAACTGTTCATCGAACGTCAGTTCAAAACCTTCGCGTAGCCGTTGCATTGCGGCGTCTCGCGCTCGCTCCAGTGGATGTGTGTTAACAGTCTTGCAATGGTCGAGCATACGCAAGACTGCATCGCCGATCGCTTCCGATTCACGTCGGGCTAATACACAGCCATCGCCGTATCCGAGCGTTCCGTTTCGATACGCGACATAGGGAAGCAGAACGAGAACATCGTCACGTAAGTGATGATGAATGTTGACCCGGTTGTGGCGTTCTGTTTCAGTCATGGCATTTCAGTCGGGTAACGGTACGCGTAACCGGGAACGCGCGGAAAAGTCTCTAATGACCAAAACGCTCAGCTCGCGTTCTCCGGTTCACGCGATGGTTATCCTAGTTTGCCTCATTCTCGACGCAAAACGTTTTGCAAACTTTGCAGAATGTCAATATCAGCGTTGCATGATATCCTCCGAAGAGATCGAACGCATCGTCAGTTTTCAAAGTGGCAATGGGAACGGTCGATCTTGGACCGGCCAATTCGTTACAATTTGAATTACGGACCGGACAAAAAAAGCTTGCACTCTGCGAGAACGGTCGAATCCATTCGCCACGAAGGATTGACCATGGCGAGTCGTAATATTTGATTGGACAAATGCAATGCGACGACCAATCATCACCCCAGGATTCCGTAACGAGCGAAATTGCGCGTTGACGTTGAGAGCTGTCGAGCTGATCGAGTCCAAATACGCCGGCCCAATCAAGCGCGTCCTGTGCGTCAGTCGGATCGTATTTACGCCGGGTGCCGAAAATCAATTGCTCCGATTTCAGCTCTATCTTCGGGAGTGAAACAGTTAGAAACTTCGACAGTATTTTGATGCGTCCGTTCGGTCGGACGCTATATGCAAACGGATGGAAATCTGGGCTTCGCACCCGATACACGAATGGCACTTGTGCAGGAAGACCCAGACTCGGGTTACCGAGGAAGCGAGCGTCAAGCGTCGCTACGAGCTCGAAGCTGGTACGCCCAATGCGTCGCGAGTTTGAATCCGTGAAGAACTTCCCAACACGTTCGTCAGACTCGGCAACTGATGCCTCGAAAATGTTCCGACTTGTATGGTTGAATAGTCGAAGTGCCATCAAGCATCAATTTATAGGATAACGGTAGACATCACGGGGCACGGAGAGTTGACGATCCATTGCAAACAACGCCGCAAGCCGTGCTCCCGTGCATGTCATGGTTCCCCGTATCTTGGGTGAGTGTTGGTTTCACCACCAAGTTCGTTCGATGATACCATAGTTTTGCGTGGAATCGATCCAAACGTTCGCGACATATTCAACATCCTTGTCCGGGTATACGTATTGTGTAGTCACGTTTGAGAGCGGAAACCAGGGCACGGCATCAGGCATCGTGGTCGTGAACGTTGCCGCGTCTTCCTCGCCTTGAAGTGGAACAAGGCCAAACGTTTGTATGAAGCGTTCGAGTGCCGCGTCATCGTCGTAGCGGAATGACGCAAGGTAGAGAGGATCAATCCCTGGGTCATGTGTGTATTTGTCAACGTATGTGATGCCATTGCCATCCGGAAACTTCTCCCATGGCGGGAAGCCTTCACGGTTTGGGAAAAGCAACGGAGCGCCAGCGCAGAGAAGGAAGATTGGCGGAATCGCCAATAGCAATAGCCCAACGACGAGATACTTGAGCTTCATTCTTCAGTCGGGGAACGTTAGAAATCACGGGGGACGGGTGAAAGACTTGCAAGCTGACCAAGAAACGCGACTCCCGTCCTCCCGTGCATTTCATGGTTCGCCCCACCACGCTCGGATCGCAAGCATCGGAACAGCGATGATCCAAGCGATGGCGAATACCAAACGGAGGGCAGCGATCAAGCGAACGAAGCCGAGCCGGGTTGCGATGCCGGTAAGTTCCTCCGTTGGGATACCAGTCATGTTCGTGTCTTCTTCGATTTTTCCGTGTACCAGGATGCGGAAGTCGTTGATTGCTCCGAGAATAGCAAAGACCCAGCCGATGCCGAAGAAGATTGAAAAAATGACGGTTGTCATGATGGGCGAACGACACGCATCAGCGGGCCGGCGCGAAATGCGTTGATTTCAAAACCGACCCGACCGCCGGCTCCGTTGCATGCGATGGTTAGCCCATGCCATCGACGAGGACGGCCTCGACGATCGATTGTCGACTTTGCTTTATTCTACGGTCCGGCTCTTCGCGGAGCCAACGTAACGCATGCGGACCAACCCATACTTGTGGATCGGGCTTGCTTGGGTTCGCGGAGCGATTGGGACCGGCGGGGGCATAAGCAACAGTCGGGTTACGCCATTGGATTATCGAATTCGAGTAGTTCTTCCGGAAGTATTTCCGCAGGTCGCTGTATCGTTTCTCGAGGCTCTTGACGCGCGACGTCGGAAAGTCGCGGCTTGGAACCGTAGAGACTGCAATGCGCCCCTCAGTGATCAACGCCTCGTCGATTTCAGAACGAAGAAACTGGATGGTTGCGTACTCGGAACGGCAGTACCAGTCGTCGCACGCGGGTATGTACTCGGCCTTCAGTTTCGCGATGTCGCTTGTGGACCAAACGATGCAGTAGTTAGTGTCAATGTCGGCAAGCGATCTCGAAGTTACTGGCGTTTCCGCCTTCCACCGAGGGCCTGCGATGAAACGGATCGCCTCATCACTGACGAGCAAATGCTCGAAGTCGCGTTCGTCGGCGGGATGCATCGCAAAGCGAACCTGACTATTCATGAGCCTTCAAATCTGTGGGCTAACGCTTGCGGTTCACGGGGCACGAAAGGAAAGCTATGAGTTCAGAGAAAACGACGATAAGTGCTCCCGTGCAACCGATTGTTATGCCGTGCCCGTTTTGCGGAAGCAGCGTCCAAATGACATTCAAGCAAGGCGACTGGGGTTACACGCCGAACATGGTGGGCATTCGTTGTGAACTATGTGGGATAGGATTTGCTGAGCAAGCTGAAGAATGGAAGCAAGGTGTAGGAACGTATTCGATACGCGAGCAGGCCGAGGCGAAGGTGCTGGAGAAATGGAACACTCGTAAGGCATAACGGTTACGATCAGCCGGCGGCGACGGAAGATCAACCACTTCAAATCGCCCGACTTCGCCGCTCGGTTGCATCGTTTGGTTCCCCGCCGTGTGGTAATGGTGTTCAGGTCAACGTGCCATCATCAGCAAACACTGGATTTTGGCGGTAGAGCCCAAGGAAAGCAAATGCAATCGGTATCCAAATCGGCATTAAGAGGATGAACTGAGCCATAAGTCCGCCGTTCGCGATCCCTGTTGCGGCTCCAATTCCCCGACCCGCGTTCGGTAGAGTCCACATCGCACCAATCGCGAAAAAGTAAAGAACTTCAAACAGCAGCAACATCGCAAGTAACCGTGCACAGGTCGCGGAGCCAAGGCAGAGCCCAACAGAAGCGACGATGATCGAGATGTAGCAGACGATGCAAATCGTGGACATTACATAAAACGCAGTGAAAAAGTGCGGCAATTGAGCGATGTCCGGCGATTCGTCGAACGCACCTTGAAACGCCGCAAAGAGTGAGCCTGCGTTGTATAGCAGTCCGAATAGAGCAGCGCAAATCAGCAACGTCGCAATAGCATAGGATGCGTAACGTTGAGTCGGTGTGCGTCTTGTGGTCATCAATTTCGGTCGGGGAACGGCCCGCGTCACCGGGGCCCGTGAGTTGAGTATCCATTTGTGAAAACGAACCAACGGGCCTCCGTGTGCACGCGATGGTTATCCGTCGTCACTCGTTGGAGTACCGTTGTTTAGGACAGGCCATTCATTGAGGTTTAGGATCGGAGTGAATTTTTCTCCATCACTCTCTAGCATCTTGATCAGATCACCCGCTGTTTCTGCCGGGCGGTGTGGATCATCCCGCTGTCGCTTAACAGGCTTCGGCATTTCACCACTAAACAGCACCGGGTAGTGGGTGAATATCGTCTTCGGAAAGGAGGGGCCCGAATAGCCGCCGAAGTTGGCGTGACCCGCGCCCATCAGCTTCATATCGAACACCCCTTTGTACGTCACGACCCAGTACCAGTGTTCATCATCGTGTGAGATCAAGATGGCTCTAGCAAATTGCCAACGATAAGGTTGTGCCAACGACCGCGAGAACGAAAGAGAGTTATGGTAACGCATCGCGACGGCGATTGCGTCCTCACTAGACAACGGCACCCTTCCCTTACTCGGTCGCCATTTGGGTGTCGGTGCAAACGTGCTGGAGTCGACCGTGAATCTTACTTGTGTGCCAATTGGGTAGAAGTGCGTAACGTTCTCAGCGCATGCAATCGAAGTTGAAGCGAATAGGATGCAGACAGCAAGAGTTCGCATGCGAATTCTCGGTAGCTCGGATAACGTTACGGTTTACCGGGCGGCGGCGAAGGCCGTGATTTCGACAGGACGTGACCACCGCCGCTCCGGTACAACCGATGGTTATCCGCTTTATCGACGGGCATTGATCGAGTGTTGGGCAGTGGGTTTCAAGTCGCCAGAGTCTAGCGGGCCCTAAAGTCCCAGGCAAGCAATTCCGTTCATCGAAGGATCGGAACCGTTGTGATGCCATCGGCAAACGCCAACCGTAAAGACCGCAGTCAGTCAGCGATCAACCAACGTTGCAGCCAACGCCAACGGAGGATCAAAACGTTTGACGCGTCGATTCACTAACGCAAAAGCCGAACGACCAATTCGCAATCGAAGGTTGAAGTGATCGCTTGTGCGAAGAAATACGCCGGACACCTGAGGGAGTATGTCGGATAACGGTAGACATCACGGGGGACGGACGAAAGATTCTCCATTTCAAAAACCGCGCAAGCCGTCCTCCCGTGCATGTCATGGTTCCCTCAGTTTCCGATTCGTTCGCTGATTTGATGAGGGTCGTTGCCAGTTAAGACGAAGTCGTGGATCAATTTGTCTGGGTCGCCATTGTAACTAAGCTGACGACCGCTAGTCAGACGCACATTGTCTGGCGGACTTGGCGAGCCACGAATTTCGTCAACCGTTGTGTTCCAGTTCACGTCGATTAGTTGTTGGAGTTCGTCGAATGTCCACGCGTAGTGTTGTGGAACGGCCATGCGATCGTATTCGTCGCGAAGATCGTCCCAACCGTTGGGCCAAGCACCCGTCGTGCGAATGTGGTCAATGATGAATACCGCTGTCCAATCTGACGCGTACGCCTCGCGTGGTATTCCGGCGACCTGAGACGCGATCCACACGCCCCACGATCCCGCCGCGATGGCCAGAAGGATCGCAGTGCAAATGAGGGTGCGACGTATCACATGTCAACTCATTGAGGGAACGTCTAAAATCACCCGGTCGCGACGAGAGATTCTCCATTGTCAAAACGCCCGACTTCGCGTCTCGGGTGCATTGCGTGGTTATCCGTCATTGACCTGTGGTTGGGGAGCCTGGCCGAATACGCCGACGCGCTATCCCAAGAAATAGAAACAGAAGTCCGACAGAAAGTACCGACGAGGGTTCCGGGACCGCGATTGATCTAGTAATGACGTAGCCACCCGAAGAAGTAGAAAATGCCCAGTCAACGATTTCGCCGCTAAGAGAGGATGTGTCAATCACGCCTTGCGACTGAACGTAGAAAGACCCGTCGGATCGTAACGCTGACCAGCCAACCGTACTTCCATCGTAGTCAACCGAACGGTAGGTGTCGCCGATGTCGGTAAAGCCATCACTGTTGTATAAGTAAGTCGTGTAAATAAGATCCGCGTAGGCAGGCGGCGACGCGATCGCGAACACTGCGATTTCGAATGTTACAAACAAGCCGAGTTTCGAAAGAAAGTTTGCGTTTGAGTATCGATTCTCGATCATGATTGGACCTGTGCTTAGGGTTACAGACGGATAACGTCTGCCATCACCGGGCCGGGACGGTTGATGTTCCATTTGTAAAAACGCGCAAGCCCGGCTCCGGTGCATGGCTTGGTTATCCGCTCACGCGCCGTTGCATCGCAGGACCAGAACCGTCCGCGATAGTATAGTCGAGCCACCAATGCCCAAGCAATACGTCCGCGCACACCACGGAATGGGCTACGACGCGCGTTTGCTGAATGATCGTTTGCGGTGAGACCGCGAAAGGAAAAAGAGGAGAGCCAATGCCGCGACGCACCCGAGCATAAAGAGAACAGGAAGTTTTGAGACGAAGACATATTGCCAGAACGTGTCGCCAAGCACAGTTAAGTCAGTTCCGCGGTCGTAGTCGCGAACAGTGAGCGTAACGATCCACAGGAGAGGCAGCACTAGGAATGACGCCACGGTCGCAAGCATACAGCGAAACAGAAATCGCGCGTCAAACCAGTTGGTAGTTGCGTCCGATCGGGGTTTGTCGCGATCGGCATTGCCTACTGGTGTAGCGTAGGGATTGGGTTCATGCATGAGTATTTCAGTCGGATAACGTCACCCGTCACCGGGCCGGGAAAGTTGATTGTCCATTTGAAAAAACTCGCAAGCCCGGCTCCGGTGCACGGGATGGTTCCCCGCTATCTCAGAGCCGAGGTGAACCTGGGGCGGGCTCTCCGTCGATGAACTTACGATCGATGATACCACAGATGGGCGTAAAGTATGGGTCGTCGATGTCGATGGGAGAGCGCGTGCCGTGCATAAACACCGAACCACCATGAGCCACAAACACTCGCAGTGCCTTACGCACAAGTTCGATCGCGAAACACATCACAGTGAATGTGTCGTGTCCGCCTTGTGGACGTTTTGCGATGAACGGATCAAACGAAATGTGAATGAGGTACTCGGTCCGGCCGTGCTTGTCCTCGCGGGTCGTTGGATCGCCGATCTGGACGGTCGCTACAAAAGCGTTTCCGTGTCGATCGACGCAATCGAATTTGGTTTCAGCAATCGGTTCGGACACGATTCTTCAGTCGGGGAACGCTGGCGGTAACGGGGCCGCCGCCAATGGACTATGATTTCAAAACCCGCGTCATCGGCGGCTCCCGTTCACCGCTTGGTTATCCGCCGTTCTCCATTCAGTTCAGAAATTCAGTGCGTTCATTTCTCGAAAGATCAATTCACGCCGACGGATTTCATAGTTGAAGTTGACGAACTGAAGTGTACCTGATTGGGGGGACTCGTTGCATAGTGCAGCGTATGAAGTCGAGGAAATCGCTTTGGCGATTGCTGGTGCCGAGACACCTTTGGACAGGTCTTCACCTAATATTGCAGCAACTTCATCGCGCAACTTCTTGAGGTCAGACTTACGCTTCAATGCAAATCCGATGTTAAGTATGCATTTCAATGGACGCTCGTAGGACGTAAATTCGTTGAGGACGCTATCGTTCTGTGAGATGAACGCTTCCAACTTCTTGGTATCAGCCTTGTTCAATGGCTTGATGAATGCGGCGTGTGCTGCCTCAATCTCAAACGCAGGCTTCCATTTGTTGTTGACAATACGTTTGACGATGAACAATGGCCCGTCATAGAGCTCCTTCGGTTCGTCGGGCGAAGTTCGCATCTCGAAGTGTGGTGGCACTTCCGAGAGAACGCGCCAAACGCCAGCAGAGTAGGATCGCACCCAGTCGTTCGTTTTTATGGCCATGGCTTCAGTTCAGTCGGATAACGCTAGTGATCACGGGGTTGCGGCCCGTGACGTTGATTCCACCAAACGGGCTGCCCGCAACTCCCGTGCATCACATTGTTATCGGGTGTTTTATGTTTGACGAGCAATACGAAGAACCACGGGCAGAGATGGAACTGGAGGACAAGTTTCGCGAGATCATGCAAAACAATGTGGCGGTGCGGCACGGCTACGATTCCGCGAAATCGTTCGGGTTGAACGAGGAGATGAGATTAAAGGCAACGGTCATCGTGGTAGCCGAATTGAATAAACGGGCGCAGGCGATCATCACGGAAGCGATCATGCACGGGATGCCGATCACAGAAGAAGTGGCAGACGTGCGAAACCAAATCGTCGGGGCTACATCCCGATAACGTCAGCCGTCAGCGGGCGGCGAAGGAAAAACTATGAATCAAAAAACAGACGTTGCCGCCGCTCCGTTGCACGGCATTGTTACCGTGCCCTTTCGGTGGATGGTGAGCCTGTTCGTACCGCCATTGAGGTACTGGACGATCTACCACAACGGACATAAGCGAATGATGACGATACGGCAGCGATTGAATCCGGGTGTTGAGAAAACGTACACAACGATGGGAGTCGTGACGCTTGACGGCCCTCATGAAACGCAGGACGAGGCTGCTCGGAGGCTTGCGTTCTGGAAAGCACAGTATCAACGTGACGGCGTGCCTTGTTGGTCACGGTAACGTCGCCGATCACGGGGCGGCGACGAGAAATGTTCAATTGTCGAAAAACGCGACTTCGCCGCTCCCGTGCATCGGAATGGTTATCCGCCGTCTGAAGGATTTAGAGCCTTACCGAAGGCAAATCGGTAAACTACGTTTAGTGCTGCCCAGAACACGCCGCAGACCAGTCCCATCGCAGCGACAAATCCGAGCGAAGAGCCGATCGTTTGCAACGCCAGCAACCAGGGAACCGACTTAGATGTGCAGGTGCCGCCAGAAAACCATCGGTAGAGGTATGATGCGACCATTAGCGCCCATGGAATCACCAGATAGATTCCCATGACAATCGCGCCCATGCGGAAGCCACGCTTGAAGAAGTCCAGCAGGCGTAGAGCCGGCGAGGTGCCCTCAAAGGAGCAATCTTTAATGGGCGGACGGTAGGGAGAATGGTAGGTCATATCCTGATGTAAAAGCGGGTTAACATCACATCGCGAGTCGGATAACGTTACACATCACCGAGGACGCGCGAAAGATTTTCCATTGCCAAACCGCTCGACTCGCGTCCTTCGGTGCATGTGATGGTTCCCCGCTTCTTCGTCATGACTGACAATGGGGAGAGTCCTTTGATGGTAAGCGATCATCGTCCCGAAGTGCAACCAATCCCCAGCAGACGGCCGGCACCAATCGCCCAACGAGCTTGTCGTAGATGGTATGAGCAACGAGCCAACATAGCAGCAGGCGTATCGTTGGAGCGTCGGAACCAGGACCGAGGGTGTATCTCGCGATGATCGGAGACGCAATGATCAGGAATAAAACCACAGACCACGGCCAACTCGCACCATCCCAATTTCGGACCGTCAAATAGTTTCCGCAGTCGCCACAGTGCCCGAAAGGAAAGATGAATCGAACGTAGCCAACACGGTTGCCGCAGATTGGGCAATTACCGCGATTGCTTGCAGGCAACGTCGACGCAGGTGCGTATGGGTTTTCGTGATCGATCAACGTTGGTTGTCGCGTTAAATCTTTCAGTCGGGGAACGTCAGCGATCACCGAGCCGGAACCAGCGATCATCCATTTCCAAACCACGCGCAAGTCCGGCTTCGCGTGCATCGCATTGTTATGTCGCGATTTTTTCAGTCGTTCCAGCGTGGTCGGGTCGAAAGTTTCCAGCCGGCTTTGATTGCTGTTTCATCGTCGTCGATCTGAGTCATTACGCCAATAGATTTGTTGTTCTCTACGCTTCGAATTATAACCGATTCAACTACGTCATTCGGCGCAACGACATATAGTTCCATTCCCTGCAGGACGCCGGCGTTGGTCCCTGAGTCTATGATTACCTCAGTGTCCTTGAAATTCCAATCACAAACACTTGGGCGAGTCGTAACATCTCCAATTTCAATGATTGCTGCCTCGATAGGTTGGTCGAGCAGATATGGTTTGAATTTCACGGGAATCTCAGGATGCCCAGTCACAAGACTCGATTCATCACCATCACGAAGTAGGTAATTGCCATGAACCTGTTTGCGTGGCTCCGCCCCGCTATTTATGTCGTTGCAAAACCCAACTAGATCATTCGACGGAATCAAATAAGTTCGATTTGCCCAAGAGACAGGCGTGAACTCTCCCGCGATCCCTTGAAAGCCCTGTTGATTATTCGGAAAGGTGAATGAAAGTTGAAGGCGGTCATTTTGGCGTTTGATTTTCCCGAAATTTCGATCATACAAGCCCATGCAGCCATGCCATTCAAAAACGTACCCATTGGTTGGTGATATTACTAGCGAGACGTTTTCTCCTAGCCCATCGCCCATGTAGTACGACCCAGCCCAAGCGTGATTGCCAAGTGACTCAATTTCTTTGGTGATTAGCGATTTCAGCTTTGCTGCATTTCGACCTGCCTGTTCGGACAGCTTTTCGTTTGCGGCGTCTTCCTGACCTGAGGCATCTTCTAATGACGAGACTGAACGCAAGCCATTTGGTTGAGGCTTGGAGCATCCGACAAGCAAACCAAGGAAACAGCAAGTAAGCGAAAGGGCAATCAAACGCATTTGGGGCCTCGCATGGTTTAGCGACATAACGTTGCGGTTTACCGGGCGGCGGCGAGTGCCGTGATTTCAAAACAACGCGCCCACCGCCGCTCCGGTACAACCGATGGTTATCCGTTTTATCGACGGGCATTGATCGAGTGTTGGGCAGTGGATTTCAAGTCGCCAAAGTCTAGCGGGCCCTAACGTACGCGGCAAGCAATTCCGTTCATCGAAGGATCAGAACCGTTTCGGTGCCATCGACAAACGCCATTCGTTAAGACGGAAATCAGTCAGCGATCAACCAACGTTGTAGCCAACGCCAACGGAGGATCAAAACATTTGACGCGTCGACTCACTAACGCAAAAGCCGAACGACCAATTCGCATTCGAGCGTTGAAATGATCGCTTGTGCGAACAAATACGCCGGACACCTAAGGGAGTCAGTCGGATAACGCCTACGATAACCGAGTGGCGGGATTGGATTCTCCATCCCAAAACCGCGGAAATCCGCCGCTTCGGTTCATCGTTTTGTTATCCGTCGGTAGTTAGCGATGGGAGAAACCACCATGCGATGTTGCGATGGCAAATGTATTGTGTCTTAGATTCAAGTGTGAATCAAGTTGATTCTGCACGAGCATGTCGTCGCCCGGTGTGTGTGAACCAAGAATCAGGTTTGCCATCCGAAAGATAGCAAGGTGATCGTCCGCATTTCAAACCTTTTATCTTCTAAAGTGAAATGCGGACGATCACCGCAGCAGCAGTTCGCCGTTGCATGTCGTCCGCGCAACTGCTCACGCTACCAAGAGAGTCACAAGTGTCATGACATCTAGTCTTCTTGGTCGTTGATAGCGTCCTGGCGGGTCATGTCTTTCCGTATCAGTGTTAGACGGATAACGGCGGTCATCACCGAGGACCGCCAATGTGGTTTCCACTTGTAAAAACGTCACGCGGTCCTTCGTGTGCATGACATGGTTCTGTGCTGCTTCAGTCGAGGTCTGGGAGGCACTCGCGTCTATATCCGCTTGGAATCTCATGCCACCATTGCGAACGCCAAATACCGATTGGTTCCCAATCGCTGACAGGAACAAGTTCGCAGGATGTGATGCTGTCGTCCGCCCATTCCGAGTCAAATGTGTAGACGATTGTAAGGCTTCGTCGTCGGATAAAGCAAACGTAATTGTGCCAATAGTAATCGTCGCCAAAATCCGAATTCGCGAAATTCAGTACATCGCGACAAAGACTCGCACCGTCGATGGTGTAATCGAACTGGCCGATGAGAGGAATTCCATCCGTTGGGCCGATGCAATTGAGACTGCTAACGAAGCGTCGAATCTCGCGTTGTGAATCGAGGTCAATCACTCGTGCCAGATTCCGGTCGCAAAGCGTACGTATTGCGGCTTTGCATTCGGAAACGGTCGGAACTGGGACGGACGTGTCCGTGACCAATCCGCGAGCGTAGCCGGGAGCATCATTCACATGCCTCGGCTCGTAACGCACGAGATTTAGCATGACGTACTCCGCCAGTGTCAGGTTGAATTTCGCTAATGTCGTGCGAAGGGATTCATCTGCGTTAGTTGTCAAGTTTCGAGCGGCTTTTGCGTTTGCCGCAGAGCAGTTGTTTAGGTCACAGAACGGCAGACATCACGGGGGACGGAGAGTTGACGATTCATTTCAGCAAACGCCGCAAGCCGTCCTCCCGTGCATGTCATTGTTCTGCATTTCTTGGATCGGGTTGCAATGCCCAATCGACAATCTGTTCGGGCGTAGGATCATATTCACCCATCATACGACCATCAGCCCATGTGTTGGTAGCCGCATCGTAGTCAGGCGGATAGAAGATCAAATTTGATGCATCGGGTCGCGGTACATTCTTGTCGAGAATTTCCATGTACGCTTGATGGTCGGCGTATCCATTCTCCGGCATGGCGCGACAAACAATCTCGATTAGCTCTTCGCGTGTGACATCTTCGGCCGGCGTTGTTTGTTCTTCGTGCAAAATACGGCGTACCCAATCAATGTGGTCTTCACCACCGTAGATTCCCTGAAAGTGCCCGAACGGAATCGACGTGCTCGCGAGATTGTTGAACTCGGCAAGCCATTCCTCCCATTCGCCGGGGCGTGCACCGTCGATCTTTGCGGCAAGTTCCGCAAGACGTGCGGCGAGCTCCTCGTCGATCTTCGAGGGCTGAAGTGTGGGGCGAAGGTCCATGTGCAAATTTGGTCCATGCAGAACGGTACCGATCACCGAGGACCGGAAGTTGATTTTCCATTGTCAATACGCGACGCCCGGTCCTTCGGTGCATCGGATGGTTCTGCTCTTTCAAGTGGATCGATTAGCTGTTTGAACTGAGGCAATTCGATTGCCAGCGATACCTGTTTTAGTTCTTCGAGTGTTGCGTTTCCGGGAACAGTTAATCGTTGTGACGTGTATTTAGTGCCAGTATCAAGAGCAACGAAACACACACCGGGCTCCCGCGTGTATTCACGTCCGTCGATTGTGACAGTAATCGAATCAGTTGAGGATTCGGTCGTGAATCCGTCCTCCCTTTCCATATGGCATCGGCTTTGCCACGAGAAGCCATGGCGGTTCGTCTGGCCGATGAACAGTCGTTACAAAATATCCATCGCCGTCGAGACTGTTTCCAGTCGTCACTGCCCCCGTCCGGAACTTGTTGTTGCTGAGTGTCGTCGGTGCCCTGCGTTTATTGCACGATGTTACTACAGGCAAAAAAGCCGTTGCAACGAGACAAATCAAAGTGCGATGCAGATTCATAATTCAGTAGCAGAACGACCGGCATCACCGAGCACGGCCTATGTGGCTTCCATTTGTAAGTATCTTATGCCGTGCTTCGTGTGAATGCCATGGTTATCGCCCAGACGTTCCCAAGCTGTTGACGTCGCTAGTTGCAACGAGAGCAGTAGTAGTCAGGTGTCGAGCCACGGAATCCGCAATCGGCAGGGCATCTCCACATATCCAGATCAGTTAGGTTTCCAGCAGCGATTTTTGAAATCTGATCTTCTGAAAGAGTGAAGTACCAAAGCGGCGGAAATGGAAGATCGTCAAATGGTTCTGGAAAAAACGTGAATGCAAAGTCCAGTGATCCATCGTCAAGCCGACCACCATAGGCGTCATCGCATTGCAGTAGGTCATCTGAAGGTGTAATGGCCGACGGATCCGAGCACCGAATCAACTGATCAACCTCGGCAAGGTAGGCGACGAAGGACTCCGGGATCCGCTCGCGAATTGGCAGCTTCATGGCATGCGGTTCGATGCAGTCAAAATCAGTGCGATAACGCTGGTGATCAGCGGGTCGGGAGATTAGACGTGATCATTGCGAAAACCCTGCAAGCCCGACTCCGTTGAATCACTTGGTTATCGGCTTTTATGGACGAGCGTTGATCGGGTTCTGGGAAGCGGAAACCGCGTCGCCACAGTCTAGCGGGCGTCGATTCGTGCGGCAAGTAATTGGGCGTTGACCCGGTCGGCAAGTAAACGGGTGTCGTCGTCCGGCAGGGCGTGTTGTTCATAAACGAAGAATCAAAAACGTTGCGGTGCCATCAACAAACGCCAACAGCAAACACAGGTTCGGC
>NZ_SJPX01000003.1:0-80451 GCF_007860175.1 Rubripirellula reticaptiva | reverse complement strand
ATCAAAACGTTTGACGCGTCGATTCACTAACGCAAAAGCCGAACGACCAATTCGCAATCGAAGGTTGAAGTGATCGCTTGTGCGAAGAAATACGCCGGACACCTGAGGGAGTATGTCGGATAACGCTCGCCATAACCGGGCGGGCGCGTTTGATTTTCCATTGCCAACACGACTGGCTCGCCCGCTCCGTGTTCATGGCGTTGTTATCGGGCGATTAGGAGTTAGATCAGATGGCGACAGAACAAGACCCAAGAGTTTCGGCAATTGCGATTGGCGATCAACGCATCGAGTACCACAAGCCGGATTTGACGTTAGCGTATTCCGTCCTCGCGCCGAAGGTCTCGGAAGCGTGGGCGTTTCTTCGTTGCGGCAACATTGAGGACGCAAAAAAGGCGCTGGCATCAGCTCAGTCGGCAATCGACACAGCGGCGATGACATCGGCAACCATTGAGATAGTCGGTGACGGTTCGTCCCGATAACGTTACGGTTTACCGGGCGGCGGCGAGTGCCGTGATTTCAAAACAGCGCGACCACCGCCGCTCCGGTACAACCGATGGTTATCCGCTTTATCGACGGGCATTGATCGAGTGTTGGGCAGTGGATTTCAAGTCGCCAGAGTCTAGCGGGCTCTAAAGTTCCAGGCAAGCAATTCCGTTCATCGAAGGATCAGAACCGTTGTGATGCCATCGGCAAACGCCAGCCGTAAAGACCGAAGTCAGTCAGCGATCAACCAGCGTTGCGGCCGACGCNAACGGAGGATCAAAACGTTTGACGCGTCGATTCACTAACGCAAAAGCCGAACGACCAATTCGCAATCGAAGGTTGAGGCGATCGCTTGTGCGAAGAAATACGCCGGACACCTGAGGGAGTCAGTCGGATAACGGTGGCCATCAGCGGGCACGGAAAGATAATTGTCCATTACCAAAAATCGCGCAAGCCGTGCTCCGTTGCATGGCTTGGTTACCCGCCGTCCTGCTGGAGCTCGACAACCTGCGAGGCAAGGTCATGCCAAGCCAAGGAGACGCGATCACGCTCAGCGACATCGCCACCAAACCGGCCGATATTATCGCGAACGAAATCGGCAAGTGCAAGCACGGCGGGCGTTATGGCGCGAAGTCGTTGCATCGAACGTTCGTGAAATTGTGCAGCGATACAATGTGCAATGATCCAGGATTCATTGTCGTCTTCAGATTCAGCATCAGGGGTGCCGCGGAGATATGTATCCAGCACCGGAAAGTAGTAGTGAAACGCATCGGTTCCCATGAACATGAAGTCCTCCTGGTAGTACAGCGGGTTCTCCTGAAACCTCGCGATCGCATCAGTGAGCGTCAAACCACCGAAGTTACGCCAAGCACATGCAGCGTCAAGATCGTTGCCGTTCGGGTTGAAATCAGGTTCCCGCGGCAATCGCTCAGGCTTCAAATTGCGAGTGCGTTTAGACACGATTCTTCAGTCGGGTAACGTCTAGCGTAACCGGGTGGCGACGGCTGACGTTGATTTCAAATTCGGCGTGAATCGCCACTCCAGTTCACGCATTTGTTATGCCGTCATTCACGGTTGACGTTCAATCCCAATTGACGTGGAACAACAATGTCGTCTGCCATGCTGATCGATTGTCACCAATTAACCATTGTGTGTCGAGCACGTTTGTTGCCAGCGATCAGTGAAGGATGAAACCAACCGTGCCACTACGGTGTCGATCTACGGAAAGTGTTGCGATCAAGCACGATCAGTCGTCGGAATGGTCAATCCTGTCGTCGATTTGAGAATACGGTCCGCACGGTAGGTTTGCCCACGCATCGACATCGCATTCGACGCCACCACCGTCTTCGTGGTACCAGTTTCCTTCTTTGCAGTAGCCCACGCCAGTACGGTTGCCGCAAGCGATCAGAACATATTTGTTACAATCCGGAAGTGTGGCTTTGTCA
Organism: Rubripirellula reticaptiva; assembly: GCF_007860175.1. NCBI lineage: Bacteria > Pseudomonadati > Planctomycetota > Planctomycetia > Pirellulales > Pirellulaceae > Rubripirellula > Rubripirellula reticaptiva. Next base: position 78,523 of record NZ_SJPX01000003.1, on the reverse strand, counting down.
GTGATCCAAGCGATTGTCTCGTTCAACAGAACGCTCCCAGCAGGCAAGTCACGGCTCTTGCGGCATAACGTCCCGCATCACCGGGTCGGGAGTGTTGATTTTCCATCTAAAAACGCCCGCAAGCCCGACTCCGGTGCATGCGATGGTTATCCGTTGTCTGGATCGAATGCAAGCGGGCGGAGCAAGTTCGCGCCGATAGGCTGGACCACGTGCGAATACATCGACAATCCTCCGGTCATCATGCCGGAAACCACAAGGTAGTTTGTGTGGTCCATGCTGTAAGCGCCGGATATGGCGGTCGTTGCGTCCGTGAAGTATCGAGTATGCAGGATCGGCTTTACGAGTTCAAGTATGCGAGAGCGATGCTGGGGCGTTGAGAAATCTTGATCGTCGAAGCCATGAGCGAATTCGTTGCGGATCTTACGCAGAAGATGAAGGGCAGACTTGAATTGAGAGTCGATGAGCCCAAGACGGTATGCAATCTCAATGCGGGAGGAAAATGTGCCAAGAGCACGATCGCTTGACAGCAGAGGATCGTCCTTTGGGTTGTCGGCGGGTATCAATCGTCGTTCGATGGAATCGCGCAGCAAAGCATCGAGCTTGGCAGGAACGAGAATGGCCGCTGAACGCGGCGGTTCGTTGGCATAGAACGCGAAGAAGTCTCGGAACTGTGTCTCAGCTTCGTGCATGTAAGACCTTCAGTCGGATAACGCTGGTGATCAGCGGGTCGGGAGATTAGACGTGATCATTGCGAAAACCTTGCAAGCCCGACTCCGTTGAATCACTTGGTTATCGGCTTTTATGGACGAGCGTTGATCGGGTTCTGGGAAGCGGAAACCGCGTCGCCACAGTCTAGCGGGCGTCGATTCGTGCGGCAAGCAATTGGGCGTTGACCCGGTCGGCAAGTAAACGGGTGTCGTCGTCCGGCAGGGCGTGTTGTTCATAAACGAAGAATCAAAAACGTTGCGGTGCCATCAACAAACGCCAACAGCAAACACAGGTTCGGCTTGGGAACGCTCTACGTTGTGGCAATCGTCAACGGAGGATCAAAGCGTTTGAATTGCCAAAACACTAAAGCAAACACCGAACGAAAAATTCGCAATCCAGCGTTGCAGTAATCGCTAACGCAAGCGAACACACCAAACACATGAGGAGTCAGCCCGATAACGGTAGACATCACGGGGGACGGACGAAAGATCTTCCACTTCAAAAAACCGCGCAAGCCGTCCTCCCGTGCATGTCATGGTTCTGTCTCTCCGGCAGCGACCTCATCTACGAATGCCCGAATGTGCATTACGTTAATTGCGAGAGCCTGTGGGAGTGTAAATGTTGTGCGTTCTTCCAGTTTGCCCGACTCATCGAAAATTTCTTCGACTTGGCTTGGCAATAGGTCGACCGAATGATTCGCAACCACAATACCCCAGACCTCGTGTCCGGGAGCCATTACAGGTGATCCACTTGCCCCTTTCAACGCCGGAAATGACAGTTCAAGCATCGTTTCGCCTGATCTACCGAACATGTCGTGGTGTGCGAACGTCCGAGTGACGTTTCCAAGGCGCGTGGCCGGGTTGAATTCAACTCGTGGGCCGGCCGTGAGCGTAGTGCCCTCCGGCATGGCAGCGGTATCAGGCGGTTCGTGCAGTTGTATTCTACCGGGATCAAGTGCTTTCATGCTCCGAACCTGATCTGTCTGGCATTGTCGCGACATTGGCGAAGATGGGGCGACTGGAGCGGAACGTTGAATTGGAGGCAGCGCCTACGGCTGAGGAGTTGGCAAAGCTGCGGGGAAATATCAATCGCGGTGAACCGCCTTTCATCCAGACGATGCGTAGCGAGATGCGAGTTTTGCATTACTCGGCGGCTACGGAAAAGGCCTACGTACGCTGGGTGAAGCGGTTTTCCGGTCACGTCGGCTCGACCCAACTGGATCAGTTTGGCGAGAAGGACATTGGCACGTTTCTGACGTCGCTCGCCGTCGAGGGGAATGTTGCGGCGAGTACGCAAAATCAAGCACAGGCGGGTTTGTTCTTTTTCTACCAATGTGTGCTCGGCAAGCAGTTGGGTTTCGTCAACGCGGTTCGTGCCAAGCAAAGCGAGTCGATTGCCGTTTGGTATAGTCGCGAAGAAATCGAACACTTGCTGGTTCATCTGGTTGACGTGCATCGACTGATGTTTTTGTTGATGTATGGTGCTGGACTACGGCACAAGGAGTGTCGGCGACTGCGAGTCAAGGACATTTGCTTCGATGAGGGGCATATCGTGGTGCGAGACGGCAAAGGCGAGAAAGACCGGATTACTTTCTTGCCGGAGCGTGCGGTGGATGGACTGAAACGTCAGATCGAGGTGGCGGCCCGATGGCACCGTATCGACAGTGAGGAGGGGTATCCGCAGGTGTATCTACCGTATGCACTGGCGAGAAAGTACCCGAATGCGTGTCAGGAGTTGGCGTGGAAGTGGGTGTTCCCATCTCGACAGAGAGCTCGTGACAAGCGGAGTGGCAAGGTGTGGCGTCATCATATTGCTGAGCAGCAGTTCGCCAATGCGCTGAAGATAGCCCAGCGGCTTGCGAAGATTCACAAAAACGGAGTGCCACACAGTTTGCGACATAGTTTCGCGACGCATTTAGTGGAGGCAGGCACGGATCTCCCGACGGTACAGAAATTGATGGGCCACAAGGACATCGAGACCACCATGAGATATGTGCATGTGAGCTGCGAACTGGGTCGCAGCATCAAAAGCCCCATGGACACTTTGAAGCTGGATACTGATTGAGCAAAGCACGAGGGCGTGCAGTACGACAAGCCTATCCATGGCTGAATCCGACCAAAGGGGTCAGCGACGGTCTTAACTAAAGTCAATCACCGATTCCAAAATCGTTTAGGAATTGCTTTTTGTGGTGATGCAGTGTGGTCAGGGGCCAGCCCCCGATCCGATTGCGTGTGAAAGACATCGACTTTGACAATGGTTTGATTGAGATCCACGGGGCAAAGGGGAACAAGAGTCGTTTGGTTCCATTACCGGCCGAGCTTGTTGAACCGCTGCGGCGATACGTTGAGTCTCGGCGGTCGTTGCATGAACATGACTTGGCAAACGGTACGGCGTCAGTGTGGTTGCCGCATGCACGGCATCGCAAGTAACTGCATCGCAAGTAACCGTCGGCTCATCGCGAGTTTCGCTGGCAGTACTTGTTTGCTTCGCATTGTTTGTCTCGTGACCCACGCACTGGCGATCGCCACCGGCACCATCTGCACTACGAAACATTCCCGCGACATTTGAACGAACGCCGCTAGTTGATCGATCGCGGGCGACGACCGGTCCAGAGCTTTTGAGACACCGATGGGCTACGCGATTCTTGCCTCTTTCTCGGTCGGCCGTTGAACTTTGGCCTCTGTTTCGTTCGTCGGTCGCCTGGCTTGTCGCAAATTCCGCGACAAGCCAAGTCTGTCTGCTTCCATTGATCCGTTGACCTAAATACTTGATCGTTTTGCGCTACGTTTAGGTGAGGATGGCTCTGTAGCCACCGACGTTACCTTTCTTCCAACTTCTTGGAGGTGCGCATGTCGCACGTGATGCAGATCAAGACCCAGGTTCGTGACGCTACGGCGGTTCGTGCGGGGTGTGTTCGACTGGGACTCGATGAGCCGGTCGAAGGCGAAGTGAAATTGTTCAGCGAGACCGTGACGGGACTCGGCGTGCGGCTGAAGGACTGGAAGTATCCGGTCGTCTTCAACACGACCACCGGTGAAACCAAGTTCGATAACTACCAAGGTCACTGGGGACGCCAGAGTCGACTCGATGAGTTTTTGCAGGCCTACGCGGTTGAGAAGACCAAGCTCGAGGCGCGGCGCAAGGGCTACTCGGTTGCCGAACATCGTTTGGCCGACGGTTCCATCAAGGTCTCGTTGACCGTCGGAGGTGCATCTTGAAAACCGTCACCGTGATCGTCTCGCCCGAAGGTGCATCCCGAGTCGAGACGAATGGCTTTACCGGTGATCAGTGCCGGCAAGCCAGTGCGTTTCTCGAAGAGGCATTGGGTCTCAAAGAGAACGAACAGCTCAAAGCGGACTTCTACAAAACCGAAGTCCGCGATCAACAACAAGCCCGGCAGTCGTCTTAGCACGCTGACCGGGCTTTTCTTTTCGCTTCACAACCCATTGTCCCAGGAGGACACACGCGATGAAACTATCACAGCGAATGAACGAACTGATCCGGGCCTGCTTCGCCGGCATTTGGATCGAGTCCCATGAACATCTCGACGCGCTCGCCGAGCTTTCGGCGATGTGCCAAGAGGAAGACTGGCGACTGGCCGTTTGGGACATCGACCAAGGCCTGCGTCAGCCAAGCGGTACGGCGATCGATGTTGAGGTCGCCGATCCGTTGGCGGCGGTCCGTGCGGTGTCGGCCATGGCATCGGCCGACACGCCATCACTACTGGTGTTGCCCAACTTCCATCGCTTCATCGGTTCGGCCGAGATCGTGCAAGCGATCAGCCGGGCGGTGAACGAAGGGAAACAGCATCGCACGTTTGTGGTGATCCTCAGTCCGCTGGTTCAGTTGCCGGTGGAGCTCGAGAAACTGTTCATCGTGGTCGAGCATCCGCTTCCCGATCGAGACCAGCTGACACAGATCGCGACCGGCATCGCCACCGAAGCGGGTGAGATGCCAGTGGACAGGGAACTCGAGGACGTGCTGGATGCCGCGGCGGGACTGTCCCGTTACGAGGCCGAAGGCGCGTTCAGCTTGGCGCTGGTTCGTGATGGCCGGATCACGCCGGACTCGATTTGGGAACTGAAGACGCAAGCGGTGAAGAAGTCGGGACTACTGAGTTTGCACCGTGGCGGTCAGAACTTTGACAGTCTCGGTGGACTCGGTGCGTTGAAGTCTTTCACTCGTCGAGCGCTGATTCACCGTGGCCGGTCGACAACGCAGCCTCGCCCCCGTGGCGTGATGCTGTTGTCGCCGCCCGGATGTGGCAAGAGTGAGTTCTGCAAGTGCGTGGGCAACGAGGTCGGTCGTCCGGTGCTGACACTCGATGTCGGTAGTCTGATGGGTTCGCTCGTCGGTCAATCCGAAGAACGAACTCGGCAAGCTCTGTCCATCGTCGATGCCATGGCACCCTGTGTCCTGATGATCGATGAAGTCGAGAAGGCGTTCGCGGGTGCCAGCGGCGGCGGCAACGACAGCGGCGTGTCGTCACGGATGTTCGGCACGTTCTTGTCGTGGCTGAACGATCACGAGTCCGACGTGTTCGTGGTCTGCACGGCCAATGACGTTGCCAAGCTGCCGCCGGAGTTCGCCAGAGCCGAAAGGTTCGACGGTGTGTTCTTCGTCGACTTGCCAGGCCGGACGCAGAAGGACGAGATCTGGCAGTTGTACGTCCAGCGTTTTGGCTTGGATTCGAGTGAGCCCAAACCAGCCGATGACCAGTGGACCGGCGCCGAGATCAAATCGTGTTGCCGATTGGCGGCGCTGCTGGATGTCTCGTTGGTGCGGGCGGCCGAGAACGTGGTGCCGGTGGCGGTGACGTCCGCCGAGTCGGTGAACCATCTTCGTCAGTGGGCAGACGGTCGCTGTCTCTCGGCAGAGACGTCGGGGGTCTACCACGCATTGGCGAAGCCGAAACGCCGGCGTGCGGTGTCGACCAAACCATCGGTCAACTGATTGCAAAACCGGGGCGCAGTCCTCGGCACATGCATGGCATGCACGAGGCTGATCGCGCCGGTGCAAGTGCCTGTATTGTTTCTTCCATCCATCAAGAGCCCGCTCGTCGCCATGACGGTCGGGCTCGATTCACTCAAGGAGATTCCTACGTGACACCTTTACTCTTGGTCTGCATGACGCTTTCGTTCGCGCTCGCCGCTGCTTCACTAATGGTGTGGCAGCTGCGTCGTCAACGTAGGGGACTGCAGACGATCCTTCAACGACTCATCCGCAAGGGGTTTCATCGTGCCGACGAAGACGATCGTGGCCTCGATCTTGATCACGATCGGTAGCCTAGTCGGTTGCGGACCAAGCGGTCGTGATCTCAGTGACCAACAGTGGCTCGAAATGCAAGAAGACTTGCAAGCCGAACGCGCCGAGGTCGGTCTGCAGCGGGACTTGCTCGAAGAGGACCGGCGGCGGTGGGACGAACGTGAACATGGCGAGCCCGTGTTGGCCGCCGTGATCTCGTCGGCGGTGCTGCTAGTCGTCTGCGGATTGCCACTGTTGATGGTGGCCATCTTGATGTGGCCGCGTCAGCCCGAGCCGAGCAGCGAGACCGTGTGCGAGGTGTTGCTGGACGATGTGGTTCAGCAATCCACGTCATCGGACACCAAGCGGCTCCCCGCGAAGGGACGCCAAGCGAAGCTTGCATCACGCAAGCAGTGATTCCGGGCATCCGTGAATCTTCCCCTCCCCTCACTCAGACGACGACGCCCCATCGGCATGCATGCCGGTGGGGCGTTTTTCTTTTTGCCCAACTCTTTTGCAGGAAATACGAACCATGACACTCGATACTCTGACCCCATCCGTGACGACCGAAGCCGATGCAATGCCTGTGGCGACGAACGCTTCGGTCGGCGAACGCCTGCAGTCCGAAACGACAGCCGTGCGATTGAAGATCCATTGGCCGGGAAGTCGCAAGACGCTCAGCCAAGATCAAACGCGACAAGCGGCCGGGACGTTCGACGCCGACATCAGGTCCGTGTCAGCGTCGAAGAAACTGCTGGACACCGCACACCCCGCGTTTCGTGCGGCCACCGCGGTGCGCAAGCAGGCCGCTGATTACTGGAAGAATCACACGCTGCCCTATGTCGAACCCGGCATACGGTTGATTCGCCGAAGTGATGTGGCGGCGTTCGAGGTGCACATGACGACGGTGCGCGCCGAGCTGGCCGAGGCCGTTGAGCAATTGGAAAGTCACTACGGCGAGCTGATTGACGGGGCGCGAGAGCGGCTGGGAGATCTGTTCGACGCCGGCGACTACACCGATGACTTCCGCGAGCAGTTCGGCATCGAGTGGGACTATCCCAGTTGTGATCCGCCGGAGTACCTGCTGCGGGTCAGTCCGCAGTTGTACTACAGCGAGTGTGCCCGCGTGCAGACCCGGTTTGATGAAGCGGTGCAACTTGCCGAGCAAGCGTTCGCTGATGAACTGGGTCAGTTGGTCAGCCACTTGGCCGAACGACTCGGTGGACAGAACGACGGCACGGCCAAAGTCTTCCGCGACTCGGCGGTGACCAACCTGCTGGAGTTCTTCGATCGCTTCCAGCATCTGAACATCCGCAGTGATGAGGGGCTGGATCGGTTGGTGGCGGATGCGCGTCGCGTGCTCAGTGGCGTCGCGCCGCAAGAACTTCGCGAACGTCCTGGCATCCGTCAGCACGTCGCTGACCAGCTGACGCGCGTCGAAGCGTCGCTGGACAGCTGGATGACGGACCGACCGCGCCGCAGCATCTTGCGGCGCACTCGGTAGAGCGATCATGGATATCGTCATCAACACTTTCGGTGACGTGCGGATGATCTACCACGAGGGGATCGACCCGCACGCCATCGGCCGTCCCACCATTCGCCGCGGTTCGCATGTCGAGCCGACGGCGGATGGGTACTGGACGGCCGATCTGTCGCCGGTCGATGGTCCGGTGCTGGGACCATTCAAGACGCGATCATCGGCACTGGCTGCCGAAGTCGCTTGGCTCGGCAAACACTGGCTGAACCAGTGACGCTAGGTCTGTTTCGGAACTTCTGTTTCGCAGTGCCCGGCGACGTTCGCCGGGCACCTTCTTTCACTTCAACAAGGATTCATCCATGAAACTTCACAAGTTAACCGTCGGTCTGCAACAAAAGATCGGCCAACCCAACTTCGGCAGCGTCGGCGCCAGCTGCGTCGTCGAAGTACAACTCGACGATCACGAGGCGGGCGACGCCGACGTCATCGAGCAACGTATCCGTCAGGCATTCGCACGATGTCGCCGCAGCATCGATGCCGAATTGGCGAGCCACGATCGAAGTTCTGTCACGTCGGTCGCCCATCAGCCCAGCGCCGCAGCTGTCGGCAAGTCACACATCCAAGGCCAACGCCCGGCGACCGATGCTCAGATCCGTGCGATTCACACGATCGCGTCCAAGGCGCATGTCCGTTTGGCCAGCGAACTCGATGCCGAGTTCGGTGTCGCTTCGCCGCAAAGCTTGACACTGCAGCAGGCCAGCGAGCTGATTGAGAAGCTGAAAAGTCAAATGCAGCCAGGCTAACACCGATCACTGACTTGCATCCTGCTGCGCCCCGGATGATCGATTCATCCGGGCTGCGGCTTTTTTTTAGCCTCTGGAACAATGGATTGATTGGCAGATCGTAGTTTCGGTGCCTGTTTCAAATGCTGGCGGAATGCTTTCTCGATACTTAGCCATCGCTTCTGGGAGAGAGTCAGTGCCGATCCCCAATACGCCGACCTCTTCATGTCACCGCCCGCCAAACACGGCATCAGCGAACTTCGCATGAAGTCGAACCAGGCGAGCACGGCAACTTCGGCGTACATGCGGCTCAGCGCATCATCGCCCGCATCGCACATGATTTCGGCAGTCTTCAAGTCGAGTTGCTTTCGCCAAAGCACCGAGCACTCTGGTGATGCCCTGCCAACGAACTGAATCAAGTACTCCCTGACAATGCTGATCGTGTCGGTCGCGCGGCTCAGTATCTCGGGCGTCTCCGCGATCCAAATGTCGAGTTGTCGCTGCGCGTCGAGATCTCCGTCTTCCGATCGCCGGCAAGTCTCCTTGAACCTGTGAAGGCGTGGAAGTTCTCGTTCGGCTTCGCATGAGGGTGTCGGTTTCTTGTGCATGTTCTTTCCACGTAACTCGCTAATGACTTTCCAGTTCGTTGACCATTGAGCCAACCAATCGAGCGATCTGGCTGCTGCCAAGTCGTCGTCTTTCTCGCGGCGGCGGGTTTCGCGATCAGCACGTTCGACGGCTTTGTCGAGTTGCTCGCTTTCGAAAAACAGTTGAACCACGGGATCACTCGCCTTCCCGATGTATCGCTTTTGCAGTTTCCCATCTAAACGAAACGTCTGCGTAGCGTACTTATTCAATGTGCCGCGTCTTGATTCAATTTCCATTCGCGTTTGTGTAACACAATCTCGGAATCATCAAAAACTACGCTGAATGTCGTTGACGGCATTCGCGCTTGTGCGAATGTCTGTCGATCTGCATCACTTGCTGTGCGTTTTCATCGCTCGACAGGATGTCGCCCAGAGACTGTGCAATGTGGCGTTCGACCACTTCGCTTGCGTCGATGAAGCCAACTCGCTCGTGAGGGGACAGGTTGCCGATTCGCACGGCTGCTTTGCCCAGTTCAAGCGGGGCTTGTCGTTGTAGCTGGCTCCTTCGCACGTGCAGTTCCAAGCGTTTCACTTCACGACCAAACTCAGTGGTCAGATCGCACTCTTGGCCCAAAACGGGAAGTCTCTCCAACCAGTGTTCACAAACCGCAGAGCCTCCCTGGTAGGCGTCCCGAAGAACGACCGAGTGCAAGTCGTTGGCGAATTCGCCTTCCGGATGGAACACATGGACCGCAAGCCAACTCGACGCACCAAGATTTTCGAGCACATCGAAAAAGATGCTGCAGTAGTCGCGTACCGTCTGGGCAGCACAACCAGTACGAGCGGCGACTTCCTCCGGCGATTGCCTCGCCAGTATCCTTGCCTCAACGTTCAGTCTCGCGATCGGGTCAACGAAGATCGCCTCAGCGGCGGCAGTGTCGAGTTGAAGACCACCGCACAACGATTCATGCATTTCCTTCGGCAGTTCATAGAAGTGATTGACGAGCTGCCAAAAAGTGGAATCGCACTCGACCCGCTTGGAGATGCGTCTTCGCAGGGCGACCAGCTGTGCCTTTTCCCAACGCCAGGCAGGCCCCAAGCTGAAACGAAAGACCTTGCGAGATTCCTCTGCCGGCATTCGCTCCCGTTCAAGGCCATCCATCAACAGTGACTCAAAATCTGTTTCGTGTTCCATCATATTGCTTGCCAGAAAAGGTGTGCAGTTCATTCGATGCGTCAGCGGCTCTAATGTCTTACTCGGCTGCCGATTTCGCTCATTTTTTCGCCCTACGAGCGGTGTGCGCAGAGATCCGTTTCATCGGCTGCCCTTTGGGGTCGAGGTCATAAGAGCACGGATAGTTCTTCGGGATCGTGAACAGGTCGTTCGTGCCGCTGCGGGTGATTGGGGCGAGGTAGCGAACCATGTCCCGCTTGTTCTTTCCGGTGAGGTGGTAATCGTCGATCAAGTCAAGGCGATTATCCCACACACTTGCAACCGCGTTCTTTTCAAGCTTCGTGGGTGGCGGGTAGATGGCTGCAGCGAACGCCATCCGGGAAGCGGTATTCAGACTGAGCTGAACCCGCCTCGTCGTCTGCGCATCCTTGACGTACTTAGCCATCGTATTGCGATGAATATCCAGACGCTCTCGCAGCCATTTGCTGCTGGGAATTGCATTCACTCCCAAACAGAACCGCTGTCCCCGCGCTGCGACAAGTCGCAGGTAGGCTGCAAGTCGCGATTCGATGGTTGCGTTCAAGCTGAAGACACGTCGGAAGTCCTGCCGGCTTTCATACCATGCGAGGTACTTTGCGTACCCCTCAGGATCAGCGGCAAAGAGATCAAGCGTGCTGATGTCATCTTTGATCCCGACTAGAAATCGGTAGTTTGCATCGACGAGATTTGAACTGGGAGGTGATGGGCGTGTTGAGCTGGGCATCTTTGTGGTCCTTGCCGGGGGTTGTTGTTCCGTTTGCACAACGATAGGTGCATCCGTCGCACTTCCCAAAAATGCGCACGGCACTACGTAGCCCAAGCAAGCTGAATCCATCGACTCGTCGGAACACCGTTCACATCGCGTTCCCCGTGGCGGCATCGCGATGACTTTCTTTAGCTCCCAGGATCTAACGCGATGGCGTCTCTGGTGAAACACAACGAAGCGCGTAACGCCAAGATTCGCCGCGGAGGCGGCGGTCACCGTTTCGCAGGTTCGCCGAATTCGCGAAGGGTCTGTCTCTAACACCTTACGATCCCGCCGCGACGTCGGTGCTGCACAGGTGGAATCAAAAGCTGGAGGCTCGGCGACCGAAGAAGCTTAAATCAAACAGTACCACCGGGCCGCGAAGCGGCCCGGTCTCACCAACTGGTACCGTTAGAATCGCCAAGAGGTGGTACCGTTTCAGACGCAAATTGACAGCAGAACGCCCTTTCTCCTCACTGCTACCGAGATATGGAAGTTGAGTTCTGTTCGACCACGTGTCGGTAGCGAGGGCAGTCCGTATCCAGTTAAACACTTCGGACTCATGGATGACTGGCGGTTCACGTAGAGAGATGAATGGTTCTTCATGAACAGTGTTAACGAACGGGTCGAGCACGTAGACGTAGTAGTCATCGGTGAGCGTCAGGTCGACAACGACTGCAACTGTGACGAAGGCGATGAAGAGGAAGACGAGTAGAAGAAAGAGTGACGAACAACCGAGCGCGAGTTTGGTAGTGGTCGAGAGTTTAGTGGTTTGTCATTGAACGATCTCGGTGTGAGTGCCGGGGATCGATCCTCGGCTGGGATGTGAGGTTGCCGAAGAATCGATTTCGGTTTCCGAAGAATGAGTTTCGGTCAGACAACTAGCTGGAGGTTGTTTGCCGGGGATCGATCCCCGGCTGCCGAAGAATGAGTTTCGGCTGCCGAAGAATCGATCTCGGTTGCCGAAGCCGAAACCCACCGCCGAATACTAGGAGGTAGATGATGGGGAGAGTAGTAAAGGGGAGGATGGTAATGAGAGAGGAGCGGATGGGTAGTAAGAGATGGATGTGGGTGTGGGTGTGGTAGAGGGAATGGTTGTGATCGTGATAGAGGAGATGGTTTTGGTTGTTAGGTATGGAGCGGTTGTCAGGTAGGAGGTGGATAAGGGATAGGTGGTGAGTGATGAGAAGGGTGAGTTGAGGTGGAAAAGGGTGAATGGTGGTCAGATGTGGGTAGATGTGCGTTTTTACGGTGTTTTGGGTGTTTCGTGGGTTTTGAAAAAAGTGTAAATGGAATTTGCGAGGCTTTGCATGCGTTTGACCCCGTAATTTACGGGATAAACGCAGCTGAGGGGAGGGAAAAAATCTTTGCTAGGGCTACACGGATATAATAGAAGAAGGGGAGGTGTTTTACGCTTCGGCACGGAGGCTTGTGTTTCGGCGCCGTCCCTGCGCCGGGGATCGATCCTCGGTCAGTTCTAGTCTTGGCGGATGCTTTGATGATGCACTGACCGTGGATCGATCCCCGGCTCTACTTCTCGGACCGCTTAGGTTCGATCCGCTGACGGAGTTGCCAACCGTCAACCTCTGTGTACTCAGCTTCGTATTTGTGCGCGAGCTCCCTCGCTGGGAAGTCGCTGGGAAGTCTGCCTCTCTTGGCTTCCATCATGCAGAGGGTTTGTATCAGTTGCTTCGGCTTCATACCGACATCGTCGAGGAGCCAGTGTGCGTCCCATTGCTCCTTGGGTGTCCACTTAGTTTTGAAGACTTGACCGAGGTAGGTGAAGTTCTTCACGGCCTGTTCTGATTCTGGTCGTTTCGGATCGGCCAGGTCGAACCGCCCGAGTCGCATCGCTGCCGTTGATTCTCTGTAAGAGTCTTTACCTGGTCGGTTGTCTTTGGTTCGGTTCACTTCCGGCTTGCGAGCTTTGATCCGGATCTTGCACGCGATTCGAGCTTCATCCCAAAGTTGATTGACGATGAGCCCGACAGCCCGCTTCGACATCTCGGGGCAGGTTGCGATCGCCAAGTGCATGTGGGCGAACGGTTCAGGGCCGCTGTAACCTGTGTCAGGTACGAGGTGGATCGACGAGATCGTCGGGCCGAACGTCTGCTTGCGTAGCCTTTTCGCCGTATCGGTTCTTTTGTCGCGGATCGCTTCGAAGACTCGATGCGGTAAATGTCCGTCGTGGTAGTATTTCAGTCGTAGCCGGAATGCCCTGAGCATATCGACTGCCTTACGAAAGTCGGCCATACTATCTGTGTAGCCGCCGCGAGTTGCGGGTTTGATAAGGAAGTTGTGCAAAGTTAGTTCGCTGCGGTGGCAGCTATCGCCAAACATCTCGCTGGCTCGCATCCACTGATCGGCGCGTTTTGCAGCTAGCACGGCGGCACAGACATGGCACCACGCAGTTTGCCCGCAGTAGTGCTCCTGCTTTAAGTCGTAGAGTCTGTTGCCGCTAAGAAACGTGCCACATCGCTTGATCTGTTTCGCCAGTTTCGAATCACCGGCGTCTCGCAGGTAGCCGCTGAGGTCGATGTTCTTTTCAAGCAGATTAGAGTGCTCGAATAGCTTGGCGAACACTTCTTCTCTGCTGTTAAAGTAATGTTCAGATAGTTCTCGATACCTAGGCTCGTCCTCTGTTGATTTGCGCGGTGGTGTTGTCACAATGTTGCGATCACGGCTAAGTGATCGCCCGGCGGGGTGAAGGTTTGTGTGGCTCGACTACGTGCTGGGGAGCCGGGTCGACATAGGACAGCAGCGCGGACTTAGAATCCAGTGACGTTTGAAAACGAAATGAGCCCGCGAGATATTTGTCTCGCGGGCTCATACGTTTTGTCTCAGTAATCTGCTACTAAAGCAGAACCACAAACTCACATGCTATTTTGCTTTAGTGTGCTAAGAGGTAGATAGACCTCGTCGACAGGTGCTTGGCTACTAAGGTCGTGTACGACTTTGATTGCAAGACGCGACGACCAGTAGATCGGCCAAGCTGCAGTGGCAAACGCTGTGTTTAACATGGCGTCCTCGCGGGTGTTGGGTTCACGAGTCCAGTCTCCCCAGCGATGTACCTGACAGTAGGCGTTGGTTAGTAGCGCAGCGAGGACGTAACCAATAATCCAGCCATAAATGGACCGCTCTTGATCTTCTGTAGATGCGGGGCCAGTACGTCTAATCACAGATGACAGCCTCCCCTTGTTTGATCACCAGCACGCGAGCTTGAACCGGTTCGGTAAGGTTACCTTCTCGGCCCAGGGAAGTGACGCGTTCTTGACGCCGTGCGTGGGACATTTGACCCGCGGTGGCGCGGCGATCAGCAAGGTCTTGAATTGGCAAGAATCCAGATGTCTCCAACGACGCTCGGCAGCGTGATCGTGGACGGGGCAGTCGCAATCGCATTTGGGGCAGCGGAACTTGGCTCCACGAGGATGCTCGACGCGTACGCGGATCTCTTCGGCTTCGTGATCGAGCTGCACGTCAGCAACGGTCCAAGGCGACGAAAGCCCGAGAATGTATTGGTAAAGTTCTTTGTCTTACAAGGTGGTTCTCCTCGGTGGAGAATTCTACAGAATCCATGACAAACCCAGATGGACCTTTTTGGCGGGCGATTTGGGGTAGCAGCCCGACCGACCGGCCCTATAGCAAACTGGCGATAGCAGAAGTTCCCAAGCACTCAAGAGGAGTTTTTGCCAATTGTGTCAACGCCAGAACACCTCGATCGCAAGGCCCGTTGTCACCACCAACTCGTTGAGATTGGTGGTTGGCTTTCTTGGTCCTGTTGGCAGCGAAGAACACAACTTGGTGATTTTGAAATCTATGCAATAACCAAGTGACCCCAATCGGACGCCGGACGCCGACGGGAAGGCAAAGATCAAACACCGGCTCATTCAGAGTTAGGCAGTACACATGAGAAGCTATTTGCGAAACCCAATATTCAGGCCCGGCGGGCGGCTAGCCTGGGTCACAACTGCGGATGGCGGTGTGCAGTCTTATTCGCTGCTAGCAGAGGTCGCGTTTCCTTCAACTTCTGATTCCGACGACCAACCTTGCCAAGGACGACGCTCATGGCTGACTTGTTGATCCGCGACACTAACCGCGATGAGCTCATTCGAGACACAGCCGAAGCGGTCGCTAAACTGCTACGGTCGGAAAACGCTTCCGAAGCCATGCCGATGCTGGTCGATGGCGATGAAATGGCGCGGCTGGCGGGCATCTCACGTCCTACGATTGATCGCGCGGTTCGATCTGGATTGATTCCCAGCATCATGGTCGGTCGAGCCCGCCGGTTTAGGCCCGCAGCGGTGATCACTGCATTGGAATCAGCGAGCCGGGAATGACGGCAGTCATCAAAGGCGGCTCGCAACAGGTTGCCTTGGGGCACTTCGGTGCAAACAAATAGTACATGCCTTTTACAAGTGGTTCGCTTGGGTTTCGACTTTGAGCAACCGGACATAGTTGATCGACGAGCGGTCTCGAAAGGGTTAGTTGGATGAAGCTGGTGACAGATGGCATGGGAGCGTTTGTCAGACGCATCCGTCGGTAGTTGTTCGCGCTAGCGTTTTACGGCTAGCCCGCTTAGGCAAAACGCATTATCCACCCGATGCCAGCTGAAGCGATTTCATTGGGTGATTCGCTGGAAGTCTTGCGATGGCAAGTTTGCGTCAAGAGAAGGACCGAGGCCGATCTGGTTGGCGGTTACGTTTCTACCTGAATCGGAAGCGGCGTTCGCTTTGGCTGGCGGACGCCAGTAAGCGCAGGGCGGAAACAGTGGCTCGGCATGTCGATGAATTGGTACGGGCAAAAAAATCCGGCGCATCGCCGGAACCCGATACGATTCGATGGTCAGTGGAACTTGAGGGTCCGCTCTTTGATTCGTTGGCGAATCTTGGGCTGGTAGATTCCAAGCGAGATCGCTTGCTAGGCGACAATGGGCGTTTTTTGGGACCGTTTTGTGATGCGTACATCGCAAGCCGATCGGATTTGGCAACTGGAACGATTGACAACTATGGGCACGCCCGGCGTTTGCTTGTCGAAAGGTTTGGCGAGCGACATCTCTTATCGGCCATCACGGTTGCGGAAGCAGAGCGGTGGCGACGTTGGCTATTGGCGCGGCCAGTAAAGCTGGATGAAGACGGCAATGTCGTAAAGACAATGGCACCCGCGACGGTTTCTAAGCACGTCAAGCGAGCAAAAACGATGTTTGCGGAAGCCGTGAAGGATCGATTGCTGAACGAGAGTCCCTTTTCTGGTGTTCGGACGGGTTCCGAAGTGAACCGCGAGCGTGATCACTACATCAATCGAGCCACAGCCGCGAAGGTGCTTTCGGGGTGTCCCGACCATGATTGGCGATTGGTATTCGCTTTCGCTCGATTTGGGGGACTTCGACGATGCGAAATCCTGGTGATGAACTGGGGCGACATCCTCTGGGATGTTGGCAAGATGCGGATCAACTCACCCAAGACCGGACTGCGGTTCTGTCCGATTTTCCCCGAATTGAAACCGTTTCTGGATGCGTCATTTGATGCGGCTGACGATGGCACGAAACGTTGCATAGGTCGGTATCACCGATTGTCGAACCTTGGCACCCAGCTTAACCGCATCATCGAATCTGCTGGTGTTGAGCCTTGGCCCAAGACGTTCCAGAACTTGAGGGCGACACGGCGGACCGAACTTCAGGAGCACCGGCAGGATCACGTCATCAACGCGTGGCTGGGTCATAGCAGCAAGACGGCTGAGAAGCACTACCTGCAGGTTACCGACGAGCATTGGTCCATGGGCGCAAGCACGATGACGGGTGACCCAATTGAGGTAGAAAGCGTCAACAACGCATTTGGCGGTCCCACCGGCGGTCCCATCTGTGCAAATCTACGGGCATCTACGCCAATCACGGCACAAAAAAACCTCGTGATTCCGGCTACAGATGTGCCGGGAACACGAGGGATTGAGTACTTAGCTACCCCACTAGGACTTGAACCTAGAATGTCTGAACCAAAATCAGATGTGTTGCCAATTACACCATGGGGTAGTGATGGGTCGTCTGGGCGAAGTTTAGCATGACTTTCGCTGACGCCAAAGAGGACATTTGCATGGATTCTTTGGTTCGGTTGTTTTCGGCTCGATTTGGCTCCGACTTGAGCGGTTGGTGGGGTTCTTTTCGCTATTTTTGCGTCTGAATGGCGAATGCTAGCCGCTGCAACTCGCTGGCCAGGTCGACGTTGACGACGGCGACCTTCGGTGGCAACTTTAAAGTAGTGGGGGCAAAGTTCAAAATCCCGTTGATTTTGCATCCCACCAACCGGTCAGCGATGTCGGCCGCAAACTCGGCTGGAACGGCTAGGATCGCCAGCTCGGCTGGTTCGGCAGCCAAAAAGCTTTCGATCAAGGCGGCATCGAGCACCCGGACGCCCGCAATCGTGGAACCAATTCGATTGGCTGCGTTGTCAAAGGCGGCACTAAGTTGGAACCCAAGTCGTTCGAAGCCGCGATACCGCAGCAACGCATCGCCTAGCGACCCAACGCCAACCAGAACCACCTTCCACTGCATTCCCGACCCCAGCACGTCGCCGATCCGTTCGATCAACCGAGCAATGTCGTAGCCGACACCACGCCGGCCGATCGTGCCAAGCGCACTGAGGTCGCGACGCACGACTGCCGGAGAAACATTGACCAACTTGCCGAGCTGTTGACTGTTGACGCCGCCCTGCTGGCTTTCAAGCAGCCGGTGCAATTCGCGGTAATACAGACTTAGCCGACCGACCGCAGGTTGCGGCAGGTCGATCGGCTTATCATCACTTGGCGTTGATCGATCAGGCACGTTAGCTCATTTGCTATTCGGACTTCGCAACGTCAGTCTTGGCGACTGCTTTGTCAAACCGATAAATGCACTCGCCACGAGAACTGTTGGTCAAAATGTAGACCTCGCCCGATTCGTCTTGCCCGAACGACAATACGGCAACGCTGTCAGGGATGGCCTGTTCGTTGCGGGTCGCGAGGCCTGTTTCAGCAGACCGTGTCAACGCCCAAACTCGGCCCGTTACATAGTCGGCGTACAAGTACTTGCCATTGATCTGCGGCAACCGATCGCTGCGACAAACTCGTCCGCCAGTGATCGACTTGCCGATTTGGTGGTCGTACTCCCACACTGGTTCAATCGCAGGCGAAGCCCCATCGTCGGCAGCCTTGTTGCCGAACGCGTGCGATCCTTCGCGAGTGCTCCAGCCATAGTTGCCGCCTTTCTTGACGACCAAGATCTCTTCCCACAATTCCTGGCCGACATCGCCTGCCCACAGATCACCGGTCTTGGGGTCAAACGCAATTCGCCAAGGATTTCGCACGCCGTAGGCAAAAATTTCTCCAGCGGCGTTTTCTTTGTCGACAAACGGATTGTCGGCCGGAACGCCATAGTTCTTGCCAGCGGCGGGATGGTCGACGTCAATTCGCAGAATCTTCCCGAGCAGAACCGCAAGGTTCTGACCGTTTCCGTGGGGGTCATTGCGGTCGCCGCCGTCGCCCATACCGATGTACAGGAACCCATCGGGGCCGAATTCCATGCTGCCACCGTTGTGATTCAAGTACGGTTGGTCAATTTCCATGATCACAAGCTCGGAACTTGGGTCGGCTGCAAGCGAACCGTCGCGTGGAATTGTGAAACGCGATAACACCGACTTCTTTTCGGTGGGGTGCGTGTAATAGACATAGAAGTAACCGTTGGACTTGAAATCCGGGTGCATCGATAGACCGAGCAGACCTTCTTCGTTGGCACCCCGGCTTTTCCAGTCTTTGACTTTCCCGCGCAGGTCCAGCACCATTTTGGATTCAGCAACATCGGAACGGTTTTCGAACGACCAGATCGCACCATATTGTGACGCGGCGTAGAGCCGATTGCTGCCGTCTTTGGCGTAGGTTAATTCCATCAAACGCAAATCCCGAATCTTGCCGGCATCATCGACGGCTTCCCACTGATCCCACTGCAGATTTGGAAATGCCAAGTTGCTGGTCAGGTTAAGACTGCCGTCAATCGGTTGAGGAACAGAGCCATCGTCGGCAATTTCACGCAGCTTGATGCTGCGGTAGGCCACTTCGTCACCGTGATCTTGCAAGCAAAGATAACCTTCACCGAGCGTTCCGAAATTCGGCAGTGACGCGAACTTGGACTTCGCGATTCGTTCCTTCCAATCGGCCTTGGTCATGTCGAACCGAAAGTAGCGAACTCCGTTCATGCATACTTCGCAGTCTTTTTTGGCAATGCGAATGTATAGTTGGTTCCATTGGCCGGCCGGACGAGTCGCATCGGTAATCGATTTGTCAGGCGACCAATTCGGTGCCTCGGGAGCATGAAGTTGGTAAAGCCAACCGGCTTTTTGCGGGTCATGCCCGTCAACGTTGTCTTGAACCTGAACTTCGGGACCGGTGTGCCAAGGGGGACCGTCGGTTTCAGCGACGTGGAACATCACGCCGCTATTGCCGCCCTTGCTGATTTTGTATTCAAGCGAGAGTTCAAAGGAATCGAACTTATCTTTCGTGATGATGTCACCGCCACGTTTAGCGCGGACCAGAGCACCGTCGATGATCTGCCATCCGTCGGAAATGGAGTCTTTTTTATAGTTCCGCCACCCGTCAGTCGTTTTGCCGTCGAAAAGCAGTTTCCAGCCACTGCGTTGCTCCGACTGAGTCAACTGATTGATGGGCGCTTCGGCGCGGACAGCAGAATTGACAACGAACAACGACGCAAGGAACGCGAGCGAAGCAGAAGTTGTCGTGAAAAAGCGTGTAGCTTGTTTCATGGATTGGCATCCAAAAGTAGGCGGGGTGAGTAAATCGTACAGCAAGAGTATTATTCATCGCTCAACACGCCACAACTGCGACGGAAACAGCTAGCTATGTCGATGAATGCCCCGAAATTTCGCCCATCTGTCTGTATCGACGCGGTATTTGGGACCCTGGATTCAGCCGCAGCGATCAAGCAAGTTGCCGCAGCGGGCATCCAGGCGATCGAATTTTGGGGGTGGTGGGACAAAGATCTCGACGCAATCGAAGCCGCTCGCGACGAGCATGAGATGCAAATATCGGCGTGCTGCACCAAATTTATCTCGCTGGTTGACCCAGCCACTCGGGAAGATTATCTGGCCGGCCTGGCCGAATCGATCGAGGCGGCCCGACGACTTTCGTGCCCCACGCTGATTTCACAAGTCGGCGACTTTCGCCCCGGCGCCAACCGAAAAGCTCAGCACGATTGTCTGGTGATCGGACTCAAACAGGCGGCAAAATTGTTGGCCGGCAGCGGTGTGACTTTGGTGATCGAACCGCTGAACGAACTGGTCGACCACCAGGGATATTATCTCGTTAAGAGCGATGAAGCCTTCGAAGTGATCGATCAAGTGGAAAGCGAAGATGTGAAAGTCGTCTTCGACATCTACCATCAACAGATCAGCGAAGGCCAGGTGATCACCAACTTACGGAACAATATCGACAAGATCGGCCACTTTCACGCAGCGGGAAATCCAGGCCGAAACGAACTGACAATCGGTGAACTAAACTACCCTCAGATCTTCGATGCCATCGCTGATACCAAGTACGAAGGTTTCGTTGGACTTGAATACTGGCCGACCGGCGACGCAGTGAATGGACTTCGCGAAGTTGCGGGATGGTTTGGTCAATGAGCGAGACGCCAAACGAAAATCCTGACGAGCCAGCGTCCGAGGATGTGACGCTGAACGAGCTGAACAAAATGTTGCCCGGTGACGTGCAGCTCGGTGGTGATGGATCGAAACAGCCTCGCCGAGCGGCAATCGCATTTATCCTGCTAACCTTATTCATCGACATCTTGGGGATCGGGATCGTGATTCCGGTTCTGCCCGAGTTGGTACGCGAGCTGGTGGGCGAAGATCCAGTATCAATGGTTACCGATGCTGGGACGGAGAACAATTTCGCGAACAGCAGTTCGGCAGCGACCAGCGAATCCACCGTTGCTAGCGAGATTTCGACAGCTAGCGAAACAAAGAGCTTTGCAAAGGCGGGACGTTATGTCGGAGTCATCGGTGCGACCTACGCGTTGATGCAGTTCTTGTTTGCTCCGATCGTCGGTGCGTTATCGGATCGCTTTGGTCGGCGACCAGTGCTATTGGTTTCGATGTTTGGGCTGGGCATTGATTTTTTGATTCAAGGATTCGCGCCCAATATTGTTTGGCTGTTCGTTGGCCGTGTTTTGGCGGGGATCATGGGTGCCAGTATGACGACTGGCAACGCTTACATCGCGGACGTCTCGACTGACGCCAACCGAGCCCGAAACTTTGGTTTGGTGGGAGTCATGTTTGGGCTGGGGTTCACGATCGGTCCAGCTCTTGGCGGACTGTTGGGCGGCTACAGTTTGCGACTACCATTCTTTGTGGCCGCCGGACTCGCCCTAGTGAATTGGTTATACGGCTATTTTGTCGTCCCCGAATCGTTAGCCGAAGACAAACGAACGGGGTTCACTTTGCGTGGCGCCAACCCACTGGATTCGATCAAACGTTTGGGCGCCTATCCAATCGTGGCGGCGCTTGCGGCGGTCTTCGTATTCAAATCATTGGCACAACGTGGACTCGAAAACGTTTGGGTGCTGTACACGGGCTTCAAATTCGACTGGGATGCAAGCACAAACGGAATGGCACTTGGTTTGGTCGGCATCATGGCGATCGTTGTTCAAGGCGGAATGGTCCGGCCGACGATCAAACGGATTGGCGAACGGGGCGCCGTGATTTTGGGAACGATCATTTCAGCGATCGCGTTTGCCGGCTACGGTCTGGCTAGCGAGGGTTGGATGATCCCATATATCATCGTTTTTGGCGCCTTTGGCGGCGTCGCAGGCCCGGCAATCCAGAGCCTGGTGACCGGGTCGGTCAGCGAGAAAGAGCAGGGGCGAATCCAAGGCGCTCTGACATCGCTGACCAGCCTGACCAACATCGTCGCGCCATTATTCTTTAATACGCTGCTGTTCAGCTACTTCATCAGCGACCAAGCCCCCATCCAACTACCGGGAGCCCCGCTACTGGCAGGGTCGATTTTATCGGCCATTTCGGTGCTGATCGCAATCAACGTGTTCCGAAGATTTCCCAAGACCGACTAGTCGTTGACCGGATCGCGCGGATAAACACCTGGAAACGCAAGACGCGTTGTGTTTTCGGCGTTTGCGTTTTCCCCGAAAAAACTTGGGTTTGCGTCCATCCTGGGTGATCAGGTAATCTCTCGCCGGACGTTGGATGGATCCCGACAAATCGGCACGAATGCGAGACACGAGGTCGCGTGATGTGGTGGCTCGACAGCACTAAGAAAAGTCAATCAAGCGGCGAGAGTATCGCTGCTGAGTCGGTTGCCCCGTTTCGACGGGGACGCAATTACCGCACCGAAGCAGTTGAACGCACCGAGATGCCGGTTCGCCAGCCGATTGCTGGACCAATTGATGCCCCAAACAAACGCGCAAAGTTGGTCGACATCCTGACATCCGACCAGCACCGTGCCAACGGTCTGCTGCTTGAAGCGGCCAGCGACGTCCACGACAGCGAGATCAAAAAGCTAGATTCGGACCTGGCCCGTCTTGAAGAATCGGTCCTCGAAAAGACCACGCAAATTGAACGGCTGGTCGCTCAACTCGCGCGAGTATCTGGCGAACGCGAGCACGCTGTTTCGCAGGTCTTCGATCAGATTGAATTGCGCGCGGCCGACAACCAACGGTTGGGGCACTACGTCGTCGGATACGAGAAACAACTTGCAGCTTGCACAAACGATCAAGAGAAACTTGAAGCGCAGCTCGAACGATTGCGTGAGGACTACGAGCAGAAGGTTGCTGATGCTGAATCCAAGCTCGCCTGCGAATTGAAACGAAACCGCGCTAACACCGAAGCCGCCGAGATGGCAGCAGCGTCCTGGGCGGACAAAATGCGCCGCATGCAGCAAGAACAGACGTTGCAAAAAGCACAATCCACCGCACAAACGGCAAAGCTCGCTGCGGAGATCGAATCCTTGCGAGCCCAAGCCGCGTCCGACAAAAAAGAATGGGCAGTTCAGCAACAGAAGTGGATGCGACACCAGCTTGCCTGGACCGCGAGCCAACAACACTGGTCCCAACAGCTCGACCGCTGGGACCAACGCGAACAGTACTGGGCCGACTGTGCCCGAGACTGGGACGAACGAGAATTTGAGTTGCATGAACAAGCCGAAATCGCTCGCCAGCGAAGCGACGAACTCGCCGAGGAGCTTCGGCTTGCTCAACGCGAACTCGCCAATGCGATAGACGTACTAGCTACAAGTGATCGCAACCACCGCGCGGACTTGTCGCATTTAAAGATCGCAACCGACTCGTTGCATGCGCAACTGGACATTGCGAAAAGCAAATGCGGCGACTTGACCGCTCGACTTGCCGAATCAGTGGCCGAAAGGGTTCGCATCGAATCGCAGATCGAGCAATCGAAACTGAAGAACGAACGAGAAAACCGCCAATTAAAAAACGAACTGGGTCAAACGCAGAACTTGCTTGACCGCTTCGAAGCCGAGGCATATCGACACCGCTGGGCGATGCAGCAAACCCAATACGAATTGTCGAGCCGCGACGTGTCGCTGTCGATTTCACAATCGGCCCTTGCTGCCTCGCATTCAGCCCGCTGTGAATCCCAGTCGGCACTTGCGGTGTCTCAGACCGAGTGCGCCGAAGCCCGTTCAGCACTTGCAGCATCTCGCGCAGCGTGTTCCAAATCGCAGTTGGCGCTTGCTGCGTCCAAAGAAGCCCAGGCCAAAACCGAAGCTTCAGTTTCCGAATCGATCTTGGCTCACCAGGAAACGAAAGAAAAGCTACAAACACTAACCACAAAATGGATGCTGGCTGAGTATCAATCTCAATCCTGGGAAACCGAGGCCTATCGCCTCAACTCGATTCGACACTTCAGCAGCCAAGAAATTGATCGCCTGACAATCGACATCGCCAGCCTGGATGAAATCGCATCGCGCGAATGCGAAGCGAGTCAGTTTGAAATTCGCGGTCTGCAGGAAATCCTGGCCGAAAGCGACACCAAACTGCAGGCCAGCCGCAACGAATTTGAAACAATACTTGAATCGACCCGTGAAACCGCTAGCGACGGACTGCGAGAAGCGGCTGACCAAGTTCGACGCCTCGAAGTTTCGCTGCACCAATGCCGACAAGAGCTTGCGCAAGTTTGCCGGGACCACCAAACCACGATCAACCAGCGGGACGCAAAGTCCACCGAACTGGAGCAGTTGAAAGCCAACTTGCACGCCATTCGCGGAGCCGCCGGTGCTAGCCAAACCGACCTCGCCGCGACCGCCAACGCACTTGCGACTTGCCGCATGGAACTAAGTGCCAAGGAAGGCCAACTGTCCATCACGCGAGCGGAATTGGAAGCCAAGCATGCCGAGTGCGTGAAGCTACTGAACGAAGCTTCGGCGACCAATTCGGAACTAACACAGACACAGGACGAACTCGCCCAAGCGTGGAAACTGTCTCAGTCTGCGACGGATCAACTGCAGCGTCAGGAATCCACACTTGCGAAGATGCAGGACCAAGAACGCCGCTTGATCGAGATCCAGAACTCAGAGTTTGCATCGTTCCAAACACGAATCGACGAGCTGCAAGTTGCCGCCGAAGAGCTAACGATGACACTAGAAGACGAGCGTGAGCACCGCGTGAAGGCGGAACAAGAGGCACAGCGTCTGCAGCAAGAACAAGACCATCGGGCAGCGTTTCTGCACGAGCAACGCGACGATTTGATTGAGCAGATTCGCTTGCTTCGCGAACACAGCGATATCCAACAAGCCGATCTTGAACAACTGAGAGTCGCGGCCGCCGATGCAGATGCATCTCGAAGTGAAACGGCAAGATTGCGTGCTCGACTGAGCGCCGGAACGGCTCGCGGCAAATTGCTGATCGAACACTACCGACGCCGATTGAAAGCCGCTGGCGAACAACTCGATCGCTGTCAGCGAGAAATCGAGGAACTGCGTTCGTCCCAATCACGACGAGCGGCGTAAAGACGGGAAAGCTGCGGATGCCATTGAATTCGCACCTGGTCGTTAAAACTTGGGCTCGTCGATCTTCGCTCTGCTGCGTACGGTATAGGCAGACCAGTTTGGTCCCCGACTGTTGTCTTTGACCGCCTGAAGGAACTTCGCCGCGTGACAAACCCGTCCATCCCAGCCCCCCTTCTGTTCGAATCGCACTCTCACACTCCGCTTTGCAATCACGCGGTCGGTCAACCCACCGAGTACGCTGCCATCGCACAGCAGCGTGGGCTGCGAGGCCTGATCGTGACCTGCCACAACCCGATGCCCAACGGGTTTTCAGCTCGCGTGCGAATGCGAGAAGACGAATTGCCCCAGTACGTTGATTTGGTCGCCCAAACACGTCAGGAATGGGAAGGGTGCGTCGACGTTCGGCTTGGGTTAGAGGCGGACTACTTCGAGGGATACGAATCGTACCTGGAAAAGCAACTTGCATCGCAAGAGTTCCACTTTGTGTTGGGATCAGTTCACCCGCAAATCGACGAGTTTCGCGAAAAATATTGGTCAGACGATCCAAGTGAAGTCCAACGCACCTACTTCCGTCTGCTCGTAAAAGCGGCTCAGTCTGGCCTGTTTGATTCACTCGCGCACCCCGATCTGATCAAGAACCTGTTTGCCGATTCGTGGGCCCCCAACCTGGTATTTGACGACATCCGCCGATCACTCGACGAGATCGCCAAGACGGGAATCGCGATGGAGCTGAACACGTCCGGGATTAACAAAACGGTTCAGCAAATGAACCCGTTCCCAGACATGCTGCGAGAAATGCAAGTGCGTGGCATCCCGGTTACCCTTGGTGCCGACGCCCACCAGCCACACCGGGTGGCGGACGGATACGAGACGGCGCTAGAGTTATTGGCCGATTGCGGATACAACCACGTCAACTTTTTCTTGGACCGAAACGCGCATCAGGTGCGAATCAGCGACGCGAAAGCATCGCTGACCAAGCCGGCGGCGATTAGTTAGCCAAGAATTTCCGCCCCTGAACCCTTAGCCAGTCCGTTTCGAGCAAGCATGAAAGTCAACGAGTATTTCGACGGGAACGTCACATCCATCGGTTTCGAAAACAGCGAAGGCCGCGCCACCGCCGGCGTGATGTTGGCTGGCGAATACGAATTTGGAACCAGCGAAAAGGAACTGATGAAAGTCGTCTCTGGTGAGCTGCATGTCAAATTGCCGGGCGACACAGCCTTCACTTCCTATAAAACGGGGACCGAGTTTCGCGTTGCTGCAAACGTCAAATTCGGCGTGAAGGTGGCCGAAACAACCGCCTATCTGTGCTTCTACAGCTAGACTCGGCGTTCGTCCCGAATAGCGAACTCATGGGCCGCAGTACATTCAATCCTCGGCCGTGATTTGGCCAGATTCTTGTCGCCGAGCGACGAAAGTTCATTGACCGGCGACCGCAAAGCTTTAGGCTTCATGATGTTGAAAGCCTCTTTTCGCGTTTGATGGACATTGCCATGCTGATTCGATCCGTTACCAAACTTAGCCTTGGCCTAGTCTTTGTTCTTTCGTTTTCATCCACCGCATCGGCGCAAATCGGCGAGACGCGAAAATCGGTAATGCGACCAAAGTCGATCGGCGCCAATCTGCAGCGACGACAACGGCAAACGGAGAATTCCGTTCAACGAGACAACGGCGTCATTGTCGATCACTCGCATGTCCAGCATGGGCACGGCACAGGGCATTCGATGCAACCTGGGTTCCCGGTTCAGCCAGTCTATCCCTACGGCGGCGTTTATCCGTACGGGTACACCATTGGCAATCCTGGCTTCAGCATCCCGCCGTACGAATACGGTTACCACAGCGGCTACGGAAACGTTTACGGGTACGGCAATAGCTACGGCGGGTACGGCTATCCGATCTACGGCTTTGGTCTAGGTTATGGACACGGCTCAATCACTCGCGGCACGCCACCATCTCAGTCGCCCGGCAGTCACTACTTTGGAAATCCTCACGCCAGCCAGTATATTCCCGGCACGCGTTAGCCAAACTGACAGACGGATTGTTGCAGGGCAGCGAGCCTGCAATTCACAAACACGCCTCCAGAACCGTTAAAACAGTGGCTCTTCAGCCATTATCTACGGGGGCAAATTGCGTGAGTTCCGAACGACGCCAACGACTATCCGCGGTCGTTGAATCACTGGTAGAGCTGGATAACTTTTCATCCGAACAAGCCAAAGACACTTGCTCGGAATCCCATCCTGGCTATGTCACTCGCACAATCGGTCAGTTGGTTAGCGATGGTATTTTGAAACGCTGCGAAGTCGATGGCCAATTTCGCTACCAGTGGTTTGCCGACCGGCAAACGTTTGAGCCTGATCGTTGGATCGACGCGCAAATCCATGGCACTCAAGTCAAAGAGACTCCGACCGAAGAGCGACCTCGGGAACGTCTGCTTCGCCTCGGCGCGGCCGCGCTGACCAGGGCCGAACTGCTCGCCATTCTGATTCGCGTTGGCGTCGTGAAAGAGTCCGCCGTTGTCGGCGGCCAAAAGGTTGCCAATCGATTTTCGGATCGACTGGAAGATTTACCGCGATGCACGCCGAAGGACCTAAAATCAATTTCGCCTTCGGTCAAATCCGACAGTTACTGCCAAATCATGGCTGGTATCGAACTGGGTCGACGAATTGCAGCGGTCGAATCCAACCGCGCCCCGATCGCAACGAAGATCACCAGCACAAAAGAAGCACTTGAGTATTGCCAAAGAGCGTTTGCGAGATTGGCAACCGATGCGGTGCAAGAAGAATTTCACATTGTGACGCTGGACACGAAACACAAGCCGATCCAGTCGCACTGCATCACCATCGGAACGCTGGACGCCAGCCTTGTGCATCCTCGCGAAGTGTTCCGTGCGGCCATCCGTGATAGCTCGTCCGCGATCCTGTTAGTCCACAATCACCCCAGCGGCGATCCTACGCCAAGTCGCGAAGATCACCAGGTGACCGATCGGCTGACCGAGTCGGGGAAAATCCTGGGCATCAACGTGCTGGACCACATCATCGTCGCACGCGAACGATGCGTGAGCATTCGCGAATGCAGTTAGCCGCCTGTGGCAGCTTGATTTTAGCCCTACCGGATTACTGGTCTGCGTAAACCAGCGTGCTTTCTTCCTTGGACACCGGTTTATTGGCGTGGTTGCTGACCACGACAGCCTTGACCAAGTGAGTTCCTGGCGCGACGCCGCGAACTCGCACGCGGTGCTTCATTTCGGCGCCCGGCAACAACTGGGCACGTGGCTGAAAGGCAACCAATCCGCGACCGTCGGTCCCGGCATCGCCATCGGCGGCAATCAATTCCAGACCAGCTGGCAGGTGCAATTCGACTCGCACGTTCTCGTCCGCCATCGATCCGCTGTTGACGACCGTGATTTCATAGCTGCTCTCGGCACCTAGTTCGATCGGGCCGCCTGGGTTCACAATTTGGAAACTCAGCTCTGCGATCCCTTCGACCGACACCGCACGTTCGCTCTTGGCAACCACGCCCAAGTCGGCTCGAGCGTCGATCGTGATTGCACGCTCCCCCACTTCGACAGGCAACAATGTCAACGGAACCGAACCACTCTTGCCGGCCTGCAGCATCGCCAACGACCAGATCACCGAGTGACGCGAAGGATCATAGTGCCCCTCGTAATCGGTGCTAACGAACGTGAACCCACGGTCCAGCTGCACGGCGATTTCAACGTTGGTCGCGTCGGCGGTTCCGGTGTTCGCGACTTCAAGCTGATAAGTTGCCTGACGTTCGAGGTAGCGACGGCTGGGTCCCGTCATTTGAATGGCAAGTTGCGGTGCGACGACTTCGACATTGATGGCGTGCTCGGCCGTCAAGCCGTCTTCGGAAACCAAGCGAATAACGTTTTGAATCATGCCTGGCGAGACCGCCTTGAGTCGCAAAATCTGAGACCGTGTTTCGCCGGGCGCCAACGTACCGATCAAGTTGTCGAGTTGGCGTCCCTTAGGATGCTCGAGTCCACTGGGCACGTCTTCCTGCAGCGAAACGTTGGCGGCTGGCCCTGTGCCTGGATTAGAAAATTCAAGTTCGATTTCTAGCTGCTGGCCAATCAAAACTTTGTCGGGTGCTCGTTGCACGATCTTTAGCTCGGGCCGAGTGCTGATGGTACGAACCGAAGCGGCCGCCTCGAACGATACGCGAGCCGTGCTGCCAAGTTCACCTTCGGTTTCGGCGATCAACTGCATCGTCAGGGTTCGCTCGTCACCAGCAGGCATCGCCCCTAACTGCCACATCAACAAGCTTCCTTGTTGTACCGGCGCGGGCGATGCGTCGACCAAACGCATTCCGGCTGGAATACGATCGTGAACATTGACGTCGAGCGCTTCAACCGCACCAACATTTTGAACCTGAATGACGAACGAAGCAGGCTTACCAACGGTAACCTGCGACGGAGCACGCTTGTGAATCACAACGCTTGGAGTCTGCACACCATCAAGGCGACGATCGCCAGGCGAATCAACAACCGAATTTGGATCGATTGCGATGGCGCCTGCTGGTTGAGCAAAGGCTTGCGGTTGATACCCGGTTTCAGGCTGGGCATATCCAGTCGGCGCGGTGTCATATCCACTTGGCAAGCTGGCCATACGAGCAGGGGGAGCCTGAGCGGCGAGCTGATCAGCATACTGATCGCGCGCGGCCGGAGCACTTTCGTACGCCGGCGGTGCGGCTGCCATCGACATCGTACGCGGCGCGGGTGTGTTCATCGGCATAGGTGCTGCGTACGTTTCGACGGGCGGCTGCGGCGGCACATCACCACGCAACTGATTAGTGTCCCCGGAATCCCGAAGCATGTTGCCTTGAGCTGCGGCGAGGTTGTCCGCGGGGTAGCTTTCCGGCGCATCGTTATCGGCCGGATATTCTTGGGCAACGGGCGCCTGTCCTTCATCGAAGTACTCGACGTCCGGCATCGCAGTCATGCTGAAGGCGGGCATGTTGGTTGCGGAAGCTGCTCCGGCGGGTGGTGCAGCCTGGCCGGCCGGAGCTTCGGACGGGAACGTCATCGAAAGCGAACGCTCGCCCTGTACATTTTCAGCTTCGTAGCCAGCCGACTGATCGACCGCTGGCGGCATCGCCCATTCCATATCGCCCGCGACGGGATCAGGAGTGCCCAGCGACGCAGGTGCTTCAATGGCAGAAGCTTGCCCATCCACGGGTGGCGAAAACACAGGGGACGCAAAGCCCCCCGATGCATTCCCGTGCGTTATTTCTTCGGTGTGATCAACCAACGCGACCCCGCCTTGGCTGAACACGTCGTCGTGCGACTCTCGATGATTCACCAAAGCAGCGGCGGCTTCAGCGCCGCGCGACCAGGAGTCGCCGCCTGAATCGGCACCCGCGAAATCGGCTATTGGTGCAGCTGGCTGGCCCAGTGACGGAGCCTCGCCGGACCAAGTGCTATTGCCGTTTTGTTTGTCTTTTTGAGCCAGAGCTGCGGCATAAGCGCCGAAGATGATGGTGACCAGACCTGCGCCGAGTCGAACGCCAAACGATTTCATGGGTCGCATTCCTTCGCAAAAAATTGAGGCAATTCCTTTGCCTTACGCGTGGGTTACCAAATCCACCGACGTCACCGAAAGAGCAATCGTGTGAAACAGTTAGCGAAATGTGCCGCGGATCGGATACGCGGTTGGCGCTTCGGCGGAGTATTCGCTTGGCCCGGCAGAGTAGTTCGCCGAAGGACTCGCCATGCCGAGCGAACCAGGCGATGCTGCCGACAGGGTCGTCAAATCAACCGAACGTGACGCCGAGGTCGGCATCGTGAACAAGTTCGGATCGCCACTCAACAATTGGTTGACGGTGTAGTCGCTGACCTCGATTCGCATCGTCAAAGGCGGCCCCACCGTGGGCACCAAATTGA
Organism: Rubripirellula reticaptiva; assembly: GCF_007860175.1. Taxonomy (NCBI): domain Bacteria; kingdom Pseudomonadati; phylum Planctomycetota; class Planctomycetia; order Pirellulales; family Pirellulaceae; genus Rubripirellula; species Rubripirellula reticaptiva. The sequence continues at coordinate 47,849 of NZ_SJPX01000003.1, read as the reverse complement.
TATCAACACGATGCGGCAGGGCACACTGCTGGGCGTCGTAGTACTTGTGGTTACTCGCTTGACTTTGAGCCACCAATCGGCCTAGCGGGTTGTACAGAAATTGGTCAGTGATGTACCCGGCCTTGGGGTGAATGAACAAATCTCGCTGGTAGTTTCCGCTCGGCGACGGGATCGTACTGCGAACTTGTAGCTTGCCATCGGGCAACGCTATTGGCCCAGCGATGACGGTGGCCGGATCGATTTGGGCCAAGCCAAGAGCGTCCATGATCCAAGTCGGATCGACGGGCAAAATGGCGCGATCGAGCTGCTGCTTGTACTGCTGATGGTTGGCGTAATACAGCTTCTTGCTCATGTCCTCGGGCACTTCGAACCAAAACACTTCATCGTTGCTGCCCATGTCCAACCCCATTCCCAACAGAATCGGGATACTCGCGCGCAGGCGTAAATTTCGATCTCGCTGCAGGTTCATTGTCGCGCTACTCAATCGCGGCAGGCTGGGCATGCTAAGCATTTCAACCGACGCTGAATTGGTCGACAGCTGTTGGACGCTTGCCGTTCGATTGACAACGCTAGCGACCTCCTGCAAGGTCGGCGTTTCGTTGAACACGACCGGCGCAGGGGGGAAGGGCAGCGGCGCGGGCCGCCGCGCACACGTCGCTCCACCGGAAACGAACAGGACGAATCCCATAGCGATGGTGCCGAAAGCTCGCATCCGTGCGATCCCTGTTGCGTCAAATTAGTGATGGGTGGTGAGCCAGGACATCCCCTGGCTGGTGCAATACTAGGCAGCGTCTTCATCCGCAGTGTCATCGTCCGGAGTGACTTCGCAGTAAAGCAGTTCGTTCAGTTCATCTCGCAGCGACTCGGACTCACTTCGCGAGATTTCACAGGTTTCGACGTCAATCGTGCTGCCATCGGCAATCACTTCGACGCGAAATTGGTTTTCAGCAATCGGCTCGGCTTCGGTCGCTTCACCGGGCCTCACCAATCGTCGTCGCATCAACATCAACGCCAATAAATAGCGACTCTTGGCCTTGTCCGGAAATTGATCCATTTGCCGAAGCAAGTCAATCAGCACTTCGGGCGGAGCCAACACCAACTTTCGCTGATCCGACATTGGCATACGTTTTTTCCACCATCCAACTGCGTCGTCGGGTGGACCGGTCCACGCCTCGGCCGAATAGTCGTGACGAACAAAGTCGTCTCCCGCTTCATGAATGACCGAAAAATACCATTCACCTTCGCGCAACGGTCGCTTCAGTGCATAGCACTGGCGAGTCGGGCGGTTGAATTTGTATTCACCAATCATGAAACTTCCAGCGTGAAACGCAACTCGGCCAGTCAGTAAATTTTACACTAACAAAACAGTCGGGCACCGCGAAAGTCCGGCTTCCCAAAGATGCTAGGCATCAGCAAGATTCCGCTGAAAACCCTGACTGTGCAGACAATTTCCCAGTGCAGGTGGCACGGGGGTAACCTAGCTGGCCGAAAAGAAACGCGAACTCGATCCGCCACCGCCGATGGGGACGTTAACCCGCGCGGCGCACATCGGGCAGTTGCCAACGTAGGCATTGCGGCTGTTGTTGCGATAGATCCGGCCGTACGTTCGACAGCACTTGAATTGGATCCCCAAAAACGGCCTTACCTCGCGAGGCAGAGAACCGAACGCTTGTGAATCAGACTGACTTGATCCTGACTTTGTCGATTTCTGGTCAGGGTCGCTGCTAGAATCAAATTGAGATTGGCTCATCGTGATTTTGAAATTCGCATAGTGAATCAAGACGCACACCGGTTCACCAAGCTCTTATCAATTTCAGGCGTTCACGGCGAGAACAATCTGGACCCTTCCGGCGGCGAATGCCCGCGCAGAAAATCAGTCGCAAGCATTTCTCGCTTGCCAGCGGGTTGCAGTCGTTTGATCTCGATCGCGTGGTCGGCCGTCGCCACTAGAAAACCATCGGCACCAGAGTTCTCGCCTGCAATACTTTCGGCATTAAGGATTTCCCCCGGGGACCGATCGGAGGTATCGATGTCTGTGATCACAACTTCTTTGATCGCCAGACGGATCGGAAGCTTGCCAGCGTCTACGCGAATGTGAGTGAAAGCGACCGGCCAAGGCTGCATGCCGCGCACGTGACAATCGATTTCACGAGCCGAACGGCCCCAGTCGATGTCTCCGTTCGTCTTTGCAAGCCGCGGAGCCTTGGTCACTTTCGATGCGTCCTGCATTTCGCCGATTTCCGAATTGCCGTCCCACGCTCGTAGCTTTTCGACCGCGTGAAGCACAGCGGCAACGCCGATTTGCGACAATCGATCTTCCAGTTCGCCAGCGGTTTCGTGATCGCCGATGAAGGTTTCTTCTTTTGCAATGATCGGCCCGCCGTCCAAGCGAGGCGTCATGTGAATGACCGAGACTCCGGTTACCGCATCGCCGTTGAGCATCGACCACTGAACCGGCGCAGCGCCGCGGTAAGCGGGCAACAATGAACCATGCAAGTTGATGCCACCGATCGCGGCGGTCGCAAGTGCGGCCGGTTTCAGAATGTGCCCATAATCACATACGACCAGCAACCAGGGATCAAGTTCGCCCACGCGAGCAATCGCTTGCGGATCGTTGATCGTTGACGGATCAAATATCGGCAAGCCGTGCGTATCGGCCCACGAACGAACCGGCGACGGCGGTGGGCCTTTTCGACTTTTCACTGGCGGCATTGGCTTGGTCACCACCAAGACAATTTCATGCTCGCCGCGTAAAGCTTCGAAAGCAGGAACCGCAAAAGGGCCAGTGCCCATCAATACCAGACGCTTTGATTTAGACACAATTCGCTTCGCAATTGTTGGCCAGGACTTATTCCTGGCAGTGAGTGAATACGTCAGGGAAAACCATGAACTACGTGTACTTTGTGTACCAGGTCGACAAATTTCCAACCAACTCGTCGTCCGAAGGGATGCCACCGGAGGTTTGCTTGGAACGAAAATCAGTTTCCAGTTCGATCAGACCATCATCCAAATCGCGACGAGCTTCTTCGGACATACGGTCAAAGAACAGCACTCCGTCGAGGTGATCGTTTTCATGTTGCAAAATCCGAGCTAAAAAACCGTCAACATTCCGCTCGATTGGATTGCCCTGCAAATCGAACGCGCTCAATCTAACCGACTTCGGCCGTTTTACTTGACCGTACAAACCCGGCAAACTCAAACATCCTTCTTGCGAAGTCTCGTTGCCCTTGGGACGCTGCAGCTCAGGGTTGATCAGCACAAGTTCTTCGCCTTCGCCACGTTCGCCCGATGGATTAGCGACAAACACTCGGATCGGCAAATTCACCTGATTGGCCGCCAATCCAACCCCGTTGGCTTCGTACATCAGATCGAGCATCTGGTCGACGATCTGACGTAATTGCTTGTCGACCCGGACGATCGGTTTACTGCGAATCCGCAGCGTCGGGTGCGGGTAGGGAATGATGCTCAGCTGCATGATCGTTGGACGGGACGCGGAAAACGGACGGGCGAAGGCCTAGAATGATCGATCGAGCCGCGGTTGGGTAGCCACAGACCCGCCACAGATTCGTCAGCTCAGGCTTCGGCGGACCCGTTCTAGACACAATCGACCGTTTCCACGACCATTTACGGACCATGAAAAATGACCAAACCCTGAACGAACTCGCCCGCAGTCTCTTTTTGCAATCCGCAGAAAAAGCGGCAGTTTTGAACTGCAAAGTCGCTTCGGTCGGCGGCGCCAATCTGATCGATGCGGGTATCGACACCCCCGGATCGATCACCGCAGGCCTGATGATGGCTCGCTTGTGCCTTGGCGACCGAGCTAATGTGTCGCTGCATCCGGCCGATGCTGCTCGGTTTGCCGTTTGCAATTCGATCCATGTACAAACCGATCATCCGTTGGCAGCCTGCTTGGGCGCCCAGTACGCGGGCTGGCCGGTGCAGACGGACGACTTCTTTGCAATGGGAAGCGGGCCGATGCGGATGTTCCGTGGCCGCGAAGCAACTCTGAAGGAATTGAATCTTTCCGAAACGGGCAGCCAAGTCGTCGGCGTTTTAGAGTCCGATAAGCTGCCCACCGAATCGGCCATCGCATTGATCGCCGAGCAGTGTGGTGTCGCTCCCTCCGGGATCCACTTAGCGGTCGCACCCAGCACCTCGATTGCCGGTTCCATCCAAGTGGTCGCGCGCAGCATCGAAACGGCGATGCACAAACTGCATGAACTGAAGTTCGACGTGACTTCGATTGTGTCCGCGACCGGCAACGCGCCGCTGCCACCGCCCGCTAAACCGGGCGATATGGTCGGTGGCATCGGACGTACCAACGACGCCATGCTGTACGGCGCCGAAGTCGTCCTGTGGGTCGATGCGGATGACACAGCGATCGAGGCTGTAGCCGCAAACGTACCGAGCAGTTCATCGAAAGACCACGGTCGCCCGTTCGCGAACATCTTCAAGGATTACGAATACGATTTCTATAAGGTTGACCCGATGCTGTTCAGCCCGGCGGTGGTGACGATTCACAATTTGCAATCGGGACGAACTTGGTCACACGGTGAAATTCAAACCGACGTGTTACGACGGTCGTTCTTGTCATGACTGGTCGCATGCGACTGTTGACCCTCGGCGGCGGCGAAGGTTGGCATGCCGACCAAATTCGATGCGCCGCGGTACACCATGATTGCGATGTGTCGCAGGGAACTTACCCATCGCTTGCTGCGTCGATCGATCACGATGGCCGACTGGTCACTCGGTGCGATGCTGGACCACTGGCTGATTTTGATTCGATACTGATGCGCACAATGCCGATGGGGACACTCGAAACGATCACGTTTCGATTGGCCGTGCTGCACAGCCTGAATAAAAGTGACGCAGTGACTGCGATGGTCAACCCGCCTCGACCACTGGAAATTGCGATTGATAAGTTTGCGACCCTAGCCGTTGTTTCATCGCTTGGTTACCCCGTACCGGCAACTCATGTTGTGCAATCTCGCCGCGAGGCCTTGGACGCATTCGATGCACTCGGGCAAGACTGTGTGGTGAAGCCAATTTTTGGCGGTGAAGGTCGTGGTGTGATGCGGATCCGTGATCGCGAATTGGCTTGGACGGCGTTTGGCGCCCTGGAATCGATCGGCGCCGTCGCCTACGTTCAAGCGTTCGTCGCACCCGGCGGGCGAGACACTCGGTTGTTGGTCATTGGTGACGAAGTCTTTGGTTTCCGGCGCACTAGCGACAGCGATTTTCGCACCAATGTTGCCGGCGGCGGACAATGCCAAGCCATCGCGTTGAAACACGAACAAGTTGAACTTGCGATAAATGTCTGTCGACAAATCGGATTGAAGTTTGCGTCGGTGGACTTACTTGATCGCGACGACGAATCGCCGTGCGTGGTCGAGGTCAACGGAATCCCAGGCTGGAAAGGTGCCCAACAAGTGAGCGAAGTCAACATTGCCGACCGAATCGTCGGACTCCTTTGCCGCGAAGCATCCGCGATGTCACAGGCCGCAATGTAATGGCAAGTCAACCGAGCGATGGAAATGTTGCGGCCCGACTGCGTATCGTGGCATCGCTGATGCCTGGCGCGATCGCAATCGCCCAACCTGATGGGCCGCCTCATCCAGGAAATGCCCGATCCTATGCACTAACCACGTTCGGCAGTCTTGACACTAGCAGCGAGACGATCGCGAGAGGCCTTCATGCGTGGGGGCTGAAACCGGGCATGCGAGTCGCCATGCTGGTTCCCTTTGGTGCGTCATTCATCGAGCTAACGTTTGCCCTGCTAAAAGCGGGCATTGTGGTCATTTTGGTTGACCCTGGAATGGGCCGAAAACACCTGATCAAATGCCTTGAAGAAGCCAAACCGGACGGCTTTCTCGGGATCCCCAAGGCGCAAGCGGTCCGAACGCTGCTGAGAAAGAAATTCCCAAACGCCAAATGGAATGTCACTGTTGGACGACGGTACTTCTGGGGCGGCAGAACACTCGATCAGATCAAGTCAATTGGAGAAGCGGTCCGCAACTCCGACAATTTGCCCACGATTGAGCGCACCGACCAAGCCGCGGTCATCTTCACCACCGGCAGCACGGGCCCACCAAAGGGCGTTCTTTACACGCACGGTACCTTCCACGCCCAAATCGATCGAATTCGCGAACGTTACGACATCCATCGCGGTTCGCGTGACTTGGCTTGCTTCCCACTGTTTGGATTGTTCGATGCTGTGATGGGTGTCACTACGATCATCCCCGACATGGACCCGACGCGTCCGGCGGATGTCGACCCCGAACGCTTGGTTCAAGCGGCGAACCAGTGGGAGATTGATCAGGCGTTCGGTTCGCCCGCACTTTGGAACACGGTGGTCCGGTGGGCTGAAGCAAACCAAATCGAACGACCGTTTCCAACGCTGCGGCGAATCCTCTCTGCCGGCGCTCCCGTTCCCGCCGCAACGCTGCTGAAGTTGCGGTCGCTGATCGATCCCGAAGCCATGATTGTCACGCCCTATGGCGCGACCGAAGCGTTACCGATCGCATCGATTGAATCACGCGAGATCCTTTCGGAAACCGGCCCCGCCGCTGCGAAAGGAAGAGGCGTTTGCGTCGGCACTCGGTTCGAAGGCGTCGCGTGGCGGGTGATTGAAATCAACGACGGCCCGATCACAGACATTTCACAGGCGATTGAGGTCGCACGCGGAAAAATTGGCGAACTGATGGTCAGCGGCCCGATGGTAACGACCGAATACGTGGTTCGAGCCGACCAAAACGCGCTGCATAAAGTCGCCGACGGCGACCGAACTTGGCACCGCATGGGTGATGTTGGGTATCTCGATGACCGCGACCGCTTCTGGTTCTGTGGTCGCAAAGCTCACCGAGTCACGGTCGGCAAACGAAATATGTATACGATCCAGTGCGAAGCCATCTTCAACGCGCATCCGTCTGTTTACAGATCGGCACTGGTGGGTCGCGGACAACGTCCTCACCAAACTCCCGTGGTCATGATTGAACCGCACGCGGAATCCATGCCAGCCAATGCATCGGAGCAATCCGCACTAGAAGCTGAGCTTCGAGAACTAGGGTCTCGAAATCCGCTGACGCGCCGCATCGGGGAAATCATCATCCGCGACCAACCACTGCCAGTCGACATCCGACACAACAGTAAAATCTTCCGCGAACGTCTCGCCGAGGAACTGCGGAGCTAAGCAAGGAGCAACACGATCGTAGTCGATATCGTTGTTTACGGTCGCACGTTGAATTTCGGATCGCGACTGCGAATCAATTCGCTTTCATACGCTCGTCGTACCGTGACTCGTTTCACAGGCGAGTCGGCAGGAAAGATGTGCATTTCGACCGAAACGCCTGCTGCGTTTTCGCCGGCCAGATATTCGGCCAATGAAATCCGATCACTGCCGCCCAAATGTTCGGTCAACCGCGCCGACAAATTTGATGCCTCACCGACATACAGATATCCGTCGCCGCTGCGAAACAGATAGACTCCCGGTCCCGTAGAGACACTAGCTCCATCAAGCCGATCTCGCAGTTGTTCGATCGTTTGTGTTTCGATCGTCCGATCCCAATCGGCAACTTGCAGAACCAACTCAGGCTTCAAAGCACGTTTTTTGCGAAGTCCTAGAACGGATTTACGCACGGCATAGGCATCGATTCCGGGCCGAAGCAATTCCGCTTCGGATTGCAATTCTTCACGCAGTGTCGGATCAGCCAGCAACGTATCCGTACTTACGCGATGCCGATCGCCCACGACTCGGGCGGCTATTTCGGCGATCGGTGCGACTGAATCGTTCACGGGTCGTCCGCGACGAGTCGCGAACGAATTTAACTTGCCAGCTTTCCGCAGTTTCAACATTTCGAGCACAGCACCGCGTTCCTCGTCACGTGCGAGCGGGCGACCAAGACTCGCCGAAAGATGATCCACAAACCGACTTCGCAATTCGTCGCGAATCAAAATTTCGTCTGTGCTGTAGCCATCGCTGGCCACGCCAATGGCTGCCACGATATCGTCTGCAGAGAATTCGAACGTCTGAGCCGGCAGCGGAGCAGCCAACGCGACGCCAACGATGATCGTGACGATGACAATTGATAAACACTTCATAATGCCATTCTCATTGGTATAGTGACCATCAAACGCTCCCTTAGAACCAAGCTCGGCCATGACTGCCTTCGCGATTAGTAAGCAGCAAGTTACAGTGTTCACATTGAAAACTCGTTGCAATCCGTTTCCATTTGTCCTCCTTCCAGTTTAGCGGACGGCCGCCATGCGTATCGTTCTTTGTTACCCCGTCAACGAAAAGCACATCGCTCAGATCCAGGCGGCGGCTCCCGAAGCTGAAATCGTTGACGCCGGGCAAGAGCGAGTCGATGAACTGTTGCCAACCGCAGACATCTTTATTGGTCACGCAAAGGTTCCAGTCGACTGGGACCGAGTCTTGGCGGCCGGCAAACTCCGCTGGATACAGTCGTCGGCTGCCGGTCTCGACCACTGTTTGGTGCCCGGTGTGATCGATTCTGACATCGTGGTCAGCAGTGCATCGGGACTGTTCGCCCCACAGGTTGCCGAACAAACGTTTGCTTTGCTGTTGGGCGTTTTGCGTCGGCTGCCACTGTTCTTTCAAGCCGAAGCCAAACGCGAGTTCGTTCGTCTGCCAACGGATGACCTACGGGGAAAAACCGTAGGAATCGTTGGCATGGGAGGCAACGGCCGGATGTTGGCCAAGATGCTGGCCCCATGGGATGTTCGAATCATCGCGACCGATTACTACCCCGTCGACCAACCGCCCGAAGTCGACCAGCTCTGGCCCGCCGATCAGCTCGATCGACTGCTTCAGCAAAGTGAGATCGTGATCCTGGCGTTGCCGCTGTACTCGGCGACGCTTGGACTATTCGATGCCGATCGTTTTTCCAGAATGCAAAAGGGCAGTTACTTTATCAACGTCGCTCGCGGATCCGTCGTCGTCGAATCGGCGCTTACCGACGCGCTTGCTTCAGGCCATTTGGCGGGCGCCGGATTGGATGTGACCGAAGTCGAACCGCTTGCCCCCTCCAGTGCACTTTGGGACGACCCGCGAGTGATCATCACGCCGCACGTGGGTGCGCAATCGGCGCGGCGAGTCGACGACACCACCGATTTGGCTTGCTTGAACTTGCGTCGCTACTTGTCGGGCAAACCACCCTACAACCGCGTCGACAAGGTACTCGGGTTCCCTCATCCATCGGTCGCCTACCGAGGTGAGTCCACTTGACCAAGCAACCGATTGGCAGCAACTCGATCAGCAGCAGCAATCGCAGCGGGGGAGCTTGTGACGCGGTACTGCAACATCAGGACCGTAGCACTGGTCCGGTTCGGCTGCCAACGGTGCGGTCAAACGACTTCATTGATCAGTTCAATCGACTGTATGGGAAAGTCGGATTGAAGATGACCATCAACCAAGTCATCAAAGTTGACGCTGAAGTCGACGCCAGTCCATAAAAAATCCTCGGCAACGTTTCCGGTACCGAGGATCTCTGATTTTGATTTTGATGGCTCGTGACTGTCGCTTTCAGCAACTCAATTCGGCGTCAGCCTTGAACCAATCAAACTAGAAGCCACAGCCACAGCTTGGTTCTGCACCACAGGCTGGCTCAGCCGAGCAACCGCAAGGAGCTGCAATTTCGCAACCACAAGCTGGCTCGATCGAGCAACCGCTGTCACAGCAGCTGCTGCTGCGGTGGAAAATTCGCGAGAACAAGCTCTTGATCTTCGTTCCACAAGCTGGACGCGAGTCACAGCAAGGATCAACAATCTCGCAACCGCAAGTCGGTGCTGCACATCCGCAAGGAGCTGCAACTTCACAACCGCAAGCTGGCTCGACAGCGCAGCCGCTGTCGCATCCGCAACCGTTGTGCTTGCTGAACAATTTCTTCAGCAGGCCCATCTTTGGTGCGCATCCGGTGTCACAGCAAGGATCGAGAACTTCGCAACCACAAGCTGGAGCAGCGATTTCACAACCGCAAGCAGGTTCAACGTCGCAGCAGCTATCACAGCTGTTGCCACAAAGTTTGTCAAAGAGGCCAAACGCACTGGCGTTGACCGAGCTACAAGCGACCAAAGCGACCGCAAGCAAAGCAGGTACAAAAGCACGACGCATCGTGTTATCTCCATGGAGTATTTTTTTGGGAAGGTTCAGCGAGGCAGAGTCGCTTAGGATGCAACCGGAATTGTGTGAACATCAACTCGAACTCATCCCAGACGTGGGCGAAGGTTTGAATTCAATTTAGTTCACGGCCCGATCACCTGATGGCGACACGCCTTGAACACTCGTGATATCTCAGTTGTGTTCATTGCTAACTATCGACGAGTCTTACCTACAAGTCGCACCGAACCATTTCCAATTTCAATAAGACGATGATTTGCGACTGCGGTCGCAGCATTTCTGATGCGCGTAGGGGTCATTCGGATTACACCGGGCCTAGTCGATCCGACTACGGTGACTTGGAGGCTACCTAGCGGGTGGTAAGATGACTCAATGCCAATCAATCCCTATCAGCCGCCCGCAGCCAGCAACCCATTAGAGAGGCGTGGGGACACTGATTCCGCGGCTTTCAGTTCGTCGCTAGACGAACTGCTCGGTGATAAACCAATCGACTTTTCCGGTGCTGCGGATGCTGACGACTTGCGACGGTTCTTGAAAAAAGACGGCGACATCGGATATGTCTTTCCCATCGCAATGATCGTGTCCTTAGCCCTGTTCATGCTGGTCACCATCGGAATTGGCGGCAACCAGTGGATTCCGATCGGCTTGTACGCGTCGTTGCTGCTCGGAATTCTGATCACGGTCTCAACGCCGGCGTATCGCCGATCGGTATTCCGAAACAACCAACCAAATTGGCAAGCCCCCATCCGTGGCCAATTCCACCGCCACGGACTAACCCTGCATAGCGACAATGCGACCACGACTTTTCGCTGGAATGGATTGCTAGAGTGCATTGCCGTTCCGGAACTGGTTGTCGTTCGATTGGCGATGCCCAACTACAAGACAGTAATGTTCAACCCGTCTATGTTGAAACACTTGGACGGATGGCACCAACTAGAAAAAACGATTTTGCTCTGGCAAAGCTGCTATGCGAAAGATGGAACGGGCGATCGTTGGATCAAGGTCCGGTCCACGATGCGCAGCCCGAATCGCGCGCGGACTGTTCCACTACCCGCTGACGCGGTGTCCTTTTCCGGACCTTTGACCACTCAGGATCGCATGAACGTAGATTCTCGGAAATTTCGCCGAGGTCGTCCGTGGCGCGCTCATGCAATTCGAATCTCGCTCATCGTTTCGATCGGTGGACTCGTTTACGAAATGATCCGAATGGTGTGGCCGTCTTCTGATACGGTAAAGGTCATCGTGATCGGATACGCGGTTGTGGGCATTTTCTGGTTCTTGAAGTACCGTTCCCATCACAAACGACGTCCCCGACTGCTGCATCATCTCGCTGGTCACCTATCATCCGAAAGCATCGTGACTGACTTGGATGTCGTCAATGAATCAGTCAAGTGGAAGGGTTACGAAATCATCCAACAGACTGATCATCACATCACGCTTGGACGCACAGATGATTCACAGTGGTTGCATTTGAAGTCCGAGATGTTTGCAAACCACCAAGCATGGCAAGACGCACTGACTCTTATCGCGCGCAACATCCCGAAAACGTAGGCGATTGCAAATCAAACCCATTCCAAACCCTGTCCAGCGGACGAGCGATGCGCATCCGCAGCGATGTTTTTCACTCGCCGCGAAGGACTCGATTGTTTTCCGAGTCAGCCACGACAAAGCCGGTTTCGCCGGTGACGTTGATGCCGTGCGGTCGCTTTAGCTTGGTGCCGGCCGAGACATTGTTGCCGCCCAACACTGTTTCGATGTTTCCGCCAGTAAGGTCAATTCGCCGGACCGCATGGTTTTCGGTATCGACAACCAACAACCGACCTGCACCATCGATTGCCAAGCCTTTCGGACCACTAAAGGTCGCATCCTTAGATGCCCCACCGTCACCGCTGTAGCCTTTTTTTCCGGTTCCTGCGACATGGTGAATCGTCCCTGCTTCGCGATCGATCCGCCAAACGCTGTTGCCTTCACGAAGTGCGATCCAAATTGACGCTTTATCCACCGCCAAGGAACGAGGACCGTGCAGTGGCGACTCAACTGCCAGAGCACCGTCAGTCGGCAGCATTTTCTTTCCATTGCCACTAATCGTGTCGACAATGCCGGTTTGCAAATCGATGCGTCGGAGCCGATGGTTGACCGTATCGGCCACAAGCAAGCCGCCTTCGCCGTCAAGCACCACACTGTGAGGTTGATTGAAGCGAACCTTTGTTTTTGACATTCCATCGCCAGCAAATCCAGCAACGCCATCGCCGGCGACCGTTGTGATCACCAACGTTTCGGCGTCAACTCGCCGGATCACATGATTCCGAGTATCGGCAATGAACAGGTTTCCCGCTTCATCACGCCGAACTTCGTGCGGCCAATTCATGGTCGCGTCGGTTGCTGGACCACCGTCGCCGCTATAGCCAAGTTTTCCGTTTCCCGCGACACGGACGAGCGACGGCGAATCGAGCATTCCTCGATACACACATTGGTCGTCAACCGTAGTAACCCAAATCTGGTCACCGTTGATTTCGATGCCAAACGGATTGCCCAACTTGATTTCTTGAAAAAGCTCAACCGGCTCACTAGCGCTAGAAATCAACGAGACGGCGACGGCGACAAAGACCGAGCAAACAGGAACAAGACGCATCACGAGGCTACTCCGAATCGAGTGGTGAGGGCCTTCAAGTATGGCGTCTGCTAATTGTGATTGGAATACACCTGCATCACATCGGGACAGGCCAATAGCACGTCGACGACGTCGGCAGCCCATTGGACGCCCCTTCCTGCCCGAAAGATCTCGATCACACGTTCAAGCGGCATTCCTGCTCGATAGGGCCGATCGCTCGTCATAGCGTCAAACGCATCGGCAACGGCCAGCACTTGGGCGTCGCGAGGAATTGCTTCGCCTTTCAAACCGTCTGGGTAGCCGGCCCCATCCCACGATTCGTGGTGATGCCGAACTGCGGGCAGAATCATTCTGAACGGTCGAATGCCTCGCAGAATCTCAAAACCCAAAACCGGATGCTGCTTGATCTGTTCGAATTCGTCGTCGGTGAGTTTCCCTGGCTTGCACAGTACTGAATCCTTGACCCCAATCTTCCCGATGTCATGCAGAATCCCCGCCATCCGAATTCGGCGAATCCCCGCCTCATCAAAATTCAATCGCTTGGCAAGTTCGACCGACAAATCGGCAACTCGACTGCTGTGCCCCGATGTGTACTTGTCTTTCGCATCGAGCGCCGACGCGAGTGATCCAATCATGCCCTCGAATAATTGCTGCATTGCGTGATATTGACGCTGATTTACCAAGTGCACGCCCATCAACATTGACGTTGATTTCATCAGATCAGCTTCAACAGTGCCAAATTCATCATCGCAAGATTCGCGAATCGCAATCATATTGCCCAAGACTTGCGACTGCTGCTGGATTGGTACCACCACAACGCGGTGAATCAAACTGCTCGGCAACGTTTCAAACGAATTGGAGGACTGGTCGCCGATCAAATCATCCCGAAACTGCTGAGCATCCAGCACGATGTGATTGTCGACGATGGCGTCGTGCGTCAGGCTTCCGCGTGAGGCAAAGGCTTCCTTGGCGATTGCCCGCACAAGCTCGATGCCGTACCCATCACCCACAATGAAATGCTCGGCATTGATTCCATTCTCTTCATCACTATTCAAATCGATGACTAGAGCCGTTGCCGAGACACAAGGCGACAGTTGCTCCAGCAACGAGTCGCACAAGACCCCAGGATCTTCTTCGAGTTTTAGCTTTTCGCTGAGCTGATGAATCAAAGCCAATTCTTCGAATTTCATCGCCAGAGCTTCCGACAATTGGTCCACCTCTTCACCCGCAACGACGTCGCAGGCTTGAACGCGCGAAGCTGAGACGGCGGTTAGGTCACCAGAATTGGACATGACTTATTCTTGAACAGGAGTGCAGGGCAGCGGTTTGACGCACACGTCGATGCAGTGTGATTCGGTAGAAACCAAACAGGGGATGAAGCACTTGAAAAGTTAGCCCGGTAACAAGGGAGAGCTTTGGTTGAATCCATCGCTCGAAAGCGGAACCAGTAGAGCCGTGCCTGCGAGATTACGGGTTTAACGATCGTCCGAATTGTGACGACGACTTGCTAGGCAGATAAAGCCAAAATCGCTGCTGAAAAACTCGCCAAACGGAGCCGTCTCCCAGCAAAGTCGCAATCAACGTATCATGCCCAGTGTCGCGGACTCGCAATTTGTGACGACAGAACATCCCGCTTTCCCACTTGAAACCAGAGCCCCCTGAGCCATGACTGATTTCCGAACTGAACGCGATTCGATGGGCGAAGTTCGCGTTCCTGCAGACGCTTTTTACGGGGCCCAGACCCAGCGAGCGGTTGAGAACTTCCCGATCAGTGGATGGCGACTTCCACCGGCGATGGTTTCGGCAATGGGATTGGTCAAATACGCCTGCGGCGTCGCCAACCGAGATTTAGGCAAACTAACCGGTTCTGGCAAGAATCCAATGCTCGATGGCCAAGTCGACGCCATGTTGCAAGCGGCCATGGAAATCGCCGACGGCAAGTTAAGCGACCAGTTTCCAATCGACGTCTTTCAGACCGGAAGTGGCACAAGCAGCAATATGAACATCAACGAAGTGATCAGCAATCGTGCGATCGAGATCGTTGGTGGCGATCGACTGGCAACTGAAAAACCGATCCACCCCAACGACCACGTGAACATGGGGCAGAGCACAAACGATACGTTCCCAACCGCGATCCATGTCGCGGCGGCCATCCAAATCGAAACCAAACTGCTTCCGGCGCTTCGTCGCATGCATGCCGCGCTGGCAGACAAAGCAAAAAAGTGGGACAAGATCATCAAGATCGGCCGGACTCACTTGATGGACGCGACGCCGCTGCGATTGGGACAAGAGTTTGGCGGCTTTGCCCGACAGCTTGAATTGTCGATCGCACGCGCCGAAGCTGCTCGGGACGCAGTCCTAGAACTGCCCGTTGGCGGCACAGCCGTCGGCAGCGGAATCAACACACATCCCGAATTCGGATCTCGCGTTGCCTCGGTTCTGGCTGAAAAAACCGGAATCGCTTTCGTCGAAGCCGCCAACCACTTCGAAGCCAATGCCCAACGCGATGCAGTGGTCCACTCGCATGGCGAGCTGAAGTGCATCGCACAAACACTATTCAACGTGGCGAACAACATTCGTTGGCTGGGCAGCGGTCCGCGCTGTGGATTCTTCGAAGTCATCCTGCCGTCGCGACAACCGGGCAGTTCCATCATGCCGGGCAAAGTGAATCCGGTCATGTGCGAATCGATGATGCAGTTGGCCGCACGCGTGATGGGCAATGACACCTGCATTACTGTTAGCGGGGCGAGCGGCGGTAACTTCCAATTAAACATCATGATGCCAGTGATGGCGGACACGATCCTTGAATCCGTCCATTTACTTTCGCAAGGCACCGAAGCTTTCGTCGAATTCTGCTTGGACGGGTTGGAAGCCAACGAAGAAGCATGCGAAGCGTCAGTCGAAAAAAGCCTGTCGATGTGCACCAGCTTGAATGCGTTGATTGGCTACGACCAAGCGGCCAAGCTAGCGAAGGAAGCATTCGCGTCAGGACAAACCATCCGCGAACTATGCCGCGATAAAGGCATCCTGCCGGAGGAAACTCTCAAGGAAGCTCTCGACCCTTGGACCATGACTGAACCCCAGGCATAGGCACAGAGCCGCGTCACGGCAACGAGAAAGCTCTGGCTAGCGTGACTGGCAGTTTGCGAATCGTCCGCTGTCAAAGATTGGTGGACGCATGAACTTGATTGATTCGGGATAGGCCTGCGGTCTAACTGACCATCTGTAGGCCATCCAACAATGCGGTTGCTGCGTCGCTCTTGTTCAGCACGTAGTAGTGGATGCCGGGCACGCCATGCTCCATCAAGTTGATGGTTTGCTTGCGAGCATGGTCAACGCCAATGCGGAACTGGTCACCGGCATCATCGTGACTGTTCATTGATTGTTCAAGTTCGTAAGGGATGCTGGCTTTGCACATCGCCGCGATCCGTTGAGCTTGCTTGAAATTCGTGACCGGCAAGATCCCCGGAACGATCGGCACGTTAATCCCCGCCGCCACGCAACGATCACGAAATCGGAAATAGTCGATATTATCGTAGAACAACTGCGTGATGATGATGTCGGCGCCGGCGTCGACTTTGCGCTTTAAGTTTTCCAAATCGGTTTTGGCATCCGGCGACTCTTGGTGAACTTCGGGGTAGCCAGCAACGGCGATCCCCAACTTAGAGAACTTAGCGTTGATGACCTCGACCAACTCGTTGGCGTATCGCAAACCGCCTTCGACAGGAACGAACTTGTCGGTGCCTTTTGGCGGATCGCCACGAAGAGCAACGATGTAGTCGACACCCTGCTCGGTGGCTTCGTTCAAGTATGAATCCAATTCAGCGACCGTCGATCCGACACAAGTCAGGTGAGAAGCGACGGGTAAGTTTGTGATTTCGCGAACTTTCTTTAGCACCGACAACGTGGTGCCACGAGTTGAACCGCCCGCCCCGTAGGTGCAGGTAAAGTAGCTCGGGTTGAACTCGCACAACCGCCGCACATTGTCGGCCATTGCTTCCATCCCCTCTTCGGTTTTGGGTGGAAAAAGTTCGAACGAGATTGCACAACTGGCGCCTTCGTAGTGGGAAATCAAACTCATCTTCACTGCCTATTATAAATTCAAATAAATGGTTGAAATGATTATCGACTAATCAGCCATCGGGCGCGGCGCCCCGGGCCAATCCAATGCATCTGCCGCTCCGCGAACGACGACACCTTTCGCGTTCCATCCTAAATAAGCCGTCACATCGGCGGGACAATAACGTAAGGTCAGACCACATCGCCGGTTTTTGCTTCGATTCGGTGCCGAACCGTGAACGAGCAAATCGCTGTGGATCGAAATCTGTCCAGCACGAATTGGCGTCTGCTGCAGGGTACCGTACTTTTCTGGATGTTTAACGGACTGATCCAACACGTTTCCAGCTTCGGAGTCGCTGGTTTCAAAATCGATCAATCCGAACTGATGGGACCCGTTGTAGACTTCCATACAACCGTTTTCGAGCGTCGAATCGTCAATGGCAAGCCAAACGGTGACGGCTTTGGTCGGTGTCAGCGGCCAATAGCTGCAATCTTGGTGCCAGTCGACGCTCTTGCCGTCACCAGGCATTTTGCAGAAAAAGTGTGCTCCCCAACCAACCACGTCTTGCCCCAGCAAGTCGCTGACGTATCCAACGATCCTGGGATTGGTCAGCATATCCCAGACTCCGCCGTGCTTCAGATGGGCACTGCTGATCGAGTAGCTGTCGCGACCTTCGGAAATCGCCTGAGCCAGTAGTTGGTCGAAATAAGTGCGAATCTCAGCGATCTCAGCGGCTTCATAGACTTCCAACGGCCCTAAATATCCGTCGCGGTTCCAAGCTTCGATATCGCTAGCACTAAGTACCCGAGGTGCATCGTTATGGGTCGGAAAAAAACGGATTTCTCGTTCTACCGATCCAATCGAGGCTCGATCGGGAATGATCGCAAAATCGTTTGTCGGCTGCATCAAAAAGCTCTTGTAGGAAACGCTTCGTTTTCGGTACCACTAACTCCATTCGATTGTAGTCGTCACCAGCGATTCGTGTTAGCACGATAATGCAATCGCCCTACCACCCGCACTCGTCCGAGTGCGAGAAAAAGCAATAGAGAACACCTTATGACCGCCGAATCGATCCTTTGGTCAGAAAAGTTAGCCGCTGAAACCAAGGACCAGGGCAGTATTTTGAGACAAATGGCCGAGTCGGCCGACATCCGCGGTTGCACTGCCGCAGTGATTAAATTGGCAAACAGCCAGAATGTTGAGGTGCGAAAATGGGCAACGGCGGCACTCGAATCATCGATCACTCCCACCCCAGACGAAGTCGAAGCGATTTCCGACCTGCTAGCTTGCATTGATGAAGGCGAGACCTGCTATTGGGCAGCGACGATGCTTGGCCGCCTGGGTCCGAACGTTGGTCCACGGACCAAGTTGGCAGTCGACTCGCTGGAAATCTGTCTCGGCGATTCGATGTACCTGCCTGCACGCGAACGCTCCGCATGGGCTCTCAGCCAGATCGGACCATCGGCAGCATCGGCTGCGATCACCTTGCGCCGAACCGCCGAAGACGCGCCACCGCGACTGCAACGGTTGGTCGAAGAGGCACTGGAAATGATAGGCGAAGCGGCCTAACGCTCATCCGCGACTCGCACTGTCGGAAAAATTCACAGCGAACAACTCCAGGAATTTCCTGGCGATCTTGGGCACAAAGAAACTCTTGTTGAGTTTTGCTAGCTGACACCAAACAGCGATGGAACACTCGAAGCCTTCAAGCGGAGTCGAAATGATCAACATTTTCGGCAACAGCCGTCGCACTCGCCGTAGCCGCGAAACCAGCGTCAATCTGGACGTGCCGTTGCTGCGTTGGATCGGTCCCGTCACGACTGTGGTGGCATTCTTTGTGATCTGCGGAATGGTGCTTTCCGGCCAGATTAACCTTTCCGCTCTCGATCGCTTTGGCAACGACACCGAAGGCTCACTCATCACGTCGACACCAGTTTCGCTGGATAAGCCGCTTGAAAAATCAGCAGACACAATTCGTATTGGAACCCTGTGCCTAGACGGCTTTGCCAATGCGTCCCAGGTCACGCCGCCCCAAGTTGCTGCGCTCGCTAACATCATTTCGCAATTTGATGTACTTGCTTTGCAAGGTATCGACCCGGCTGATTCGAGCCCCATACGGTTGGCCGTCGAAAGCCTCCGGCGATCAGGCGCTAATTACGTCGCCAATGTCAGCAACCCAGTCGGCCGAGCGGGCCACTTCCAAGCCTATGCAATGATTTGGGACGACACTCGCATCATCTCGCCGCCCGGTTCGATCGGTGTGGTTGAGGACCGATCCGATCGAATGCTGTTCGAACCGATGTACGGATCCTTCGAGTCTCGGGTCGGTTTGACCGATGGCCGCAGTCCACTAAGATTCACGCTTATCAACGCCTATGCGATGCCACCAAGCAACATCAATCCAGCAGGCGACATTGCGGTGCTCGATGATGTCTTCACGAGCGTTCGCAACTACGGCTACGAAACGACGGGGGAGGAAGACTGCATCTTGGTTGGCAATCTTGGCGTCGAACGCTTGCGACTAGGCGAGCTCGGACAAATCGCCGGTATCCAATCGATCGCCGGCGGCGAAGGAACCAGCCAGCATATCTTGCTTGACCCACGATTCACATCTGAATACGGCGGCAAATCGGGGCAATTGGAAACAATGCCGCTAGCAGGAATCGCAACCGAATTCCCGCTGTGGGCTGAACTGAGTGTGAACGAAGTTCCGCGATAGCAACATTCTGAACATGCGGCAGGACTACGCGCGAGACAGAAACAGCCCTGTTCGCGTATCTATTTTCAATCGTTCGCCTTCTTTGATGTGCTCAGGCACTTGGACAATCAATCCAGTTTCCATCGTGGCCGGTTTGTTTCGCGAAGTCGCCGAGTTGCCTTTGACGCCGGGATCGCACTGAGTGATCGTCAACTCGACCGTCGCTGGCAATTCGATACCAACGCATGCGTCGTTATAAATCAGCGCCCGGATCCCTTCCAAGCCTTCGGCCATGAACGGCAGCTCGTTTTCGACTTCTTCGAGCAACAGGTCGTAGTCCTGAAAGTCTTCTTTATCCATCAAATGAATGTGCGTCGTGTCCGTGTAGGTCACTTGCACGTCACGTCGCGAAAAGTCCGCTTCGGTTAGATTGTCCGTCCCCTTGAACGTGATGTCGATCTTGTTCTTGGTCAAAACATTGCGAGCACGGAATTTATATAGCGTCGCCGCGCCCCGAGCCGAAGGCGACTGGACATGAATGCCTTGAATGATCACTGGATTGCCATCGTGAACGACAACCGTTCCGGTCTTAATGTCTTTTGCGAGCATCGCAGGGTATCCGACGAAGGAAGAAGATGAATCGAGCGGGCGAAATTCTCTATCGCCAGAGCCATTCGCGGAAGCCCTCGACCACCAATTCTTGATTCCCTATGCCCTGCCACAACAAAACGCAGGCAAACATTGCTGCGAACGCCAACATCGCAAAGCCGCGGCGAGGGATCGGCACGGGTTCCTGGCGAACCTCGTGACGTAAATTACCCAACAGCGACTGCCAAAACATCGGCGATCCGATCGGCTCGAACGAAAGCACTCGCGAGTGATCGATGCCACGCGGACCATCAACACGAAGCTGAACACCAAGCGTTGGCATCCGGATTTGCATCAAATTTGCATCACCAATGGCAGCCTCGTCCATTCGCGTCGCCGCACGCAGCAGGGGCGCGTAGACTTGGTCCGGCGATCGTCCTATGACGACCAACTTGGGTGTGCTGGTCAGCGCGATCAACGCGACAACCAACGTGTAAAACGCAATCAGAGCCAACCAAACGATCGGGCCAAAGACGGTCGCCGCCGTGGCTGGAAAAAACAACTCGGCTGGCCCGACGGCCAACATCCCAGCGATTGCAATGGCAAGCGCCGCAATATCACGAGCACCAGTCGTGACCATCCCTCGCCCGGATAGCCGGACGAAACTGATCAGCAACAAATACCCGATCAAGGGCACCATCGCGAGCAAGATCGTGAATGGATCTGGGGACGGAAACACAGTGACCTAGTTCGCTGACCTGATTCGGGACTTAGCTTAAAAACTCACGCTCGACAAATTTCGTATCGTGCGTCCCCGCGACAAACTCGGGATGCTGCAAAACCTTGTCATGGAACGAAGCGGTCGTGCTGATCCCCTCGACTTGCAACTCAGCCAGTGCGCGTCGCATCGTTGCAATCGCTTCCTCGCGGGTCGGCCGATGGATGATCAGTTTGCCGATCATCGAATCATAGTGCGGCGGCACGCTGTATCCACTGTAGACGTGCGAATCAAAACGCACGCCCAATCCGCCTGGCGCGAACATCGACGTGATCTTTCCCGGGTTCGGCTGAAAATTCTTGTCTGGATTTTCCGCATTGATGCGGCACTCTAGCGCGTGACCGGTCACGACCAAGTCTTCTTGCTTGAACGACAAGGGCTCGCCTGCCGCAACGCGAATCTGTTCCTTGATCAAATCGACGCCGGTGATCATTTCCGATACCGGGTGCTCGACTTGGATCCGCGCATTGACTTCGATGAAGTAGAAATTGTCGTCTTGATCAACGATGAACTCGACCGTACCCGCGTTGCTGTAATCGGCACCGCGGATCATGCGAACAGCAGCGTCACAAATTTCTTGACGGCGTGCTTCGGGCAGGTTTGGACTGGGCGCTTCTTCGATGAGTTTTTGATGACGGCGCTGGACACTGCAGTCGCGTTCAAACAGGTGGCAAACATTGCCGTGCGAGTCAGCGATGACTTGAACTTCGATGTGCCGAGGGCAACCGACATATCGTTCTAAATAAACGCCGCCATTGCCGAACGCTGCTTGAGCTTCGGTGCGTGCTTGCTCGACCGCTTTCACCAATGTGTCTTCGGTCTCGGCCACTCGCATGCCTTTGCCGCCGCCACCGGCAGTAGCTTTGATCAGCACGGGAAAACCAATTTTCTTGGCGATCTCGAGCGCCTTGGCACCGTCTTCGATCAGGCCGTCGCTACCAGGAACAACCGGCACCTTGCTGGCGATCGCCATCGAACGTGCGGTATTCTTATCGCCAAGTTTTTCCATCGCGGTCGGACTGGGACCGATGAATTCAAAACCGCTGGATCGACAAACTTCGTTGAAGTGGGCGTTCTCGGCCAAGAAGCCATAGCCCGGGTGGATTGCATCAGCACCTGAGACTTCCGCCGCGGCAATGATTTGATCAATCTTCAAGTAGCTGTCGCTGCTGCGAGCCGGGCCGATGCAATACGCTTCGTCGGCTAGTCGAACGTGCATCGAATCGGCATCGGCTTGGCTGTAAACGGCCACCGACCCAATGCCCATCTCACGACAAGCACGGATGATTCGCAACGCAATTTCGCCACGATTGGCGATCAGAATTTTTTGAAACAAGGTTTAGGCGTCCGGCTTCACGCGGAACATTGGCATTCCAAAATCAACGGGCTTTTGATCGGTCGCCAAAATGGCCACGATCGTTCCGCTGCACTCAGCCGGGATCTCATTGAAAACCTTCATGGCTTCAACGATACAGACCACCGTATCGGGGCCAACGCGGTCGCCGACTTTGACAAACGCAGGCGATTCAGGGTTGGCCTTACTGTAAAAGGTGCCAACCATCGGAGCGTTGATCGTGATCGTGCCCGCATTTTCGTTGGCTTCGCCGCTACCACCGGCAGGAGCCGCAGCCGCAGGTGCCGCCGCCATCGGCTGAGCAGCGTAGACGGGTGCCGTCGAGCCACGGCCAAGCTTGATTTTCTCGTCGCCTTGCTGCAGATCGACTTCCGACAAGTCGTGTTCTTCCATCAATTCAATGATCTGACGGATGCGTTCGACGTCGAATACATCCTTTGGCTTTCCGCCTTTGCTCATGCTTGACTCGCGGTCGGGTTGATTTGGATTGATTGGACTGACCCCTGGTGGAGATCGTGAACGGTTCTTCGAAGCAAGTTTTACAGCAACCAGGCGGACTCTTCGAGGCCCTTTGGCAGGTCGCTGAGCACCTCGTGCCCCGACTCAGTCACCAAAATGTCGTCTTCGATGCGAATTCCGAACTCTCCCGCAAAATAAACACCGGGCTCTACGGTGATAATCATACCGGCTTCCAGCGTTTCGGTGCTGCTGGCTGACATTCGCGGCGATTCGTGGATTTGCAGCCCTGTGCCATGTCCTAGTCCGTGCTTGAACGCTTCGGCCATGCCGTGACGACTCAGGACTTCTCGCGCGATCGCATCAATAGCGGCAGCTTTCACGCCGGGACCAATCGCGTCAATCGATGCCAACTGAGCCTCCAATACCGCTTCGTAAGCCCGACGAAACCGATCGCTGGCGTGCGGGCGGTGAATCGTCCGAGTCAAATCGCTGGCGTATCCTCGATACTTGGCTCCCCAATCAATCAAGAGCGTCGCGTCGTCGCCCAGTCGCCGATCGGTCGGATGATAGTGCGGCAGCGCACCGCCCGGACCGGCCGCCACGATGGGCGAGAAACTGCATCCTTCGGCGCCCAAGAATCGCATCTTCGCTTCTAGTTCATGGGCGACCTCACACTCGGTCCAACGCCCCGACAGCATCGGCAACAGCGACTGGTAGGCCCGCTGAGCAATCTGAACGGCCGTGCGGGTCGTCTCGATCTCGTCGGCGTCCTTGATCATCCGTTGGTTTTCGACCACCGACGTCGTCTCGACCCACTGAACAGATTGGCAGGTATCGCAAAGCTTTCGAAACGCTGCAAGCGGCCACGCGTTGGCCTCGATACCGACACGCTTGTGCGATGAAGACGCCAAGACCTCGGCCGTCAATTCCGCCAAAGTTTGTTCTGGTGGACGGATCACGGTGGATAGCGACGGGCACTCATCGGCAAGCTGTGTCTCGTAACGACCGTCGCTCAGCACGATCGTTTCGCTGCTTGTCACCAACAGCGACGAACTGTCGCCAGTGAAGCCGGACAAGTAACGAACGTTTTGCTCGTCCGACACCAGCATCGCGTCAACGTTTAGTTCGTCCAGCTTCGACGCCAATGCATCAATTCGTTTCATCAATCCGGTCAATTTGTCCAACCTTACGTTGCAATTTCAAGCTGTCGACTTCACGACTTTCGATTCCGTGGTACGTCAACAACAACGCACCCTCCGCCGCATAGCGATCGAAGACCGCTTCCCAGTAAGCATGTTCGCCTGGCCATGGAAAGGCGAAAAACAAATCAAAGTCAGCCACGTCCGCATCAAGATCGTCGTATCCGCTCGGGCAATCCATGTCGATGTGCGAAATATCGTCAACGATCTGCAATGAATCTTCACCGCCTTCGGGAATGAAACTGCCGGCGGCAAAGATGACTTCGATTTCGTGATCTTCGGCCAACGACTGAGCCTCGTCGACCAGGACCGGCTCGACTTCAATGCCAAACGAATCCCAGCCACGCAAAGCCGCCAGCATCGCAACTACCCCAAATCCGCTGCCCCATTCGCAAAACCGCTCTCCGCGTGCTAAGTCAGCCTCGCCGATCCACGCCAGCGCCGCATCCACGAGCCGAAAGTCGCAAACTGCAAAATTCTCGACCCAGGGCCGCTGGCGACGCGTGAAGTCCGAAATTCGTTCGTCCGCATCGCGAAGCAACCGCACCGCATCCGGCGACAACGGAAAAGTCAACAAGTTGGCGGGAACAACGATCGATTCCAACATAACCACGGACCTGAATGAAATGAAACAACGCACCGATCGATCGAGCCAGCTGTGCTTAACCACTCTCGGTCGCCACAACTCTCGGTCGACTTGGCCGGTCTGCCAAAACTGAAATCGTGAAACGCATGACTTTCAACCTTGATGCGACCCGCACCTTGTTTGTATACGAAGGTTCGAAGTGCCGATTCAAAATACAGCAATCTGAATACAGCGATCCAGACACAGCCGCCCGCGGGGAATACGATGCAGCTAGAACAAATCGCCGCGATGGTGGACGGTCGCCTCGTCTGCGACTCATCCAATCTAGACGCCATCTGCGTCGGCACCAATCCGCCCGACCAAGCCGGGACGGGTGAAATCACGATGCTAGACGATCCCAAACGGGCCGAAACGGTTGCAGGCTTGATCGCGGATTCGGGCGTGATCGCGATCATGACGTCCACGGAAGCCGACAACTTCCCGTGTGCTCAAATCGTCGTCGATAACCCTCATACTGCTTTCGCGACCGTCGTGGCCCATTATCGGCCGCCAGTCGATCAGTCGATGTTGGCCGACCGAATCGACCCGACGGCCCAAATTGATCCGACGGCATCGATTCACCCTAGCGCAATCATCGGTGCGGGCGCTTCGATTGGTGCTCGCACGCGAATCGCGCCGGGCGTCGTGGTGATGCCACGCTGCACGATCGGTGAAGACTGTGTCCTGTATGCGAACGTCACACTCTACGAATACACCTCGCTGGGCGACCGAGTCGTCATCCACGCAGGCACGGTGATTGGCGCCCATGGTTTTGGCTATCGCCAGCAAAATGGCCGCCACGTTCCAACCGCCCAGCTCGGCTATGTCGCGATCGAATCGGACGTCGAAATTGGCGCCAGTGTCACGATCGACCGTGGTACGTACGGCGCAACACGAATCGGCGAAGGCACCAAAATCGACAACCAAGTCATGATCGCCCACAACTGTCAAATCGGACGCCACAATCTGCTGTGCAGCCAAGTGGGGATCGCTGGCAGTTCACGAACCGGCGACTACGTCATCCTGGCGGGCCAAGTTGGACTGAAAGATCACATCTCGCTGGGCGATCACGCGATCGTCGGCGCCCAAGCTGGTGTGATGGACGATTGTCCGGGCAACCAAGTTTACCTTGGATCGCCTGCGACGCCTCAGCGCGAACAGATGCAAATCATGGCGGTTGAACGCAAGCTTCCCGAGATGCGACGCGAAGTCAAGAAACTGCGGCGTGACTTTGACGCTCTGATTGCAAGCATCGAACAATCAAAATCCGGCGAATCGAAAGCTGGTGGTGATGCCGAACCGAATCGAAACGCCGCATAAGTGACCGATACGGAAACAATCCGATGCGATCAAGCGATATCATGACCCTCCAGCCATCTGAATCTTCACTTCCGCCGATCGGTATCGTCGCGGGCTGGGGCAACTTTCCCGTCGAAGTCGCCCTGGCACTGGTCCGCAGCGGCCACTCGGTTTCCTGCATCGCTATCAAGGGTCACGCCAGCACGGCGCTTGAATCTATCTGCGACGACGTCTTATGGTCGGGCGTGGGCAAGGTTGGCAAACACCTGCGATATTTCCGCCGCAGCGGCATTCGGCACGTCACGATGGCGGGTAAACTGTTCAAAGCCGACCTGCTTTACAGCGGTTCGATCTGGTTGCAACACTTCCCCGACCTCACCTGCCTGCGAACCTTTGGCCCAGCGCTGCTTGGTCGCAAACGTGACGCCCGGGACGACAGTTTGCTGCTGGCCGTCACCAAGACTTACATTCGAAGCGGCATCGAGATCTGCGCCGCCACTGATTTTGCACCGGAGCTTCTAGTGAAAAGCGGAATATTGACGGGCAAAGCCCCCAGCGCTCAACTGCAAAACGATATCGACGCGGGCTGGGCAGTCGCCAAACAAATGGGCGGCATGGACATCGGACAAACGATCACGATCAAAGACGGAACCGTCATCGCGGTCGAAGCCATCGAAGGCACCGATGCCTGCATCGAACGCACTGGGAAACTGTGCCGAAAGGGCGGATGGACACTGGTAAAAGTCAGCAAACCCAATCAAGACATGCGTTTCGACGTGCCAACGATCGGCCCGCAAACGATCGAAAAAGTTCGCGCAGCGGGCGGCACTGCGATCGTGATCGAAGCAGATAAAACAATTGTTGTCGAACGCGAAAAGACGATCGCCGATGCGCGGGCTGCTGGGATCACGATGATTGCGATCGAAAACAGCCAACTGCACCGGAGCAGCGACCCCGCTGCTTGGCAAGCCGCATGATCGACGACACCCGCCCCCGTGAATCGCCAGTTATATCAACCAACGGATCGCCCCAACTATTGCCGATCGATGCGATTGCTCGGACTCGCGCGCCAGCGAAACTGAATCTGTTTTTAGAATTAGTCAATCGCCGCGACGATGGTTTTCACAACATTGACACCGTGATGGTTCCGATCGATTGGTGTGACCAACTGCAGGTTACAAGATCAGTGGATCCAGGGGTTCGATTGTCGCTCGATTGGCTGCCATCACGTGAAATCGTCGCTCAACGGTTGCAAATCGAAAACGATCCTCAGCGCGAAGCATCGATGTTGTCGATTCCAACCGACAAAACGAACCTTGTCACGCGAGCCCTGATGCGGGTCGCCGAAGTCTTTGAACTTGAAACGGGTTTCGATTGCAAACTGTTGAAGACCATTCCCGCCGGCGCTGGCATGGGCGGCGCCAGCAGTGATGCTGCGTCCGCAATCGCATGCGCCGCAAAACTGATCTCAGTTTCGCCGCGACACCCAGCATTGATCGAGGTCGCAGCGGAAATTGGTAGTGACGTGCCGTTTTTCTTGGGACTCGGCAGCGAGCCGATGTCAGCGATCCGAGCCACGGGGCGAGGTGAAAACCTCGCGCCGGTGGCCATGGGTGGACGACTGGATTTCGTGGTCATCTACCCAAGTGTCAGTCTTTCAACCGCAAAAGTTTACGCAGCTTCCCAAGTTCCCGCGGATCCCCGCAACGCAGCGGATCTTGTTTTGTCGCTTGCCAATGCGAATCATGAAGCCATTGAAGAGTCGATGATGAATCGATTATCCCATCCTGCCAGAATACTTGCACCGCAAATTGACGAAATCATAGAATCGGTGTGGCGGGCGGGCTGCAGAACGTGTCAATTGACAGGCAGTGGTTCGGCGTGCTTCGCGCTGGTTCGCTCACCCGTTGAAGCTCGTCGGTTGGCAAAAAAGCTGCGGGCTTCACTTCGGGAAACCGCGCACCCGGGAGGCGGTGCGATCGTTGCCGCGACTCGCACCACGCGAGTTCCAGCAATTGTAAGTATCCACTAAACTACACGGACTTGCAGACGAGTCGCAATGGATTGTGATTGGTTCGCCGGTTAGGGAAGGTCGGAAGATGGAAATCACCGAGATTCGAATCAAGTTGATGGAAGGCTCCGAAGACCGCCTTCGTGCATTCTGTTCGATCACAATTGACAACGCATTTGTGGTCCGTGATCTGAAAATCATCGATGGAACCAGCGGTCCATTCGTAGCAATGCCCAGTCGAAAGTTGAGCGGGCATTGCAACCGATGCAACTACAAGAATCACTTACGAGCGTCGTACTGCAATCAATGTGGGACAAAAATCCAAAACGATTCGCACGACAATCACGACCAACCACAAAAGTTGTACGCCGACGTTGCCCACCCGATCAACAGCGAGTGTCGCGAGCTGATCCAAAACGCCGTCATCACTGAATTCGAAGCTGAATTGAGCCGATGTCAACAACCCGGTTACCGATCACGCTACGACGATGACTTTGCGGACGTCGACTCCGACGCACCGCAGGCGATTATCGATTCGCCCAAGCCGCAACACAAACCGGCACCGCCACGACCACACTTCATCGATCCACCATCGGGCGGACGCGAATCCGCCAGCGTCGATTCCAATGATGACGATTCATTCGGCGCAGGAATCTTCAGCGGCTAGTGCGTGACGTTCCAATCGCTTAGCGGACCGCAGGCAAAATGTCTTCGGTTGGCGGTTTGATTTCCTTGGCTTTTTCATCGTCCGTGTCGGTTGGAACTGGAATCGGAACCAGCACCATCCGTACCGGCGTTCCCCGCTGGGGAATGATTTTGGTCATTGGCGTATAGTCCAATTGACTAGCGTCGGCACTGCTTGCGACGGGTATGTCCATCATGGCCGTGCTGAAGTTCGAAACACAAATCATGTCACCGGAGTCGGCTCGGTAATATTCGTGATTGTCGGACGGATCAGTCCAGAACCCGCTGCCCGCGAAAACCCAATCGACTTCCATCGACTTTCCGGACTCGGCCCGCTGAACCCACTTTCGGCCGTCGACCGCGTGGAACTTGCCGTCTTTATCTCGGTAGCAGACCCAGACACGAATCCGCTGTCCGGTGGCCGGCACATAGCGAGGCAAGAATCGAACCGTCGTGCCAGACTGAGCGTTGACCGCCAACAAAGCCGCATGAACTTCGGATGACTTGGCGATCGTTGCCACCACTGATTCGTGTTCTTTGGTTCCGGCAGGACAGGCGAACATTTCCAGCGGCCCGTCATTCATGGCAACGTAACCGTCCAGAATGACAAATGACTTTTTCGCATCGATCCAAAGATTCCGCGGACTGATCGACTTTGCCCCGGGCGGCGGACCAAACGCTTTGGCTGCCACTTGGTCTCGAGTGACCATCTCGTCGACCGGTGTCTGCTCTTTCTCGTCGTCCGACGGATCGTCGATGGACGGCAGCATCCGAATCTCTTTCTCGGTTTCCGCGTCCGGATTTGCGGCTTGCTTCGTTTCCTGGGCAAGTCCCAGACCTTGGCAGCCGAAACCAATGGTGAGTATCCAGATGAATTGTCCAATCGACCTAACGAACATCGATGCTTCCTGTTTAATTTTCACGAATGGAGTGGCTTCGCAGCCAACCGAGACTCAATCGCAGACTTAAAGATCCGGCTACGGCCCGATTGTCGACCAATCAGTAGGTCAAGGATACGCCCAGACCGGCCCTGGTCAAAACTCTCTCAACCCTTCCAAACTATCTGGCGTTGCCCAATTTAACAGCTATGGTATCGTCCGATCCTGTTCAGATTGCGGCCGCTGGCCAACTGAAAATCTTCACAATTGACGTCCCCGCTATTGCTGCGCATCTCTTTATGTCTATCGACACAACCCAAAATCGTGAATCGAAATCCAGTTCAATGGATTCACTCAAACAATGGGAAGCCCTGCGATTGAAGGCAATCGCCACCAGCAAGTCGACACCAGCCGCATCCATTTTCGGCAAAGCCGGCAAGTCCGGGGCAGTCTATCGATGGGGAATCGCAGTCGCCACCGGGACGGAATGTAGTGAACAATTCGAACTGCTTAGCCGTCTCGCCTGCGGTGGAACGATCGGCAAAAAGCATGAATCCTTTGACCTGGTCGGCGCAGTCGAGGATTTCATCCTTTCCATCGAAACCGCGTCCGCGATCTCCGTCGTCGAAGCCAACCAAGCCGTCGCTTGGGCCGCAGCGCTGCCGGCCCTTTGCCGCGAACTTGAACCGAGATTTAGCTGGCAACTGATGACCTCGCTACGCCAACTGCATGAAGCGGTCATTTCAAAAAACCAGACCTATTCAACCACTCATTTGATTCTGGGCGGCGAACTTGGGCTAACGCTGGCTTGGCGAATGGCAGACGTGCCATCTTGTCTGCGATTACAAAAACAGTCGATCGCCGCGATCACCGACTGGTGTGACCAATTCGACATCGCAATCGCCGAGGCCATCGCGGGCGCCGTCGATACTCGGGCAGTCTTTGCGTCACTTACCCGTAGCCTGACGCTCCTTCGGTGCACGTCAAATCATAAAATCAAAAAAGTTCACACCAAAGCGGCCGACTTATTGGCAACCTGGGTTGCCGCGATGACCGTGCGAAAAGGCGGTTCCGCACTCAGTTCGGCGACGCGCGAAGACGTGGCTGACGACATCGCCGAGGGTGGACTTCTAGATCATGCCGTTGCCATGGACATCGAGTCGCTTGAACCTGCGATCGCTGCCGCGCTAGGGCAGACACAAACCGGTGGCCGATTGGCCTGGGAAGTGTCACTGCCGGAAACGATGTGGCACGATTCCGATTCAAAACTTGCAATCATGTTGCCCGAATGGGACGTTCAAAAGAGTCGCACGCACATCGACTACTCCGGTGAACACGTCTTGATCGAAATCTTTGCCGGTCGAAACAAAGTCATCGATGGTGCTTGGCATTCGACGATCGAAATCGACGGCGAAGAACAACGGCCAACTGGAACTTGGTCAGAAATCTGTGAATACACTGACGACGACGTTCACTACATCGAACTTGAACAACCGTGGACCGGCGGCATCCTGTTGCAACGCCAAGTGATGCACGTTCGCGAAGATCGCTGTATCCACTTAGCGGATGCGATCGTGCCAGATCCTGATCATGCTGCCCCGGACAGCGCTGCTCTGGACAACACCGGCGTGGGAACCGACGATTTTCGCAGCATTCGCTACATGTCGCGCATTCCCATGGCCGAAAACATTGAAGCCGATCCGGAGCCCGAAACTCGCGAAGTGTTCCTGAACGACGGCCGGCGATCCGCCATGGTGCTGCCAATCTCGGCCGGCGAATGGCGAGTCGGGCCGACGGCAGCGACGCTAAAGACGTCCGAAGATGGGCATCTGGTTTTCGCGTCCGAAGGAAAGGGGCGTCTGTATTGCCCGCTATGGATCGACTGCTCACAGCGCCGTTTCAAACGCAAACGCACCTGGCGTCAATTGACGGTCGTCGACAACTTGCGTCTGTGCCGAAACGACGAAGCGGTCGGCTATCGCATTCAAGTCGGATCGGAGCAGTGGATGATTTACCGCACTCTGGGTGAACCCAAAACACGAAGCGTGCTTGGCAAACACTTGATCGCCGACTTCTTTGCATCACGGTTTGACCCGACCTACGGCGACCACGACGCAATCGTAACAGTGGACGATAGCGAACCAGGCGAAGATTGATATAAACAGATCCGGATGAAACTGAATTCAATGAGAACAGAGATTTGATGGACGACGATTCGCAAAACCGCCTAAACGAAAACTGGAACGCGGTATTAAGTGACGTTCACCAAGCAGCGACCGATGCGGGACGTGACCCGAATTCAGTCACCGTGATTGGCGTGACCAAGTACGTCGACGCTGAGATCACGGCGATGTTAGTCGACGCGGGCTGTGACAACCTCGGTGAAAACCGCCCCCAAGTGCTCTGGCAAAAAGCCGAGATTTTGTCGCTGGACGATTCAGTGCAGTGGCACGTAATCGGCAACCTGCAACGCAACAAAACACGTCGGACGCTGCGTCATCGGCCAGTGATCCATTCAGTCGACAGCGAGAAGCTACTTACCACGATCGCCCAGGAATCGTCGGCCGCAGGGATCACGACCGACGTGCTGCTTGAAGTCAACGCGAGCGGCGACGAATCGAAAACCGGCATGACCCCCGACGAACTCCGCGTGGTCCTTGGCACGATGCCCAGCGACAGTGTGCGAGTAATCGGCATCATGGCCATGGCCGGCTGGGACACCGACTCGTCAGCCGCTCAGTCCCAGTTCTCCGAAACCCGTGAACTTCGCGACACGCTAGCCACTGAATTTGGGCTGGAATTGCCGCATCTTTCAATGGGAATGAGCGGCGACTTCGCCGAAGCGATTGCCGAAGGCGCCACCATGGTGCGAATCGGGTCGCGATTATTCGAAGGCGTCACCGACATCGGTCACGGATAGCCGGACATGCGAATCTCGATTCACGCGACAGCATCAGCCAGACAAAACCACGTCGGTGGATGCCATGATGATGCGCTTCGAGTTTCGGTGACCGCCGTGGCGGACAAAGGCAAAGCCAACAAGGCGATCGCCAAGGCACTTTCGAAAGCGATGGCAATCAAGCCATCGCAAATCGAACTTATCGGCGGTCAAACCAACCGCCGTAAAGTATTCCAGATCAGCGATCCGCCCGTCGACTTGGCAGTGAGAATTGAAGATCTGATGAACCAGTCGTGATCTGTTAGGGAAAACGAATTAGAGTCGCTTTGCGCCCAAGCATCGCAATTCGTCATCGACTCGCAGCAGCAGGTTCCCGTCCACAAAAGCTGGAGTCGCGCCGACAGGGCCACCCAAATCGACTTCACCAAGCTTCTTGAATTCGTCATCCGCCGCGACCAAAGTCGCTTTACCCTCCAAGCTGATCATCAACATCGTGTCGCCAATGATGATCGGCGAAGCACCAAAATTGCCGCCGATTCGCTTGAACCAAACGACCTCGCCTGTTTCCGCTTTCACACATTGCGCGATCCCACGGTCATCGACCATGAACAATCGATCGCCTTTCACAACTGGCGTTGGAACGTAAGGTGCGTTGCGAATAATCCGATAGAGTTCCTCGGGTTGGGCATCTTTGGTTGCCGGAATGCGCACGGCCACCAATTCATTGCCACCACCACCGCTGCCGTGAGAACCAATCGCGACATCGCCAACCACGATCGGCGTGCTGCATGAACGTTGCGAGAATACGGGTATCGACCACAACATTTTTCCGCTCGCCGGGTCGATCGCAAACAGCCCATTGCCGGAATTCGACGCAATGATCTGATTGACTTCGCCATCCTTTTCGTAGACTGCCGGCACACCGTAACAGGATCGAGTCGTTGTCAATGGAGACTCCCAAACGGTCTGTCCGCTTTCGCGATCCAAAGCAATCATTCGAGAAACGCCAGCCTGCTGACCTTCTTTTAACTGTTCGGCCTGTTGTGAGTTCAGCAGCACGACCAAGTCACCAATGATGACGGGCGATGTACCGAAGCCATGCTGGGACTGCCACGTGCCAAAGTCTCGCGACCAGACGACGTTCCCATCGTGATCAAAGCACTTCAAAATCGTGTGCATCGGGTCCGACCAAGCGGCAAAGATGAATTCGTCGTCGCCCGCCGGAGTGCTGGCTGCCAATGTGTTTCGCGTATGCAAGTGATGCGGAACTTGGTCAAACGACTTGGACCATTTCAATTTTCCGGACGCCAAATCCAACGCCTCGACGGCAATCTTCTGCTTCTCGGGGTGCGACACCAACAACATCACGCTGTCGCCAACCACGATTGGTGACGAAACGTCTCGCGAGCCTAGTTTCCGTGTCCACGTATAGTCCGATGCGTCCCACGCCGCCGGCAATGTTCCATCGGCAACATAGCCCTGGCCGTTGTCACCGTGGAACCGATTCCACTGCGATGGAGAATCCGCCAGGGCTCGGCGGCCGCAAAGCGACACGGCGCCGATCAGCACGGACAGCAAGACTCGATTCAAGCATAGTGATTTCATCACAGTGATCTTCAAACTGGGGAAGGGGAGAATGCGGGGAGGGCATCAACAGGAAGCGGTCCTAGCGGTTTTGACGACTGGATCGGCGTCCCGCTCAGGTAGGGTCAGCATTGTAATAGGAATAGCGACTTCGCACGCCTGAGTTCATGGACACGGCGTAGGTTTTTTCATTCTGCCCCGCACTCACATCATACCGCCACGACACTCAAATGTTCACGATTGAAACCACTAGCGACATCGCAGAACTCCTATCGAATGCTGACGCGTGGAACCGGCTTTCGCGAGGAGTTCCATTCCGCGAAACATCGTGGCTGGGTGCATGGTGGGAAGCCATGAACGGGGGGCGCCAAGCCTACGTGCTAGTCGCTCGTGATTCAGACGGAAACATGCGAGGCCTGCTGCCGTTGTACCAATACGGTCCGGGTGTTCTTGCCATGATCGGCGACGGCGAAGCCTGTACGGACCACGTTTCGGTTTTGGCCGACGAGGCCGATGCGGCAGAGGTTGGTTTCGCAATGGGGATGCATTTAGCAAAGTCGGCTTCGGACGCGAACTGGGGCTGGGAAGTCATCGACATCGACGGCGTGGTCGAGGGCGACGAACCGATGTCCGCGTTGGCATCCGGATTGAAAAAGGGTGGTGCGACGCTACACGCCCAAAGCCGCATGAGCGTTTGGTACCGAGCTGCCGACACGTCCTGGGACGAACATCTTAAACGCCACGGCAAAACTCAGCGACGACAAATGCGACGCTGGGCCGATCAACTCAAGACGATGGAAAAAGTTGTCGCAACAAGCGACGCAGAAGTCGACGAACTGCTCGGATTTGTGA
This sequence comes from Rubripirellula reticaptiva, assembly GCF_007860175.1. NCBI lineage: Bacteria > Pseudomonadati > Planctomycetota > Planctomycetia > Pirellulales > Pirellulaceae > Rubripirellula > Rubripirellula reticaptiva. The sequence continues at coordinate 13,135 of NZ_SJPX01000003.1, read as the reverse complement.
TCGAAATGCACCAGCGCCGTTGGGTTGCTGCCGGCGAAGCGGGTAGTTTCGCAAACGAGTCGTTTCGTAGCTTCATGATTGAAACGGCAAAGCAGTTTCTCAGTCGCGATCAGCTTTACTTGGCCGTGCTAAAACACGAGGGCACGCCGATCGCTGGCGAATTAAAATTCATTGGCGGGAACAAAGTTCTTTACAGCTATAGCGCCGGCTATGACATCAACTTTGCTGAACTCGAGCCGGGACGGCTGATGTGCATTGACGGTCTGCTGGAGATATACGAACGAGGCTTTGTGGGGCTCGATTTCATGCGTGGCGATGAAACCTACAAATCACGATACTCGACTGAATCGCATCGCTTGTTTCGTATGCGAGCCGTCGCTCCGACGCTGATGCCACGCCTTCGTCACGCGGCTTGGTGTACCGGTTTCGAGCTGAAACAATGGGTCAGACGGCAAAGCGGACGCCCTGTGATTGTGGTTCAAGATCCCACATCGCTGGCCACGATCAACCTGCCCGTCTCGCCAAACGCTTAGTCCGTAGGGCCGAAATCAAGCCGCCCACTGCGACTTTGGCGACGTTTTCACGGGGACCAGCGTTTTTGGCAAATCGCCCCGTGACAATTCGACCGGAACGTCTTTAGGATACGGGTTCAATTGAGTCGTCAGTGATCGACTTTGACCCCTTGTCCTTTCGGCAACCCCCGGACCGTCGACGATGAACCTTGCATCGCCCTCTCGTGCCAAATCTGTTGTTCACCTCGGCGACGCGGACCCCGCGAGCCTACTTGATTTTGCCGACGGATTCATTCGCCGTCACATCGGGCCGTCGGACGACGAAGTTTCGCAAATGCTTGCCAGCCTAGGCTTCAGCGAGCTGGACGAAATGTCGGCGGCAACGGTCCCTCCGGAAATTCGGTTGGAACGTGAACTCGACATCCCTGCGCCTCGCGGCGAGTCGGAATTTCTGTCGGCACTAAAAACGATCGCGGGCAAGAACAAGGTTTACCGAAGCTGTATCGGAATGGGGTACTCCGCCACAGTAACTCCGCCGGTGATCCTAAGGAATGTGCTTGAAAACCCGGGCTGGTACACGCAGTACACGCCCTACCAAGCCGAGATTGCGCAGGGTCGCTTGGAAGCACTGCTGAATTTTCAAACCATGATCGCTGATCTGACCGGCTTGCCGCTTGCCGGTGCAAGTTTGTTGGACGAAGCCACCGCCGCGGCCGAAGCGATGGGAATGTGCGCGGCGATTCACAACCACAAAAAGACGGGCTTCTTTGCCAGCGACGAATGTCACCCGCAAACGTTAGCCTTGTTAGAAACACGCGCTCGTGGGTTAGGCATCGACCTGATCGTCGGCCCGATCGCAGAAGTCAACTTTGATCATGGCGACGGTGGGCTGTGCGGATTGTTAGTCCAGTACCCGACGACCGACGGCCGAGTGCAAGACTATCGCGAATTGACGGCGAGCGCAGCGGCGAAGAACTGCTTGGTGGTTGCGGCTGCGGATCTGCTGAGTTTGGCGATCTTAGAAGCCCCCGGAAACTGGGGCGCCGACATCTGTGTCGGCAGTGCCCAGCGGTTTGGTGTCCCGATGGGCTTGGGCGGGCCTCACGCTGCGTTCATTTCGACGCACGAAAAGCACGCTCGCAAGTTGCCCGGCCGGTTGATTGGTGTCTCCAAAGACTCGCATGGTAACCGCGCGTTGCGAATGGCGATCCAGACTCGTGAACAACACATTCGGCGAGACAAAGCGACCAGCAATATCTGCACGGCTCAAGCTCTACTGGCGATCATCAGTTCGTTCTACGGGGTCTATCATGGCCCCAATGGCCTGCGTCAAATTGCCCGGCGAACTCAGGCCTACACCTGTGCCTTGGCCAAGGGACTCACCCGACTTGGCCACACCATCGTCGGCAATGGGCCGATCTTCGATACGATTCGCATCAGCCTTGGCAAAGGCCGCATCCATGCCGCACGTCAAGTCAGCGACGCGGCTCGCGAACGACAAATCAATCTACGTGAATACGACGACGGCACGCTTGGCGTAACGCTGGACGAAACATCGGACCGAGCTCTCGTGGCGGACCTATTGGCCGCGTTCAACTTTGGCCACTACACCGGCTTTGACGTCGACTCGCTGGTAATTGAAGCGGCCGGAGAGGGCATGATGAGCTTCGGATCGCTCGCCCGAACGAGCGACTTCATGACTCACGAGGTCTTCCACAGTCACCGCAGCGAAACGCAGATGCTGCGCTACATTTTCAAACTGATGGGCCGCGATCTTTCGCTCGCCCATTCGATGATCGCACTGGGTTCATGCACGATGAAGCTGAATGCGACCAGCGAAATGATTCCCGTCACTTGGCCCGAGTTCGCCAATATTCATCCGTTCGCGCCCGACACACAGTGGCGTGGTTACACGCAGATGTTCCGCGAACTCGAACGATGGTTATGCGAAGTCACCGGTTTCGCAGCAGTTAGTTTGCAACCCAACGCTGGCGCGCAAGGTGAATACGCGGGGCTATTGGTCATTCGCGCCTACCACGAACATGCCGCTGCTCTTGAAGGCCGCGAAAACGTTCGCGACGTCTGCCTGATTCCAACTTCGGCGCACGGAACCAACCCTGCGTCTGCGGTGATGGCGGGCATGAAAGTGGTTCCGATCAAGTGCGACGACCACGGCAACATTGACATGGTGGATCTGCGACTAAAAGTAGAACAAAATCGCAAACAATTATCGGCGCTGATGGTGACCTATCCATCAACGCACGGAGTATTCGAAGCCACGATTCGCGAAGTCTGCGACGTCGTTCACCAAAACGGCGGGCAAGTGTACATGGACGGTGCCAACATGAACGCGCAAGTGGGGCTGACCAGCCCCGGCAAGTGCGGCGCGGATGTCTGTCACTTGAATTTGCACAAAACGTTTTGCATTCCTCACGGCGGCGGCGGTCCCGGCATGGGGCCGATCGGCGTCGCTGAACAGTTGCTACCTTTTCTGCCAGGGCACCCCGTCCAGCGTCCTGACACGGCTGGCGAGTTTGCGATTGGCCCCGTCGCCGCGGCTCCCTACGGCAGCCCTAGCATTTTGACGATCAGCTATGTCTACATCGCGATGATGGGCGGCGCGGGTCTGAGAAAGGCGACACAGATGGCAATCCTAAACGCAAACTACATGGCAAAACGGCTCGCCGATCACTACGACGTGCTGTACACCGATGCGGGTGGCCGAGTCGCACACGAATTCATCATCGATTGCCGCGACTTTGAAAAAACTGCAGGGATCAAAATCGACGACATCGCCAAGCGATTGATGGACTACGGTTTCCACAGCCCGACGATGTCGTTCCCAGTGCCAGGCACGCTAATGATCGAACCGACCGAGAGCGAATCGAAAGCCGAACTCGATCGATTCTGTGACGCGATGATATCGATCCGTGCTGAAATCGAAGCCGTCGAAAAGGGCGAACTCGATCGCGAAGACAACCCACTGAAACATGCACCGCATACGATGGGAGCAGTGACTGCCGACCAGTGGCCCCACGCCTATTCACGTGACCAGGCCGCATGGCCGATGGAGTGGCTCCGTGACGCAAAGTTCTGGCCAGCGGTCGGACGAATCGACAACGCTTATGGCGATCGAAATCTGATTTGCTCGTGCCCACCGATGGAAGAGTATTCCTAAAGAAACCTAAGGCGTTACGGTAGTCGTTTCGGTAGTAACGAATCCGTTGGGCGTGTTCAAACTTCGTACGGCAACGTTCAAGTCGAACGTTTGCGGCTGGTTGCTGCTAAGCACCAATTCAAAGTCTTCGCTTTGGCCTGGTTCCAGATTTGGAATGTAGGGCAACGAAACAACTCCGGAATCGAAGCGATAGTCACTCAGTTCCGGGCTTGTTTGCGGAACCAATCGTTCCATCCGCACGCCGTTTGGCAATGCAAACTGGATGCCAACCTGTCCATCCCGCTGATTGGAGTCGTTGGTGACTCGAATCGAGTAACGGATCGGAGCATTCACTCGCACCGGGTTGTCACGACCGAACACCGAAGTCACCAGCCGACCCGTTCGTGCTGTTTCAGGGGACGGACCAGGTTGCGACGGCAGTGGATCGGTTCGGCGAAGATCAGGGTTACCGCGAAGCGGCTCGGGAGCCGCCCCGCCGGGGATTTCAGGCGACGTTCCGACCGGTGGCAAGCTTGGACCGCGTGGCGGCTGTACCGTTTGTCCGGGGCCAATGATTTCGAAAACAAACTCATCGTTCGCGCGAGCGCCCTCGGCACTCTCGGCGCTGATGGAAACTCGTGATCGAGGACTTGGCGAAATTGTTGTGAACTGACCTTCCAACAAAACCTGTTGTCCCGGCGCGATCGATGGAACGTTCCACGTGATGATGCGTTGACCAATGGCTCGTTCGTTGGCACCTTCGGTTGCGGCGATCAGTTGCAACTGCGGATCGAACACCATGTTGAAGGTGACATTGCGAGCTTCGCCACGACCTTCGTTAACGATTTGAGCGCGAATCAGAGTAGGGTCACCAGTAGCGACTTGCGACTTGCCGTCAATCGTTGCGGTTAAGTTGGGTGTCAGTGGGATGGGGTTAATGACAAGTGCACAGGCTTCTTGAGCAGCCCGCTGGCCTCCGTCGGCGAACGCTTCGACCCTGACGCAGCGACGACCGGACTGAGTCGGTGTGAAGACGACCTTCTTGCGCCAAGTTTCACCCGGTTGCAGTGGACCGTCTTTATTGTCGCGAACCATCACACCACCGCTTTCGTGGATGATGGACGAATCACCGGTTGCCGTCACATAAGCGTTTGTCATCGGACGATCGCCGTTGTTGGTGACATCGATATTGAAGGTCACCGCTTGACCGGCTTCGACGCGATCCTCAACAGCCGCGACGGCCAACCCCAACGATCGCCGGAAAACGTCGACACGCACCGAGTCTTCGCTGGCAAGCCCATCGCCGCGAGCCTGAAAGCTCAGCTCCACGGGTGACTGTGAAGCCAATTCAACGAACAGGTCCAATTGAGTCTGCGGTGGCAGAATGCCAAGGTCCCAGGTTACGCCGTTGGGTACCACGCGAGCGAACGAGTCAGCGCGAATGATCTTCGTGCCTGGCGGAGTCTGCAAGTCGACGCGGACATTCGTGGCAGGCTGGTTGCCTGGATTTCGCACGTTGGCGACAACTTGATAGGGAACATCATACGATGCAACCGCGGGCGCGCCGGCGCGAAGCTCAAGCTTCGGTGAACTCCAAGTCACAAAGGTCTGACCATTACCAAGCGGCAGAGTTGGCATGTTATCAGTCTTGCCGCCCGGCCGAATCACTTGCATGTTCACGGCGGTCGTGCCGCTGGTGCCCGGCACGGGAACCAGTTGAGCAGTTGCGTTGCCCGAATCGTCAACGATGACTTCGGTAACCGCCGATCCACCGGTTCCGGCAAACGTTGCCAGTTCAGGTTGCAGGATTTCGTAGCGAACTTTCCATCCGCTTGCCGGCAATGTCTTTTCTGATCGCGTGACGCGAGTGGTCAGGTCAACCGTGGTCCCGGCGGGCACGATTTGCGCACCAGGAAATTGTGCGGTAGCATCGACCCAGTAAATCGTCGCCGTCGATTTGCGTTGGTCCCAGCATTCACTCTCGGGCGCAAGCACCGTGACGTGGCTGACTCCTTCACTCGGGCTGGAAAGCGTGATCCAGGTCTGACCTTTCTCTAACCGCACGTCGTCGTTGGGGTTGGTGTTACCGCGTGTGATCAGTGTTTTTTTGGTGCTGGTGATTCCGATCGCGTACGACGGATCTTTCTTCTCGGGACGAACGCTTGAACCGGCCAATCGACCGATCACGCCAGGCTCGTCATCGCCAACTTGAATGAACGTACCGACGCTGTCGGGCGTCAGCATCCATTCCAGCTTCTCGTTCATCTGCAGGTAACCGTCATTACCGCAAACGCCCGACAACAAGACGACTTCACCGCCGACCGGTGCAACGATCTTCATGGGCGACAACAAGATGCAGCCGCGCTTTCCTCGGTCGGGAAGCGAACACTTGCAGTTCGGGTCTGTTTCAGCGCCCAACAATACAGCGCGAGGACCAGTCGCGCACGATCCGGCGCAAGGAGCGCTCGGCACGCAAGGTTCATTGCTTTGCCCGGCCGCAATGGACTGCGTTCCAGGCGTCGGACAGGCCGGTGGATCAACCGGATCGACGAAGGCAGGTGTCGGAAACCCAATCCCTGGCTTGCTTCGCAGATGGTTAGTGACGCAAGACTTGAGTCCAGCCAAGCAACTAAAGCATCCACATCCCTCGCCACCCGAACCGGGCAAGGCAATGGAGGTGGTCGTCGGAAGTGGCGAAAACAGGCAGGCCCCGGATGGGTCGATTGCCGGTAAACGCAATTGACTGCAGCCGCTGCTAAGGGCAACCAACAACGCGATCGCTATCAAGAACAACCGGTACGTAGGCAGTTTTGATGTGGCGAGCGAATCGGTCGTCCGTGCAGAGTGATTCATCGGCGTGCTATGGGTACCGTAACGTCCAAGCAAAGTCAGACGAACGGATTGGTAAAGGGAAACAAAGCGGGCAGAGTTTGCCCGAAGAACCCTAGCACGCGTTTTTGCACAATGAGGCACGAAGGCAACGCCAATTGATGCCGTAATGCAACAAAAACCGATCAGCCGTGACGGTCGTAGCGACTACAACGCCACCCTATTTTTTGCTGAAGCATTTTTCACCGGGAAGCCCTTGCCGATCGACGCGAGTTCTGCTTTTTCCCCCGCGCCTGTGCCCGCTCAATTCAGCACCTAGCTCAACGAACGCTGCAGCGTGAAATGAGTGATTTCCGGTCGGCAATTGAACCGTGCCTTGAACCCGTAACCGACACCGCGGTTAACGAACAGAGTCCGGTCTTCACCTACGTCATAAAAACCGCTGACATACCGGCGGTTCTTGATTGGCAGCCGTGGTGGCGGCATGAACGGCGGTTTGCATTGCCCACCGTGCGTATGTCCCGCCAAAATCGTACCGCGAAAACCGTTCCACACGTGCTCGTCGCAGACGTCCGGATTGTGGCACAGGCAAAGTCCGTCGCGCCCCTGGTCTGCCTCGCGCAGCACCTGGTTCGCATTAAAATGAGGCGTCCAATAGTCATTGAGCCCAAATACGCTTAACCCTTCAACCGTGACGTGCTCGTCACGAAGCATCTGCACACCAACATCGCTCAGCGTTTCGGTAATACGATCAGCAATGTTCGTATCAGACCAGCGATTTCCGTAGTCATGGTTGCCCAGGCAGCCCAGCGTTGCCAGCGATCCGCCTTCGAGTCTCGAAAAGACTCGTTGGACTGCGTCCGCTGAACCTTCAAAGCCGTGATCGATGATGTCGCCGGTCACCGCAACAATATCGGGGCTTAGCTCATTAGCCTGCTCCACCGCCCAGCTCAGATAGTTCTCGTCAGCCACACCGATATGAAAATCCGAGATCTGAACCAGCGATTTCCCTCGCAAGCTTTCCGGAAGATCACGAATCGCAAGCGTGTGCCGAGTGATCTGCAACCAATGCGGTTCGACACGAGTGGCCCATCCATACATTCCACCGGCAATCGACACACCACCGATGACGCCACCAAGAAAATGGCGTCGCGTAAGAACGGGTCTTCGAATAAATGATGATTGCGGTTTCATGTCGAAAGTGGCACGCGTCTAAAAATAGAACGTCGATCAATCAGTTCGCGGGTACCGCTTCGCGTTTCCAAACGAGACGAGCTGCCCCGGTGATCTCTTCATCCGCGGCCACCATTCGAGCGTCCAACTTGGCTGCAATCGCTGATTCGTTTTCAATCAAATTCTCTTGTTCGCCAATGTCCTTAGCGAGATTGAACAAAAATCGTTCGCGACCAGCCGGCTTGTTCTTGCCCTTGGTCTTTACCTTGGAAAGATATTTCCAGTCGCCCATCCGAATCCCTTCCAGGACTCCCTGTGCTGAATAGAAAATCAATTCGTTCCGTGGTGAATGATCAGTTTCAAAGGTAGACGAGATATCGACGCCATCGATCTTCTTTTCGGATGGCAACTGCGAACCTGTGATCGACGCAATCGTTGGCAGCAGATCCATGGTGGTTACAAAAGCATCGGTCGTCGTGCCTGCGGGAATTCGACCTGGCGCCCACATGACACAGGGTACACGTTGGCCGCCCTCAAACGTTGTCCCCTTCCCAGCCCGCAGTGGATCAGCGCTGCCACCATGATTCTTGAATTGCAGCCAAGGTCCATTGTCGGTGGTATAGATGATGTACGTTTTTTCGGATAACCCAAGATCTCGCACTGTATCGGCCAAGCGGCCAACTTCCGCATCAATGTGTTCGATCACACACGTATACGCATTCGCCGGATTGGGATCGTACGAATCATCAGGAACATACAGCGGAATGTGTGGCATCGAATGAGGGAGGTACAAGAAGAACGGCTTGTCCTGATTCGACTTCACAAAATCGATGGCCCGGTCGGTATAGCGCCGAGTAATCGTGCGCTGGTCCACGGGCAATTCGATGATCTCTTCGTTTTCGAACAGTGGTGTGTTCCAGATCTCGATCGCCGAAGCTTGATTCGCCCACAATTCATCCGACGGCAAACGGGGCTTGCCTTTGTTGTCGGGATGATTCATGTCATTGGAATACGGAATTCCGTAGTACGAATCGAAACCATTGGCACGCGGCAACGTTTCGGGATGATGCCCGAGGTGCCACTTCCCAACACAAGCGGTCGCATAACCTTGGGATTTCAAATGGTCAGCGATCGTGTACTCGGCCGGGTTCAGGCCGTAATCGCTTTGCGGAAACAGTACGTGCTTGTGCATGCCAACACGCTTGGGATAGCTGCCCGTCAACAGTGCCGCGCGGGAAGGCGAACATACGGAACAGGCCGTATAGAAGCTGGTGTACTTGCGGCCTTCGCGAGCCAGACGATCGATGTTCGGCGTCTCGATCTTCTTTGACCCAAAACACCCCAAGTCGTTGTAGCCCTGGTCGTCCGTGAAAATGATGATGAAGTTAGGTTGATCAGCCGCCAAGCACGACGCCAGCGAACCAAACGACCAACAAAGAGCCGCCAAAACTGCAATCGACTTCATAACGCAGCACCACTTTGAACACGAAGAAATGGGGAACACGATGCCCCAAAATCGGTGCACCGCGACGATCTATCGTAACAGCGTCTTAGCGAGAAAGTACTAAGATCGCTGTCTCGGCATTCAAATTCGGGTCATCATCGGGCCAGATTTGCGTCTGCGTCGCAGAATCAAAGTAGATCTCCTGCTCGACAGTCACGTTTTTCTCACGACAAAGATCCATCACGTCGGCGATGCTTGGAAAACGGCGATTGGGCGTGTCATACCAACAGTAATTGAATTCGCCCGGTGCTCGCGGCGAACGACCTCGCACGACATAGTCTTCGCGAAGTGTCCGGTAAGCAAAATTTGGAAAGCTAACGACCACCCGCTTTCCTACTCGCAACATTTCGTCAAACAGCTCGGCCACATTGGCGACCGCCTGCAGCGTCGAACTCAACACAATGAAGTCGAACTGGTTGTCGATGAATGCGGGCAACCCAGTATTCAGGTCATAGTCGATGACATTCAAACCGCGCGATGCAGCCTTCAAAATGTTGTCCTGGGCAACTTCAACACCGACCAATTTCTCATGTCCCCGTTCTCGCAACGCCGCCATCAGATTGCCGTCGCCACAGCCGAGGTCAAGCACCGAAAGGCCGCTTGGAATACATGACAGAATGAACTCTTCCAATCGCGTTAATGTCAGCGGCGACCGGTCCACCTTCCCCAGCCGCGCTTCGATGATCGGCGCGTATTGGCCAATTTCGCGGTCGACCAAAAAGGAATCGTGCCCCGCAGTCGAAGTGACTTCGGTGTAGGTGACTTGTTTATCTAGCGCCGCAAGCGCCGCGACTATGTCACGAGACTGACTCGGCGGAAACAACCAGTCGCTGCTGAAGCTAATCACTAGAAAACTACTGTCCGCTTCGTCAAAAGCTTCCATCAACTGCAAACGCGTCGACCCAAGATCGAACAAGTCGAGTGCCATCGATAACGTGACGTAACTGTTTGCATCAAATCGAGTCGTGAACTTCTCGCCCTGGTGTGCCAGATACGAACCGACGCTGAACTGTTGTTCGAAACCAGACGCGATCTGACGCGGATCATGACGATCAGGATCAAACTTGTCGGCCATCGCTTCACTCGAGAGATAAGTGATGTGACCGAGCATTCTTGCGATCGCCAACCCCGTATCAGGTCGTTGTGGTTTGTCGTAGTACTGACCGCCAGCGAAGTTTGGATCCGATTGAATTGCATTGCGAGCGATGATATCGAAGCCAAGGGATTGGCTGCTCAAACGTGGCGAGGACGCAATGATCACACAGGAATCGGCCGATCCGGGATAACGAGTCACCCAGGTCATCGCTTGGTGCCCACCCAGCGAACCGCCGACGATGGATCGCCAACGCTTGACCCCCAAATGATCAGCCAACCGTTTTTGAACGCCAACCATGTCGGCGATCGTGATTCGCGGAAAGCTAGCTCCGTAGGGTTTGGGCGGATTCGAAAGAGGATCAATATCCGATGGCCCCGTCGTACCCCGGCAGCCACCGAGAACATTTGGGCAGACCACAAAGAAACGATCAGTATCGATCGCCTTTCCGGGCCCGATCAATTGCTCCCACCAACCGGCGTCATCATTTTCATCATGACGCGTAGCGTGCGAGTCACCCGTGATCGCATGACACACCAACACCGCGTTCGACGCGTCGCCATTCAGCTGGCCCCATGTTTCGTATGCGCACGTCACGCGAGGAAGCGAAATGCCAAGTTCAAGCACGATCGGACCAACAAAGTCGATCGTCTGAACGTGCTTCAGGGGCGCAGCCGAACGGACATCATCGGTGCTCTCGGCACCTCGCAGATTGGCCGAATTCTCGGTCATGCGGTCGCGACAGCCAAAGCTTGGCTCAAGTCATCGATGATGTCTTGAACATCTTCGATACCGACTGAAACACGAATGTACTCGGGACGTACGCCAGTCTTAGCTTGCTCTTCGCCGCTCAATTGCTGGTGCGTCGTGCTGGCGGGATGAATGACCAAGGTCTTCGCGTCACCGATGTTTGCCAAGTGCGAACACAGCTTACAGGCGTTGATGAACTTCTTACCCGCTTCGACTCCGCCTTTGATTCCAAAACCCATGATCGCACCTTGGCCGTTGGGCAGATACTTCTGACCACGTGCGTAATCCTTGTGCGACTTCAGTCCAGGGAAGTTCACCCATTCGACCGAATCGTGATTCTCCAGGAACGTCGCAACTGCCATCGCGTTCTCACAGTGTCGCGGCATACGCAAATGCAGGGTCTCGATTCCCATTAAGAACAAGAACGCAGCAAACGGACTCATCGCCGCACCGGTGTCTCGCAGCCAGTGCGTTCGGATGTGCAGCAAGTAGGCGATGTTGCCCATCGGTCGAAGGTGCTCTTCGAAAATCGCACCGTGATAAGAAGGTGACGGAGCGCAGAACTCAGGCCATTTCTCAGGCTGATCGGCCCACTTGAAGTTACCGCTGTCGACGATCGCACCGCCGATATGAACGCCGTGACCGCCCAGAAACTTCGTGGTGCTGTAGATCACGATGTCGATGCCATGCTCGAATGGCTTCAACAACATCGGTGTCATCGTGGTGTTGTCGCAAAGCACCGGCAATGCACCGTGGGGCGCCGTGTGCGCGGCATCGGCGATTGCCCTGAAGTCCGGCACATCGTTCTTGGGATTGCCGATGCTTTCCATGTAAACCAGTCGCGTGTTCTCGTCGACCAGTTTGTGAATTTCCTCGGGATGGTCCGGATTGAAGAATCGGACTTCGATGCCCATTTGCTTCAACGTTTGCGTGAACAGCGTCCACGTCCCTCCGTACAGCGACGTGCTGCTGACGATGTTTTGGCCGCTATGAGCCAGCGTAAGAACAGCCGCCGTGATCGCAGCTTGCCCGGACGCAAAACAGAGTCCCGTGACTCCGCCTTCCATCGCCGCCAACCGTTTTTCAAGGACATCGACGGTTGGATTCATCAATCGGCTGTAGATATTGCCAAACTCAGTCAGCCCGAATAGAGCTGCCGCATGATCGGTGTCATTGAACGTGAAGCTGGTCGTCGCATAGATCGGAACAGCACGACTGTTGGTGGTCGGGTCAACGACTTGCCCGGCGTGCAGGGCCATGGTGGCCATTCTCTGTGGTGATGCTTGCTTCGAATCAGTCATTCAATCGTTTCCTGGAAAACGTATTTGGTGAGGAACGTTTTTGGTGATGGTCTATTTTGGCAAAGGCTTAATGGTCTGGGATCATAAAGCAAAATCAAAGTACAGGCGACCAGCCCACGTCGTCCCCTCAGCTTCGTCCCCCCACAGCCGGGAAGCGTTCCCAGGGTCTCGTCATTCGCCTATTGCAATCCAAACCTCGGAATGCCAACCAATCGAAGGCACGCGGCAGATCTGCTGACCGACATCATCTTCAGTGCGACATCTTCAGTGCGACGAATTCGAAACGATGAGTCAAAAACAAAAAATGGTGATCATTCCAGGCTGTACTGTTGCGTGAATTGGCGAGGATTTAGGCAATGAGCGGAGCACACACGTCTAAAGATGGCAAAAAATGTGCCAAATCTTAAGAAACACTGCGACAACGCATTGACGACGAACGATCTACGGGTAATGATTCGCCCTCGCGTTTGGCACACAACTTTTTGTCTCAGCGACCTCCGGGTCAGCGACGACATCGAGGGCGACCAGACACATTGATCTTTGACAATTTGGTGATGAAACTTCTGTTGAGTTTAGATTTGCGAGGTCATTTCTCGTGATTCTGGATCAAGTTGCTTTTCGGAGTGGTTTGGTTCGGATGAATGAAAAAATGGCGAATCGCTGGAGTCTTTACCGAGGCTCCAGACCAGATCAGCTATCGGTTTTAACTTTGCTTTCTCCCGGCGAGCTTGCTCGCTGGTGAATCAATACAAAATTGAAGGGTTTGATCCTGGCTCAGAATGAACGTTGGCGGCATGGATTAGGCATGCAAGTCGC
>NZ_SJPX01000002.1:1500000-1721990 GCF_007860175.1 Rubripirellula reticaptiva | reverse complement strand
ACGAGGGCTGCTGGTCCGTTCATCGCTTGGCACCTCCGTGCGGGAAACACGCCACTCAACAACGAGCGGCTTGACTTCAGCGATGACAACGCAATCCTTGGACCGAAACGAAATCAACGTGCGATTGCCCTGATCGGCAGGCCGATAAATAACACCGTTGCGATCACAACGTTCACAGCCGGACCTGCGACTGAAATCGCAAGTTCTTGCCAAGGGTTTCGCGGCATCCGCTGTAAACTGGCCACACCACCGATCGGTAGCAACGTGATGTCGCGAGTACCAATCCCGAATCGGCGTGCCGTCAGTGAATGTCCGTACTCGTGAAGTACGACACAGCCAAAGATCGCCAGCACGAACAATACTGCCACAGTGGCAGCAACTGCGCCACTACCAGCAGCCATGCTTGAAAAGTAAATCCAGATGGGCACCAGCAGAAATGTCCAGTGAATTCGCACGTCAATGCCAGCGAATCGCCCTAAATGCCATGAGTTGTTCATTGATGAGTGTCCCAGTAAGAGTAGTGCTGGACACTCCATGCACTGTTCGTGCCAAACGCCGTTCGAGCCAATTTATTAGTTTCTGTTACGGATTTTGAGTGAACGAGTCGGGACAAGAATTCGCATCGGGGCATATTTTCGCAATTACCTTGCCGTCGATCCTGAAGCAACGCAGAGCGCGGCCGCCTGCTTCTTTGATGAATTGCTGAACCAGAATGTGTGCCTGTAAACCTCTTCTTGGTTTTCGCTAAGTTCACGCCGGTGCCCTGATTCCCTTCGATCATCTTCATCACCAGCGGTGCATCAGTCGCCACTGCGATCAGTCCGTTGATGTCCATGCTGGCATAAAACTTGGCGTTACGAGAGAGAGTAACGCGATCTTCCTAAGAGTTGCTTGGCGAACAATGAACCCGATGCGTAAGCGAGGATACCGCAGAGCGTCGCTTACTCGGCGGGTTGGTAGGGAAATGATTTTAGAGTCCGGCTATTTCGTCTACGAAGGATTCGTGTGTGAAGGTCGCATAGCCCAGCCAAGCCACGTCGACGTCAAACCAGCGATTAAGAATCGAAACCCAACCAGCAATCCAGTCATCCACGCGGCATCACCCGGCCAGTTCGCCAAAAAAATCGTCCCAACACGGTGGTTGCGACCCCTTCCAGGACAGTGATGTTTCGACTTGTCCAGATTGGAATCCTTATCGCCCAGACGATTTGAATTATTTCTTCAATCACGAATAGCATGGCGATCACTAGAATGACTGACCAAACGCCTTCGATTGGGAAGGGGGATCGCCGCGACTGGATTGGCAATTTGAGATAGCGTCTTTGCCACTTCCCCGCGAACCTGGCTTCGTGGATCAACCGGATCCGCAGCTAGCCGGACAGGTATTGGTCGCACTGAGCAATCGGTGTTCGCTTTCGGCACGCATACCTAGGGAAAACCACTTAAATGCCTGTTGGCATTCCATGTGCAAGGAGATGTCTTTGAAGCCGCCAGCTTTGGGCTTTTCCAACCCGACGCGAAGTCGAGTTTCTGTCCCGTGAAACTTTGGATACGCATCGAGTTGGCAAACAACGGGGGCCAAATCCAGAAAGGATCGGATACCACCAACAACCTCAAGTTTCGGAGACTACGAAAATGTCATTCAATATCGTCGAGCACGCCGAAGGCAAAATCATCGAGATTCAAGTCAGTGGAAAACTATCCAAAGAAGCGTACGAAGCGTTCTTGCCGATGACTGAAGCCAAAATCACTGAATTCGGCAGAGTACGAATGCTGGTCATTCTGACTAACTTTCACGGTTGGGATGTCAGCGCGTTATGGGAAGATATCAAGTTCGACTTCAAGCATCACGGTCGCATTGAACGCTTGGCAATCGTTGGCGAATCGAAGTGGGAAAAGGGCATGGCCGCATTTTGTAAGCCATTCACGTCCGCCAAAATCCAGTACTTCGACATCGCCGAAGTCACGAACGCTCGTGAGTGGATTGATGCTGACATGGCAGTCAAATCGTAGAGGCTCTTCGTGGCTGACTCGGCTGGTGGATTGCTTGAGCATGGTGATTGTCTTTTTGAAAGGGAGTCGTTTGGCGTTGCGAACCTCTTCACTCACCCGGCACTTAACCGAGGCTCGCACTGGGAAGACTCCTCGAAACCTCGCTCGCGTTTCGGGACAGTAGATGACGCATCCTCTCTATCGCATGGCTTGTGCGAAATTGGTTGTTCGTCAGAAAACTCAACGAATCGCGGCGTTTTTTACAATCGCTGTCGATCTGCTTGAGCGACATGTTTTCCCAACGGGAAAATGGTCCGAGTTGAGGATCTATCGCTCCACCTCAGCAGAGCACGCCCGGTTTGAGTGGTCTTTGGGACGCGATAGAAGCGAGTCAAATGACACTTTTTTGAAGTGGCAGTTTGCCAATCATTCGAGGCTTTCGTGAACCCAAAACGCGAGTGATGCGAAGTCAAGATCGATCTTGACTTGCTTTCCCGTCGAGGTTGTAAATCTGTGCAACCTCAGAATCGTCGCGAAGGGCTGGTTTACCTAGCTGACGTTTGAAGACCTCGGTTGCCGAACCAAATCTTGAACAATTCTTAGCCGCACCGACCAAATCTCGCGCGCCGCTCGCTGCAGGAATTTGCCTCTGAACGCCCAATCAACGTGGTTGGGGTAGAAATAGCCTCCGCGGGATTAAATTGGCACGCCGGTTGCGAGTAGACGTATTCCAACTACATCACTTCGCGGAACGTGCTAGCCGGGACTGTCGTCCAAGGCGAGCGTAAGCGAGTAACCTTGAGGACTTGACCATGAAGATTTTTGCTTTGACCGTCGCTTTAGCAGTCGGTTGTGTTTTTGCGTTGGCAACCTCGACCGCTTCGGCGCAAGGTTACGGAACCGGTATTCACCACCACACCGGAACTGGTTACCTAGGTGCCTCCGGTCACTTCGACTATGGCGACATGTACAACAACCACATTCGTATGCACCAGGGCGTCTCCGATGCTCCGTCGACGGTCTACAATTCCGGCTATCGCGGTTTGATTTCGCCGATGCGGTATACCGGACAGCTGAATACCGCAGGCCATCCCACTGGCATTTTGCGGCCCGGCATGGTTCTGCCCGATGGGGCGGTGGTCGTAAGCGTTGGCAACTGATCACGAAGTTCCAAGATTACACATCTCGAACTCTGTAGCCGAACTCACCAGAGTTTGGACTAGGGAAGCCAGGTCCAAAGCATGGCAGCGGCTACAAGAGGGGCGAAACGGTCTCGGCGAGCGATTCGAGCAGATGTCGTGTGCGTCCACTTGTTGAGCTCCTCGGTTCGCATTCGCCAAGGCGGTCCGCAATCCATCGCGAGGTACCATCAATACCGGCTTTTGAATAAATCGCCAGCACCAATTCATAATTCAACAGTAGGCTACGTTCATCCAAATTCGCTGATCCAACCAACGCCAAAGAGTCGTCAAAGACACTCGTCTTGGCATGAACCATGCACCGGTGTGCGAGCACTTTTCCGCCTGCACGTTGAATCGCTCGCAGATGCGGCCCGCGTGCCCAATCAGCCAGAATGTGATTTGACCTCGCGGGCACAAGAATGCGAACATCCACTTTTCGCCGGGCCGCCAAGCATATCGCGTCCGTGAGACTTTCGGGCGGAACAAAGTAGGGCGTCACCATCCAGATTCGTTCTTCCGCTTGGTATATCGCCGTCAGCAAGGCGTTCAACAAAGCATCGTCGTGAACGTCTGGCCCAGAGGGAACAACTTGAGTTGTTACCAACCCAACGCGTAAGCAAGGCTTGCTTTTCTCTGTTGCTCGCTTGTGTGTCAGCGTCGTTCCCGTTGTAAATTTCCAATCCGACTCAAACACCTGTCGGTAGACATGACAGCTCGGCCCTTTCAATAAATACGATAAGTCAATCCAACCGTTAGCAGCGTTCTGGGCCGCCATGTATTGCGTCGTCGTATTGCGATCACCAGCCCAAACTCGGTCAAAGTCAACAATCACCTGCTTGCGATGGTTACGGAGATTGGTCCGCCCTCGAAACGGACGATGTAGCACCGGCATGAACCACGCGACCTCGCCACCTGCATTCTTCAGCGACTTCAAAAAATGTGTGCTCGTCCGCAAACTTCCGACGCCGTCAAGCAAGAGTTTAACGTCGACGCCCGACGCCGCTTTCTTCGTCAACAAATCAACGACGGCTTTGCCTGTCGCGTCGTCGGCAAGCATAAAGGTCGAATACCAAATGTTGGTCTGCGCCGATTCCAGCAGTTCCATCAGTGAAGTGAAAGCTGATTTTCCATCATCGTGAAGGATAAGTGTGTTTCCTTCTCGGGCGGGCGGAATTCCGAGGGATGTGAGTACTTCGTGAACACGGTCATGGGAGATTTGCGAAACGCCCTCAAGTTCCAGTGATAAATCCGCTTTGGATTCCATCAATTGCTGCATTTTCCGTCCACCAAACATCAAATAAAGTGGAACACCAACCCACGGCAGAACAAACATCAGCACCAACCAAGCCCAAACGCTCTGCGGAGTTCGACGCTGCGACAGCATGTGAATCGCCGCAGGCACCGCTAGGGCGAACCCGACAACAACCAGAGCGTGACTGACAAGCCAATTCAATCCTTACGTCTCCAATAGGGAACCAGACCAATGCTGAGGGAGAAAACGTTACTCAAAGCCTCGACTGTGCGAGCTATTGATGGGGGCTTAAGAAAATTTGGATTTGCAGGTGGTTTGATCGAATGTCAGCGAATAACTGTTCGTGTACCGAATAAGTAGATAGACGGCTGACGTCAGTGACCCTAAGGTCGAGAGTCCTGCCACGATGCCTAACACGGCGACCTCCCTGTCTGTCAGTAAGGAACCGATGGCTCCAGCCAGCATCAACGGAAATCTCAGCATTGCGAAGATCATTCCGCCAACCTCGTTCACGTACATCCACGAATCGGGTGACCGATACGCGGTTTTGATTCGAATTCCATCGACCGAGTTCATCGGCACCTTACCAAACACCAAGGGTAGGCAGGCACCGGTCATCAGAAAGCCAGATAGGAAAAGAGTCGATGCGATTAGGATCATGGTGTAGTCCAAATTGGCGTGTCAGAAACCACTGTCGATTCGATCAATGTTTACTGTGCGGATTTTAAGAATTGGTTAAACCACTCGACTTCCATTGATGCTGCCTCATCAAATTTCTTCTTATAGACACCGTAGTGCTGGATTCCTTTGAGAACGTGGTACTTAACCGGCGTGCCATTGGATTCAAGGATCCCGGCAACCCACTCACCGTTCTTGGTCCTGTCGATCAACTCTTCGTTCTCTGCGTCGATAATCAACATCGGTATGGTGATCTTTTCAGCGGCCTTGATGACGTCGTAGCCGATGCTCTTCGCCGTGTTGTATCGCATGTGCGCGTAGCTTGACATTTTTCCTCTAGGTGCCCCAGTCTCGTAAGGGACGGGTTCGATTTCACCGCGTGCCTGTTTCGTCTGTAAGTTCAAACCGCGACGTTCTGCTGCCGGGCCTCGTCCGCCGCCCATACCAGGAACCTGAACTGCCGCGCATCGCACTCGCGAGTCATTGGCCGCGATCCATGTTGCAAGTCCACCACCATAGCTTGTGCCAAGTACTCCGATTCGTTCGTTGTCGACGTTCGGTGATCCAGAAACAAAGGCAATCGCGTTGCGAATATCTTCCACTTGATCGGCGAAGTCCATCTGCCAGCTAATCGCGCGAGCTTTCACCGTGACATCGCCATTCTCATTCGGCTCTGGCATGTCTTCCAGCATTTGCAACTTGCTGTCGCTCTCGCCCCAACCGCGATAGTCGAAGGCAAGGAACGCGTATCCGTTTTGCACGAACACGGAAGCCATGCGTGCAGGCGTCCCCTTCTTGGTGCCGCCAGTCCCGGCGATGAAAACGATCGCCGGCAGTTTGGCTTCAGGTGCCATGTCAGCTGGCAAGTAAAGATCGCCTGCCATCCTGGTTCCGTCGCTCCAGATGGTGACGGGCCTTCGCTGAATCGACTCTGGTATCGCGGGATAGTTTTGAGCGATCGCAGCGGCGCGTGACTTGCTCGGTTGTGCGACTGCATGTGCGTGGAATGCTGCAATCAGGACAAGGAATAAAATCGCTCTCATTTTTGAATCTTCCATTGTTCACTGGCAACTGCTGTTCACTGGCAACTGCGGGGGGGAGTGGTATGCAACTGATGAGTTGCACGTCGTAACCTCTTTCAAACCCCGTGCGTCCCTTGGTGGGCCGGATGTGTACGCTCTTTTTTCGAAATGTACCGAACTTAAGCGACCGTTGCGGAGTTTCAATGTTTTAGAAAGTCGTCGTGGCGGGTGCTTCCAACTAGCGAAGAATCACTGTTACCGCAAGCTAGAAGTTTACCGCACTTCCACAATCTCCACTACGAAATATCCACGTTTCTCGAACGCTGTTGATGGTCGCCTTCGTTCTTGCAACAGCAAGCCCCTCATTCGGCTTTGAAGTCGACGCGATAATTCGCAAGATTGATACAGATAAAAATGTTGCTCATGTCTTCGCCAATGTTCAAGAGCGAACCGTTGCGATTGATGATGATGCGGTGAAAGTTGTCGACTTCGACGGTAACAACTTGAATAACGGGAACGCCGCACCTGAACCCAAGTCAGTTGAGACGTTCACGATCAAGGTTCAGCGTGAAAGCAATGTTATGGTCGTCGTCGAAATTCGACTTTGAGGAGCACTTGGTGTCTCTCGGCAAGCAAATGTGACGATCAAAACGTCAGTCGGGATGAAGAGTGTTGGTCTCATACCTTTAACTGGAATGACAGCGGAAGATCCGATGCAAAGGTAAAACTGGCGGACTTTACGGGAATGGAGACAACGAACCGCCTAAACGTTTTGCTATTGCCGCAGAGAAAGCGACTGCTGCCATTGCGTCACGTGACAGCGAAGGTCGTCCTGCAGCCGATGGCAAGATCGTATTCGTCTCGATCAGCATGTCGAACGCTACGCAGAAGTCTTCATGTTTTAAACCGATTGCCGACGCCAACCCCAGTGGCTCGCCACGTGTCACGATTGTGTCCAAGCGAAGGCTCGTTGGTCTGGTCCTGACGCGTTTTGCTCGTCGAAAGCCAATCGTCGTTTGGCGTCTGCTGATATCTCGGATCGACAAGTCCAGGTGGTTTGAACCAAAATCGCAAATGTGGAACCGAGCGGCGAACTCCAAGATCAAGGCAAGCAACTCCGGCGTGATACGAAGAAGGTGCTCGCAAACTTACGCGAGCAATTTTCGAATTTGCAAATCGCGTATGTCGGCAGTCGTATCTATGGTGGTTATACCGATGGAAGCTTGAACTCAGAGCCGTTCGTCTACGAGGGCGCGTTTGTTGTGCGTTGGCTGATTCAGAGCCAAGTGCAAGGCGACAACATTAAGCGACCTCTACTTCTCTGGGGACCGTACTTATGAGCCGATGAATCAAGCCCCTCAAATCCGACGTCCTGATTTGGGATCGCAGCGACCTTGTCGGCGATGACACTTACCCGAGCGACAGAGGTCGCCAAAAGGTCGCCGAACAGCTACTGAATTTTTTTAGGAACGGTACGTACGCTAAGGCTTGGTTTGTCGGCAACGCAACCAACCGCTGAAATCGTTTCCCTTTAGCGAACATGAACGGACATTTCTAAATCTCTAGCCGAGTTCCGATCTCGACGACTTGGTCAGGCGGAGCGTGGAAGTACTTACTGGGATCATCTGCGTTTCGCAACAGGGCAACAAACAGCAGTTTACGCCAATGCAACATCGTCGGCTGGTTGCCAATATCCAGCGTCACGCGGCTTAGAAAATAAGTGATCGCCGATGGATCGCCAAAGTCCACGCATTGCTGGCGACATTGCTCGACGATGCCTGGTAAGTTCGGCCGTTGTTTGAAACCGTAATGCGCGACGATGCGGTACCAACCGCTGTCGATCCGCTCGATTTGTAGACGTTCTTCCAAGGAAACCCACGGACGATCTTCAACATCGATCGTTAGCAACCCGACAGGATTGTGCATGGCCTGGTTGTGCCTGACGTTGTGCAGCATTGCCATCGGGACGCCTTCGTCATGCGACGTCAAATAGATAGCGGTTGCGTTTAGACGTCGCGGCGACGAAGTGGCCATCTCGTCGATCAACTCCTTTGTCGAGATCAACCTGCGTCGGAGCAATCGCAAAACCGTTTGGCGACCTCGATTCCATGTCATCATCACCACGCACAAGCCGACGCCAACCAACAATGGAAGCCAACCGCCGTCGGGAATCTTGGGCAGGTTGGCGGCGAAAAAGGCAACGTCGATGCACAAGAACAATCCGATTAGCGGAACCGCAAACCAGCGACTCCATTGCCAACGATTGACGGCCACGAGGTAGAGCAACACCGACGTGATGACCATCGTCGTCGTCACTGCCATCCCGTAAGCCGCCGCTAAATTTTCGGAAGTCCGGAACGACAACACCAAGGCAACCACTCCGGCAAACATCAGCCAGTTCACGACGGGTACATAAATTTGGCCTTGCTCATCTTTGGACGTGTGAATGATCGAAACCCTAGGCAAATACCCTAGCTGAACGGCTTGGCTTGTCAGCGAGAACGCACCGGAGATGATCGCTTGCGAGGCGATCACGGTGGCGATCGTCGCGAGCAGGACCATCGGGATGAGTGCCCATGATGGCGCGAGCAAGTAGAACGGATTGCTGACGGTCGCTGCATCGGAAAGTAGCAACGCTCCTTGTCCGAAATAGTTCAGAAGCAAACTGGGCAGTACGATCATGAACCAAGCCAGACGAATGGGCCGCTTCCCAAAATGTCCCATGTCTGCGTACAACGCTTCGCCGCCAGTGACGACCAGGAATACAACACCCAAAATCGTGAAGGCCGCGAAGCCTTCCACTCTGAAAAAAACGATCGCGTGGATCGGATTCACGGCAGCCAAGGCGCTAGGTTGTTTGACGATCGCCGCGATCCCCAGTACGGCGATCACTGCGAACCAAACGATCATCGCTGGACCAAAGAGTCTTCCAATCTTGGCCGTGCCACGTTTCTGAAACCAAAAAAGTGCGAACAGAATCAAGAGTGACGTTGGCAGAACCAGATGATCGAGTGCACCGGTGGCAACATGAACACCCTCGATCGCGCTGAGCACCGAGATCGCGGGCGTGATGATGCCATCGCCGTAAAGGAGCGAAGCACCAAATAGTCCGAACAAAACCACGAACTTGACACGCAAGCAAGGTTCGTCCTGTGCTGTTGCTCGCTTACGAGTCGGGTTAGTGATCAGGCTCATCAACGCTAAAATGCCGCCTTCGCCCTGGTTGTCCGCCCGCATCACGAACACGAGATACTTTAGCGAGACGACCAAGGCCAATGACCAAAAGATCAGCGACAACACGCCCAACACGTTCACTTCGTTGACTGCCAAACGCCCATCGCCAATAAAGCATGCGCGAATTGCATACAGTGGGCTGGTGCCAATGTCGCCATAGACGATACCAAGTGCGGCCAGCGTTGCGGGGAGGAGAGTTTTTGTGGGTTGGTGGTCCGTCATACCCACGTTATAGCGAGCCATCACCCGCGTGACCTGCTCTTCGCATCTAGCGATGGCTAGTATCGAATCACTGCGAATGCCTGGCAGGTTACTTCGACAAGCGATCAGTGGTCTTGGTACCACCCACGATCGCGACGGGACAGCCAACCCCACCGCCAGTATCAACGAAGCTTGTGGCGCCTGGGATGGAAACCAATGTCGCCTACCGGTGGTTTGATAGCTCCCATGTCTCATTTGACGGCATCCTGGCTGCTCGTACCGACAAGTCACTCCAGCGAATCGCCGCTCAGAAAATTTCCAGCATCGCACAAGACGCGGCCTAGCTGGACTACACCGCGCACCCGCCCAAAAAACTATGCCTGGGCGTGGTCGATGTTCACTTCGGGTACCGCGATAAAGAAAGCCTCGGCACAAGCAAGCAGCGAAGAGGTCAGGCACTCGAAACCGGCGAAGGCCAGCAATGGCCCGACGGGTATCGAAAAGGTTGTGAAGATGCCGAACGCTGCCCAGGAACGCAAGTTGTTTCACTGGTTGATCGCGAAGGTGACGT
This sequence comes from Rubripirellula reticaptiva, assembly GCF_007860175.1. NCBI lineage: Bacteria > Pseudomonadati > Planctomycetota > Planctomycetia > Pirellulales > Pirellulaceae > Rubripirellula > Rubripirellula reticaptiva. Next base: position 1,711,859 of record NZ_SJPX01000002.1, on the reverse strand, counting down.
GTACGACATCTTCGTCGAAGCGGATAAGCATCTCACGCCAGCAGAGTTTGTCATTCGCTCGCAGCGGAAGTGTTCTTTACCTGAAAAAGATTTCGATGGTGTACCGGGAGATTCACCTGCCCCGTACACCAAAACGCACCAAGGGATCGGGCAACAAGTAAACACATGGACGCGACGCTCGCACGGCGAAGCTGGGGATTCGAGCCTAGCGGATCGTGCTTCGTGCTCTGCACGACAAGCAATCGTCTATGCCGTCAGTGGAGTTCAGCGTCGTTTCGGTGACTGAGTCGACGGCCCTCAGTGACGGCACCGAAGAGGACGGGTTGCTGCTCAGTCCGTTGTCGGTCGAGAAGATCGCCGAGGTTCTTCGGACCATCGATTTGTACGTTGCGCGCTGGCCGATCGAAGTGTTTGTCCGCGTCTTCGAAACGGGCTGCCACGTCAAAGAGATTCAGTCGCAAACGAGAGTCTGGCTGATCCGCGTTGATGTCCTATCACGTGATCGCTTGGCGGATCATGTTCGTGGACATTTCTAGGACGCGAATGTCCAGATCTTCCGTACGACGTAGTTTTCAGCGAAGCGGAGGGGGAACGGTGTAGACGGTGGTCGAAAGGACGGCCCCGCCAATGCGAGCTCTAAGTTTTGTCAACGTTCATCTCCGTGTTGGCCACCCTGGGCGGCTACAATGACCGCCAAGGGGACGGCCCACCGGGAGCCAAAGTAATCTGGCGAGATGCTCGACGCATGCTCGACTTCGCGATGTGCTGGCGAGCCTTCGGACCCGATAAATGACTTGTGGGTAATTAACAGCGTCCTTTGCCGGGCACTCGCCGACTGTCGAAAGCGTCTTCGCAGCTCCAAGGTCTTCTCGTTATCAGGTGTTTAAAGTTGATCACTGCCGATGGTCGCGACGATCGAAAGAAGTGGAGCTCTTATGATGTATCTGTGACCTGCTCGATTGTTCGATGCCACCGTTATTGGTCGATTCGGTATTTTGAAGTCAGCTTCGTGATGCGTCGAGTTGGCAAATCGCAGTGAGCAGAAATTGATCGCTGCGAACAAAATCTTTCCACTTTACATCCTGTTTGGTGTTCAATTCGTCACTTAGCGGGTCTGAATTCACAATGGCACGTCATGTGCGTTGAATCAACACTCTTGCCAGATTTGGATAGCTGTTTTCACGCGTTCAATGCCTGGCGCCTTCGGCTACGGTTGGACTGGAGTATCTTCCGGTGATGCGTCGCCGATCCCTTTTGCACTGCGTCATTCGCAGAGGAGCCTTCCCAATGTTCGTCAACTACCTTCGACAAGGTCTGTTCGCGTCAATGTTCATTCTGTTCAGCTCGGCGGCATCGGTTGTCATGGCGCAGCATCATGGAGGTGGTGGTCATAGTGGAGGCCCCGGAGGTGGTGGGCATGGTGGAGGCAGTTTCAGCGGCGGACACGGAGGAGGCGGCAGTTTTCATGGTGGTGGCGTGTCGCCCGGCCTTTCCGGTTCCGGCTACTCGGGACACGGTCACTCCAACTTCGGTTCCAACTACGGTTACTCGCGGCCAGGATTCAGCTTATCGATCGGCAGCGGTTACGGGCTTGGCTACAGTGGGCTAGGGCTCGGATACAGCAGCCTCGGATACAGCAGCTTTGGATATGGTGGTTTGGGTTACGGTTCCAGCAGCTACGGCTATCCCTATTCCTCTGCCTACTCATCAGGCTACCGAGGTTACTCGAGCTACCCCGCGACGACCTATTATCCGTCGTCCGCCTATGGAACCAATTACGCGCCGTCGGTTCGTTACCAATCGGCGTACCGATACAACGGCAACGTCGCGTCTCCGACGACGGATGCCCCGTTTGATCCAGCGACTTCAACGCTGCGTCCCGGCATGGTGCTACCCGACGGTTCCACAATCATCTCCGTTGATCCTGTAGCAAAGTAGCCGAAGTCGCCATATACCTCGGATCAGACACGGCCTTGCATCCTTTTGACCTTTAAGCGAATTCGCTTAACGGAACCATCACGCTCACAGGTCAGGCCGACAATTTTTTCGAGCGTGCTTATGCTGAGCAGGTTGCTGAGCGTGTCTATGGAGTGACCAAGGTGGGGAACCAAGTCATCTTAAAAGATACGCCCATAACCACGGACGCTGGACTGGTTCAGGCGATCGTCGAGAATTGGAATCACAACACGATCACTCGACCCTTCATTTTGATAAAGGTGACGGTGAAAGATGGCTTCGTCACCTTGACCGGCAACGTTATCTTTTGGGCTGAGTATTAAGCAACAGCTCGCGTGGCATTTCACACGACCGGTGTTCGACGAGTGCAAAACCGGCTCGTCATTGAAGGTTTCGACGCCCTATGGGAACAGCTTCGAGGCGACAACGGCCAAGATTTTGATCCATCGTCGCCGAGGGTTCATCAGTTCCTCTTCAATTAACCGTCGGTTATTCCTTGGCCACTTCAAGGCTCCAGCATGAAGATGGAGATATTTCGACTTATCACTTTGCTTACCTTTGTTGGTTTTCACACCGATGCCGAGGAATGCAAAGGGCAAAATTCACAGGCACGATCGAAGCGGTTGGCAACGGCAGGCTGACACTTCGTGACGATGACGAATCGCCGATCGACTTCATCGTCTCCCCCCAGGCCCGCATCCTGCGAGACGAAAAGCTTGCGGACTTGGATGAACTGCAAACCGACGACGTTGCCATAATCACAGCCGAAGAATCAGGTGGCCAAATGAACGCGATGAATATCTTCGTCATGGAGCCTCAGTCGAAATTTGCAACATGCATACTTTCTATCTGATCGTGCATTGGCCCGGGATGATCGACGCCATGCGGATAGCTATCCGCTGAAATCGAATTGGCCAGCATAAAAGCATACGAGCAAGTGACTTCGCATCACCACGAACCGATCTGTAATTGAGGACTACTCGTTGCGTATCCTCGCTTGCTTTTTGGTTTGGCCACATCGCGATTCGTTCGTTAACTTCCCGTTTTATGCACTTACCGTTGAATAGTTGGAACTATTCATTCAATCGGTGCATTCGATAAGTTGTGATGATTGAGAGGTAGTTACCTGACTGGGATCGCCCGATTAAGCGACAGAGTCGATCGCGTCGAAAAGTGATGAAGTGGGAGGGCGTTGGTTTGTGACCAAGTCGACCACCTAGCAAGTGAAACGCAAGTGAGCAGGTCGATTATGAAACGCTGGCAGGCGGTAGGAATGAGTGTTTTGGCGTGCGTATTGGGCAACCAATACGTTATTGCCCAAGATCATTTCGCGAACCCGGTGACGATCGCTCAACCACTTGATGATGGCGGCATGATCCCGGGAGAAGACGCAGGACAGGAGCTTGTAACGATTGAGCAATTTAATCGGCTGCAACAGCAGATTGACGAGCTAACGGCAAGCCAGCAGGCAGTCGCCCCCATCGCAATCAAGAAAGAAGAGAAGACATACCCAGACTTCAAAGTTACGGGATTCTTTCAGCTTGATACTGCTTACTTTGATCAATCCGACGAGAGCATCGCGACGCTCGGTGACATTCAGGACGGAACCGGATTTCGACGCGCTCGCCTCGCTGCGACAGGTAATCTGACAGAACGAGCGTCATACCAAATGGAGTTCGATTTTGCTCAGGCACAAGCTCGCTTTGTCGACGTTTGGGCACAGATTAAAGACACTCCGTTTGGCAACGTGCGAATCGGTCGCTTCCGGCAACCGTTCGGGATGAGCGAATTGACCAGCATCCGCGAGTTGCCGTTTTTGGAACGACCCACCACGTTTGCGCTCGCACCGTTTCGTCAAACCGGCATCATGCTGTTTGACACCGCCGCCGACGAACAAATCACCTGGGCTGTATCGGGCTTCCGAACGTTGTCCGACAACTTTGGCAATGTGTACGGTGACAATGGTGGTTACGGAACGGCAGAACGTATCACGGCGTTGTTGGTTGATCGCGGTGACTGCAGGCTGGTTCATATTGGATTTGACCACAGCTACCTCAATCCCGGTCGCGATCAACTGCAATACGCCAGCCAAGATGAAATCTTTGTAGGCCAACAGCCCAATCTCGGCCCGACCGGCTTGAGTGTTTTCCCGATCGAAGGGGTCCCGCCATTTGTAAACACAGGAGTATTTCCGGTCGATCAAGTCAACCTGTTCAATGTCGAAGGTGCTTTGTCCTTTGGAAGAGGATTGATTCAGTCGGAATACCGCTGGTCCAATGTTGACCTGCCAACGGGTGAGAACGTGACCGTCGAAGGCGGATATGTCACGGCGCGATACGTGTTGACCGGAGAGGTGATCCCGTACAACCGAACTGCCGGTGCGTTTGGCCGTGTCAAACCAAAACGTCCACTGGACGTTTGCCAAGGCGATTGGGGAGCCTGGGAAATCGCGGGCAGAGTGAGCACACTGGATTTGAATCCACTGTTCGGACAGCCAGGTGTCCCCGGGAAAGGTCGCGAGCTGACTTCGTCGTCGGTCGCACTGAATTGGTATTGGTGGGCCAACGGAAAGTGCCAGTTCGAGTACGTGAACGGGCAACTCAACGACCCAACGCTCGGCGATAGCGACACGAACACGTTCGCCAGTCGCGTGCAGTTCGATTTCTAGGGTCTGCCTGAAATAGCCGGACTCGCTAGAGTTTGGGTGACTGACCAAGCCTACGCGTAGCCACGTCCTGGTGAAGGCACAGCCGCGCTCTTGCTGCGGGGTGAAACTCGCGCGAGCATTTCTTGATCGGGCCGAGCAGAAACTGGGCAGGCGGCGATCACAGAAACACTCGCGAGGAATTTTTGGCACTGGAAAATTAAAACGGTACGGTTCGTGCCATACCATCGTGCAGGCGTGGAATTGAAGATTGTCGGACTAGAAGACCACAAGTCGTTGTCGGATCATCCAATGGCCGCTCGCAAGAAGTTGCTTGTGTCTTAGACGCATTGTCGACACCCTTCGTTTTCGCCCAACTTGCTATCGTTTGGACCTTCCGAAGTCCGACGCCTTCGGCAATGGTCAACTCAGTCTCCTTCACCGACCCGACCTGATGCGTCGGGCCAGTCGTTCACCATCATGCGAATTCATGCTCACCCTGATTCTAATCGTCTTTGTCCTCGGCTATCTGGCCATCGCGTTTGAACACAAACTAAAAATAAACAAGGCCGCTAGTGCCTTGTTTATTGGCGTCGTTTGTTGGTCATTGTATGTTGTCAACTTGCCCGATCTGTTGCCTCGTGCTTCGATCCCGAGTTGGTTCGAGCAGGAATCGGTCCAAGAAGAAATCGTCGATGTACCGCTGCACTTCGCCATCGACGCTCAGCATTTGCACCAGACGGGCGAGATTGCCAGTATCTTGTTCTTCTTGATGGGTGCGATGACGATCGTCGAACTGGTGGACGCTCATGAAGGCTTTGCGCTCATCACCGATCGCATTCGTACTCGGGACAAACGAACGTTGTTGTGGACCGTCGGATTACTGACGTTCTTCTTGTCGGCGATCCTCGATAACCTGACCACCACCATTGTCATGGTTTCGCTTCTTCGGAAACTTGTCGCCGACCGCGAGGATCGTCTTCGTTTCGTCGGCATGGTTGTCATCGCTGCAAATGCGGGAGGCGCTTGGACAGTGATTGGAGACGTCACCACGACCATGCTGTGGATCAAACATAAACTGGGCACCGTGGAAGTGATGGGAGAACTATTTCTTGGCAGCCTTGTCTGTTTGCTCGTGCCACTGCTCGGGTTTTCTCGCTCGATGAAAGGTGCATTCACCTCGCCCGTCATTTCCAACTCGCACGTCGCCAAGGACATTCGGCCTTGGCATCAGTGGCTGTTTTTGATTCTTGGACTCATTGGATTACTCGGCGTTCCTGTCTTCAAGACATTCACCCACTTGCCGCCCTATATGGGAATGATGCTGAGCCTTTCAGTGCTGTGGGGCGTCTCGGAATTGGTAGGACACACGCTGGATGAGCAAACTCGGTCGAGTACCGGTGTGCTGGCTGCACTGCGACGCGTTGATATGTCGAGTATCCTTTTCTTTCTCGGTATCCTGCTTGCCGTAGGATCGCTCGGAGCCACAGGCACTTTGCAGTCCGCGGCGGTATGGTTGGATTCGGTGCTTCCCAATCGCGATATTGTTGCGGTTGTGATTGGGCTGGTCTCGTCGGTCGTCGACAACGTTCCGCTCGTTGCAGCGGGTATTGAGATGTACGATTTGCCCGTGAACGATCCCTTCTGGATGTTACTGGCCTACTGCGCTGGTACGGGGGGAAGTTGCCTTATCATTGGCTCCGCCGCTGGCGTTGCCGCCATGGGATTGGAGCACATTGATTTTGTGTGGTATTTCAAACGCATCGCGCCATGGGCATTGGCGGGGTACATTGCTGGTGCGGTGGTCGTCGTGATTCAGCTATCGATCACTTAACAGATCGTGGCACACTTTTGTCGACCGTCTCGACTTGTAAGCGAGGATGCATCAACCTGATCTTCCCCGCTGACGCGTCGGCGACCTCCAAAACTGAGCATCATGAACAATCACTCAAAAACCAACTGCAGTGTCTGTGGCAAGTCATTCGTGATGTCCGACCTGACTCCCGGACGGTTCGTCCGCCCGTTGGTCGTCGAGCGAATCACTTACGACCATCCCGATTGGCAAGCCGATAGTTACATCTGCCATCACGACCTAAATCATTACCGCAGTCTGTACGTTCAGAGTGTTCTTGAGCAGGAACGTGGAGAACTGTCGTCCTTGGAAACGGAGGTGATCGAGAGTTTGCGGGATCACGATATCCTGACTCAGAACCTAAACGACGTCGTCGATGAAACGTTCACATTCGGTGAAAGGTTAGCTGACAAAGTGGCAAGCTTTGGCGGTAGTTGGACATTCATTCTGTTGTTTGGCGGTGTGCTTATCCTTTGGGTCACGATCAATTCGATTGCCGCTATTGGTGTTCAGTTCGACGTTTACCCATTTATCTTCTTGAACTTAGTGCTTTCTTGCCTCGCCGCGATCCAAGCTCCGGTCATCATGATGAGCCAAAACAGACAAGGCGCAAAAGACCGTCTTCGCGCCGAAAATGACTACCGAGTGAATTTGAAAGCCGAGCTCGAAATCCGTCACTTGCATTCCAAACTGGATTTGCTGCTCACCCACCAATGGCAACGCTTGCTTGAGATCCAGCAGGTCCAAACTGATCTTCTGGAAGAGCTCGGGAACAAGCGATGAGCGACGAAACAGCATCTGATCGCCGAAACAGCCAGAGATTGGAGAATCAAACGAGCACGATCCAAAGTCTGATGGCTTCGGCTGCGAATGCTGCTTGGCTGCGCCCACTGCTTTCCGGCGCATTCTTCGCAATCGCATTGTGGTTGTTGCATCACGAGTTCAATGCATATGAGGCGGCGGATGTTGCGGCAAGTTTTCGCTCGATCCCCATCAATGTCGTCCTCGCCGCATTATTCTTCACCGCTTGCAACTACACCGTGATGATCGGCTACGACTGGCTTGGTGTGAAGCTGGTGAAGCATCCGCTCAGCTTCAAGCAAGTCACGATTGCGTCGCTTCTATATTATGCGTTCAGCAATTCGCTAGGCGCTTTGTTCGGTGGCACGCCCGTCCGAGTGCGTTTGTATTCCGGTTGGGGAATGACGTCGCCCGAGATCGTTCGGTTGATCGTCGTCATCGCCACGGCATTCTGGGTCGGACTGTTTTCGCTCGCTGGTCTGCTGTTTGTCTGCGCACCGTTCGATATTCCGGACCGCTTCAATCTGCCTCTGGCGAATAGTCGTCCACTGGGCATCATCATGCTCATACTGGCTAGTACGTTCTTTGCAGGCTGCGCGTTAAGAAAAACGCCGATCCATTTTCACGGCATCAATTTCCAGCCACCGCCTCTTCGTATCGGACTCGCTCAAGTTGGCATCGCGATGTGTGATTTTCTGTTCGCCTCGGCCACGCTTTTTATATTGTTGCCGGCCGATGTGGGAATCGGTTTTTTTCCATTCACTGCAATCTTTCTACTCGCAATCATCATAGCACTTATCAGTCACGTGCCTGGTGGTCTCGGTGTGCTTGAACTTGTGTTCGTAACGATGTTGCCACAGTCTTCGCACGGACTGGTCGCATCGCTGCTTGCGTTTCGAGTGATTTATTATCTGGTGCCATTGATGATTGCGATCGTTTCCATCGCGATTGCGTCGATTGTTAACGTCGCAAAGCAGACGTGTAAGCGAAGAGTTGATCCCAATATCGATCCTCGATCACGCGTCGGGTTGGTTGTCGATGTTACCCGTGTCGTCGCGCCGCGAATCATCACCGGTGCAATCTTTGTCGCCGGATTGATTCTTCTTATTTCCGGATCGTTGCCCGCCGCCGAGGGCCGTATGAAGTTTGTTCGCGAAGCGATGCCGTTGCCCGTCGTCGAAATTTCACATTTGCTTGGCAGCATCATCGGAGCACTGCTTTTGATCCTGGCACGAGCACTCCAGCGCCGCATCGATGCGGCGTGGACGTTGACGGCGATCTTGCTGGGCGCTGGGATCGTTGTGTCGCTTTCCAAAGGCTTTGACTATGAAGAAGCTAGCGTACTAGCGATCCTCTTGCTCGCTCTACTACCCTGTCGCAGCTACTTCTATCGCAAAGGCAGTCTGCTGTCGCCGTCGATAAGCATCGATTGGCTCGCGTCGATCGTGATGTCGCTAGGACTATCGATTTGGCTCGTTTTGTTCGCCTACCGCCATGTTGAATACTCCGGCGATCTTTGGTGGGACTTTGCGTATCACGGCGACGCACCGCGTTCTTTGCGAGCACTGTTGGGAGCCGCTGTCGTGTTCACGCTAGTCGCCGTCGCCAAGCTGCTCCGTGCCCGTCCGTCCGATCCTGCGTTACCCACGGAGTCGGAATTTGCCGAAGTCGAATCCATCGTTACGTTGGCTCAACCGACCGATGCAAACCTAGCGTTGCTGGGTGACAAACAGTTCGTATTCAGTGAAGACCGCAAGGCTTTCGCGATGTTCGGCTGCGAAGGCAAAAGCTGGATTACGATGGGCGATCCCGTCGGTCCACAAGAATCCGCCGATGATGCTGCGTGGAAATTTCGCGAAGCCTGCGACGTAGCCGGTGTCTACCCCGTCTTCTATCAAGTCGATGAGTCTAATCTCAGTCGGTATATCGACATGGGCCTGACGCTATTGAAGCTGGGCGAAGAAGGTCGTGTGCCACTTGCCGACTTCTCGCTCGAAGGCAGCCATCGAAAGGATCTTCGCCGCACCAAAAAGAAATCGGGTGAAGCGGGACTTCAATTCAAGATCATTCCCCGTGCGGAAGTGCCCGTATTGATTCCTCGCCTGAAAGTAATTTCCGACGAATGGCTAGCCGACAAGCCGGCGGGCGAGAAAGGATTCTCGCTCGGCTTCTTCAACGAAGCGTACCTCGCCCGCTACGACATCGCCGTCGTCACGCAAAGCGACCAACCAATCGCATTCGCCAATGTCCTACGAGGCGCGAACAAGCAAGAGCTCTCGATAGACTTGATGCGATACGTCGAGGATGCGCCCCATGGAGTGATGGAGTACTTGTTTCTCGAACTGATGCTCTACGGCAGCGTCGAAGGCTACCAATACTTCAGTCTTGGTATGGCGCCACTCTCCGGAGTAGACGCCCACCGCCTCGGCTCATTGTGGAACCGAGTCAGTGACCTGATGTTCCGCCACGGCGAACACTTCTACAACTTTCAAGGCTTGCGAGCCTACAAACAAAAGTTCGATCCCGAATGGACACCCAAATACTTAGCCTCCCCCGGTGGAGTCTCAACTGCACGAGTTCTCACCGATGTCACCACCCTTATCTCCGGCGGACTTGTTAAACTGCTTCACCATTAAAATTCGGTGAATCTTTATCATCTCGTTGGTTACGAATCGAACCTCTTGATTGTCCCGTCTCCGTGATATCAGCCACGTTAACTAGCCTATCAGCTTCGTTCTATCGACGGTCTCTGATGTGCTTAAGAGAATAGCCACCGGCGAGCAGGTTCGTGGCGATGTTGAAGATACGAGGTGCGTTGAACACTGTTGCTGTTTGTACGCAAGCTGATAGCACGGAAACGGCTACAGATAAATGCCCGCAGCCGTTTGTGAAATCGACAAGCGATAGCCAGCTTTTCAAGAAATCAGAACTCTTCGCTGATCACTTCTTTGCTTGCCCGGGTTCCTAACGCTCCCCATACACCAAATGGGCTCGGTGATCCGGCCGGATGAACGGACGAGTCCGACACGGTGAGTGGCTGCATCCCCTCGGTTGACGAATTAATTGAATCTGTGACGAACTTGACCGCACCGTCGCCCATCAACACATGAGCTCCTCCCAAGTGCCGGCTCGAAACCGTGAATATCCCACCGCCCCAGTCATCGCTAACATTTTGAGTCATGATGCAACTGGGACCGTTCGGCCCGATCACGGTAGAAACAGCCGTATTGCAAGCGACCGAATCAGCCCACCAGCGACCCTTGTTCGCCTGCCCGCCGAATCCTCCGTAACCGAGAACATCGTTCGCGGTCGAATAGAACTGCGGTCGCAGTGGATCGACAACATCAACACACTCCGCTTTTTCGATCCGTTCGTACGACGCAGTATCAGCGTCAACCAACACAGCGGCCGTGCCCACAATGGATCGATCGCCATTGTCGGTCGCGATCTCGCCCATCGCCATTGTGTTGCTCAAACCGTCCAGGCAATCTCGGAACTTCATCGAGCGTTGCCACACCCAAAAACCACGTTGCGCGGCCCGTCGACCGTTCCAAGTTGGCCAATACCAAGTCAACCACTCGCTCCCGTCCCCATAGTTATATGCGTAGTTGAATCGCCCGATTCCAATCGACTGTCCCGGGTCGGAAGGGCATCGAAAACTTTGAACTTCATTTCGATAGGGCGTGTAGTCAACATTCCAAGGAAGCCCGCCGAAAGCGGCGAAAGTCGTCCCGGCCTCGTTGACGTGCGGACTCGCAATTTGTTCCCATAATGCTTGCTGTTCAATAAACGGCAAAATCGCAACGTTCGGCCCGAGGCCACGCCAGTTCGGCACCGTTGTGTTACGACTCATCGGCAAGCGTTGGAAAGCAGAATGATAGTTGTGCAAGCCCAAGCCGATCTGTTTGAAGTTGTTTGAACAACTCATCCTTCGCGCAGCCTCGCGCGCGGCCTGAACAGCTGGTAGTAACAGTCCAACCAAAACGCCAATGATTGCTATCACCACCAACAATTCCACGAGCGTAAAACCGCTCTTCTTTCGACAACTCATTTTTCAACACTTTCAATCGGGGAAATACATGACACTGCAGAACACGGCAGTTCGGGAAATCAACGTCTCTGCTCGGCACTGATCTACCTCTCTGCATCCGATTGGATTTCGCACGCCGCGAACCAATCAATCCATAGCAAATGGATCGTCATCTTTTGGGAGCCGCGCTCTCAGGTGGCAACCGTTCGGTCGACAGCTTTCGAAGCGCCTCAATCTCCTCTCCCTCGGGCATAGCCAAGAGCGTTCTACCGCTGCCGTCTGAACATCCAGTGAGGCAGGATGCCGAAAACAACAACACCGTAAAAGAAAAAAACAGGGACCAACGCATAGCCAGAATTCGCTTAAAGAGTATGGAGGTAGGTCAGACTAAAAAACGGCGCCGAGTACAGTTCGGAACTCGTCGAAAGATTCTCTTGAGATCGTAAACTCGATCACGCAAAAACACTTCACACCGATCGATGCAAACCATTTAAAACCGGTTTGGAGTCGCCTGGCAGAATGTCAAGCTAACGGCCGTTCGAACAACGATGCAAAGCAGTTGGCGTACCAATCGATATGAATCATCCGTATTCACAAAACCGTGAGGTCCCCCTGGAAAGTGGCTGGATATGAACCACTTGAATTCCTGCCTTGCTAGGCAAAGATCAACGCCGTAGATGTCGAGCAAGATCCTCCACTCGACCGCTGGACGAGGCATGTAGAGTCGCTCATCGGGCATCATCCATTGAAGACTTCTGGAATATTTAAACTAGTTTTTTTGCACAACTTGAGATGCGAAGCTTATAAGCAGTTTTTGTGTTGCTAAAACTTTTGATGCCTCTAAGTTCAGCACGCCAAAGAAGACGGAAACAACAAACTGCGACTGCATCCAGCTTGCGATAGAGGGGCTCGTAAGTGGGAAGCCACTTAACGTATGAATCGGCCATCTTTGGCTCCCCAATTTCCTGTCCGCATTACGCTGCCATGAGGATGGAGAACTAAGCACTTTCTATCAATTGCCCGCAGATGAGAATCGACTGTTCTACTGACGGTCAATAATGCTGGTTTCAACAGTTTCACACCACATTCTGCACTGTTTGGGATCCTGGTTGGCGATCAATAGACAGTACCTGAAATCGATTGGCGTGCATGCAAAGCAAAACAGCCAATCTGAATAATGCCATTTCGCGGAAAACGTACTTTGCCTGCATCAGGCGAGTATCGATTCGAAAAGCAGACGCTTAAGTCTTTGGCTATTTGGCCCGACTTTAAAATGCGGGAGCAATGCCTGCGTCATTCGGCAGAAGCTTCGCCGCTTGGATACGTAGGCCACGACGCCGTCTCTGAGATCCGTCGTGACTGAATGTTCGGCGACTATCAGCTTAAAAGAAGCTCTAGAATCGCCACATCGGTGGTTGATCGGCTTGCATGTAACCACCATTCACGATGGCGTTGACTAAAGCGATTGGAAGACAGTTGTTTTCCATGACTGTATTATGAAATTCTTTGAGGGTCTCGGTGCTGGGGGCTTTTAATTGATCTGCAACCTTCCTCAATTGCATTGCCCCCAACATGTAGGCCGCTTGGTATAGCGGTGGATAACCCGATCCGATGCTGCGTCGCACCTCGGCAGTAGCGTTCTTCTTGTCAAATCCAACATTGTCAATCAAGAAATCGACACACTGATTTGGCGAAAAGTGCCCTAGGTGAAAGTTCAGCGAAAAAATGATTCGTGCATAGCGATGCGCCCGCCACACGAGGAACCCCAAGCGTTCTTCTGGAGTCCTCGCAAATCCATTTTCATGTAATCGAAACTCCCAATAGACGGCCCATCCTTCGAGCCAAAAGGGCGTTCCGAACATTTTGCGATGGGTTTGGTACCGGTTGTTCTGGAATCCTTGCAAATGATGGCCCGGGATCAATTCGTGATGAACGGTTGCTCGTGCAAAAGGAATATTGTTCCCCCGCAAAGATTGACGTTTTTGTTCCGTGCTCATTCCGCGAGAGGGGAATGAAATGCTGATGGTCTCGCCGCCAGTGAAAAATGGATTGATAAGCTGGCGTTTAGGGCTCATCATTTCCATCTGCCACGATGACTTTGCAAGCGGATCGATCGTGACCGTCCCCTTTTTTTCCAGCCAATCAATTGACTCTTCTGCCAGTAACCGAATTAACTTTGGTTGTGCACCTACGCGAACGTGCATCGACTTGACCTTCTCGACGGCGGCTTGCCAATCATTACCGTAACCCATCTCTTGAGCGGCCAAGACCATTTCCCTTCGGCATTTCACATATTCATTCTGAGCAAGGGAAATCAACTCCTCGGGCGTGTTGCCGATAAATTCGCGTTCGAGTTCCGTCATAAGCCGCTCCCGTCCAACGACCACGCCGGATAATCCGCTGTCATCGTCTGCGCGCGAGACCCTCGTTTCGTGATTCTGGTCGTGCTTGTATTTTGCAATTTGATAAGCAATTTCCTGACGCAGAAGCAGGTAGTCGGTTTGTTCGGCGGTCGGCCAGTCCTCGAATTCCTTGCCATCGATCTTTAGTGAATCAAGCGCCGATTTCCACTGGTTCAGATAAGCCTGCTTGTCACTTTGGAGCGAAGCTTCACCAATACGATTGGGACCAAAGTCGTCCAGGTATTTCTGCATGATTGCGGGCATCCACGCGGGGCCGGCCCGGGTGTAACTTTTCAGGTTTGGATACCCCGCCGCAAGCATGACGGGAAATTCCGATGCAAAAGGATTTGTTGATGAGGTTGCTTTCTCGATCGATGGCGAGGGAGCTTCGGACGTGTTTACCCGGTCAATGAACGATTGGAGTTCGGCGATGGTCTTGGTTGCTTGCGGAGCGACCCACCAATCGTATTCCGGATTATATTCGTTGTAGAAATTGTTCCAGCTTACGAACTCATCATTGAGCTGCTTTATTGCGTCAACAAAAGACTCCGAAACGGACGGTGTTTCATCGGGTGTTGCCCAAGCTGAACGAAGTTGGAAATTGACGCTTTCCAACGTTGTAGAGATCATTGGGAAGTCGAGGGTCGTTCCTCGTTGGTCTAAATCACAAAGGTCGATCAGTTCGTTTAGAAACGGGGCATGCTGTGTAATTAGTTCGAGTGTTTGCCGACTTTCATCAATTTTGACTGCGTCGTTACCAATATCTTCAATCAACTTTGATTTTGCGATCTCCATGATGTCCTGGCTGTCTGATCCCAACCGTGGTTCGGCTTCAAGCTTTGATTGCCATGCATCGATGAAGCGTTGTTTTTGAACGATGCCTTCGGGTGAAAAGCGGATCGGGAACCGTCGCTGGATACTTCCGCGATCGGCGAGGTAACGTTGCCGAACATTTTCCCAGACGCTTCTGGGCGATAGCGATTCGAGCTCGCCGATTTCTGGGGCTCGCTGCGTCGTCGAGGCGAGCGAGGCGGTGTCCGAAGCGGACGTCACGGAACGATCGGTTTGTAGTTTTTCAACAAAGAAATCCCAAGTGCGACGGCGTCCGTAGGTTCCACCGTCGCTGTGTCCGAGTCCCGGGATCATGATAAAGTCGAAGGTCTTATCGGCTCGAATAAGCGCATCCACTAGTCGGTACGTGGATTCCGGCGGAACGTTGGTGTCCAGTTCACCGACAATCAACAGCAAATTACCCTTCAACTTTGCCGCGTGATCAATGTTACTGTTTTCGCTGTAATGATCGCCGACGGGATAGCCCATCCATTGCTCGTTCCATGATGCCTTGTCCATTCGATTGTCATGGCAACCGCACGATGCCATCGCGGCTTTATAAAAATCACCATGAAATAGCAGTGCACCGCAGGCGTTTTGGCCGCCCGCCGATGTGCCGTAGATACCGACTTGGTCAAGATCCATTGCCGGATACTGTTTCGCAGCCGCTCGCATCCAAGCGATTCGATCGGGAAATCCGGCGTCCTTGAGGTTGTGCCAGCAAACGTTGTGAAACGCTTTGGATCGATTCGCGGTCCCCATCCCGTCGATATTGACGACGATGAATCCGAGTGAGGTGAGGTCTTGGTGCCAATCGGGGTGACGGTATTTTTTGGGGACGTGTGAATCATGCGGACCCGCGTAGATGGCTTCGATCACCGGATACCGTTTGTCCGACTCGGGATCGTAGTCGGGTGGAAACGTGATCATGCCCCAGATGTCCGTGTTGCCGTCGCGTCCTCTTGCGGAAAAGACAGTTGGCAGTGGATGCGACTGCGCTTCCGCGCCCAAGCGTTGTGCCGTCGCGAGCGTGCAAATCAATTGGCCGTCCGAAACGCGACGGAGTTCGTGAACGGGCGGAGAATCGACCCGCGAGTGGGTTGCGATCAGGTAGTCGCGGTCTGGTGAGAATTGGACCGAATGATCGCCGTCGGACTGGGTCAGTGCGGTTTCGTGGTCGCCGTCGAAACCGATTCGAATGACATGTTGATGATAGGGATCTTGGTCGTCGTGATATTCACCCACAATCAAATCCAACGTTCGCTTGGCTTCGTCGACATCAATGATATCACGCACCAGCCAATCCCCGCTGGTAATCGGTTTCCAAGCCGCTTCCTTGGCCGTGTCAATCAAGTAGAGATGCCGGTACCCATCTCGTTCGCTAGAGTAGATGACTTCATCGGAGGACGACAGGTAGGAAATCAACGGCATCGACGTCCGGTGAATCGTCCAGATGAATGTTTCGGTTTGTTCATCGATCGGTGTTAGAACCGTATTTGTCAGCGGATCGACGCGAAATAAGCGAAACCGTTGGTGACCGCGATCCACCTTTTCAATTAGTAGTTCGTTCCCATCGCACCAGCGAAGATTGGGGCGTCCGAAATCGAACATCGGCAAGTCGACCTTTAGCGGTGTCGCTGATTCGACATCGACGAACAACAGTTGATGCTGGTCCATCGCATCACCAGGCAACTCGTAAGATCGACTTTGAAGCTTGGCCCGCCCGCCTCCTTGGGGAGACGATTCGAGCGTGAAGACTTGGTGGTGATCTCCAGTCCTGGTTTGCCAAACAGCCAAGACACTGCCGTCGGGTGAAAAATCCATCCCGCTCAAATTGCGATCGGACTCGGGCAAGACCGCGTCCAGATCCACCGACATCCAAGACGCGTCATCAGATTTTTGGTCTAAGAGTTGAAGCTGACCGCCCTCAATGCGTGATTTCCAACGGCGATCGACGGACTCGTTCCTGTTCGCGGGAGCCGACGGCTTGGACTTTGCTGATCGTCGTCCTGTTCTCGAGTGCGGGAACTTCCGCTTTATCTCAGCCACGATGCGAGTTGCTTGAGCAACCGCGCTGCCGTAGAAGTTGCCATCCTGATCGACCGCGACCCAGACGTGCCCGACGTAGGTGTGTTGCCGACGTGATTGGCCGGGTTCCAAATGCCCATACGGCTGGCGAGAGCCGTTGGAATCGTTCCAGAACAACTGAACGATATGATCGGTGGCGTTTACGAGTTCGATCTCGGTGTCGTCAACGGTCGGACCCGATGGCGGAACGGGACCGCCTGTGAAGCCTTGCGTATCGACCGCTTGATCCGAGACACCAGGCAGGTCGATCACCATCGTTCCGGTCGCTGCATCGACATTCACTTTTTCATGCGCGCCCGTTTCCGTCTCTCGCAAGAATAAAAAGTGATGCTGGTCGCTCCACTGAGGCACGATTCGGGTATTGATGGTGCGGCTTACATCAGCCGCATCACCCGCGGTGGTGACACTGGCCATCGCCGGAAACGTGCAACCCAAAACAACTAAGATTCGCCAATCAAGCATCACTGGAACCTTCCCATTTCGCATACCAAGTTTGGAACAATTCAAGCTGTTGTTCCGCGTAGCATCGTTGTGCATCACTCAATCGATCTTCCGCATCGAGCGGCCGAGCCAGCGAGGCTTGGCCGGCCAAGGACGCCAGCAGTCGATAGTACAACGTCAGGTCAGGACCTTCATCAAAAGTCGAGAGAACCTTCAACGCTTCATCAAGCTCAAACGCCTGGGTCCTCGCCAACGCATCTCCCGCAGCGGCACGGCGGCACAACTCGGTCAGTCTCAACACTTCGTCGGGCAAGCAATTGCCGATGCCGGTGATTGCTCCCACCGCTCCGCAGTGGACGAATCCGTAGTAGACCTGCGTGTCGACGCCGACCAGCAGCCATCCCCCGTCGCGCGATGACGTGATATGTTCGGCGGCGTATTGCAACGATGCGGCACCCCCAAATTCTTTAAATCCAATCAAGTTGGCGTGCGATTGCCGAAGCTTGAAATACAGGTCCGCTTTGGTTTGATACCCGTAGTAGGGACTGTTGTAGATCACTGACGGCAAGTCGTCTCCCGCAGTCAGCACGCGCGCGAAGTGATTCGCTTGCGCTGCTGGTGAAGCCCCGCGAGATAAAAGCCGCGGGATAATCATTAAGCCAGCGGCACCTACTTCGGCGGCGTGGGCGGCGTGACCGCAGGCGACTTGTGTGCTGACCGCGCCGGTTCCAACGACCACCGGCACGCCGGCATCAACCAAACGGGCAACGCCTTCGCGGCGTTGGGCATCGGTCAACAGCGGCCAATCGCCCATCGAACCGCAATACACCACGCCGGACATGCCGGCGCTAACCAGTTCGCCGGCGCGACTGACCAATGCGTCGTAGTCGACGTCACCACTTGCAGTGACCGGCGTCATGATCGCGGGCATGCAACCGCGAAAGACATCCGCGTTGCCGATCGCTTGAGTTTCAGACCTTGGAAGTGTGTTCAGCATCAAATTCGACTCGGGGAAAAAACATTAACGATGGGGGACGCAGGCTGGCCCGACGAAATCGATTCGCCAGAAGGAAATTCATTGAAAGAAGATGTCGGTGGAGACGTGGCCTTGCGAGCTCGATTGAATCGCGACAGCGAAAACGGTTCGACATCTAGGAACGGTTCTTCACCGCAAATCATTTCGGCGATCAATCGACCGGTGCCCGTGCCCGTCGATATACCGATCATGCCATTGCCGGCGGCAACGAAGGCATTGTGTGCCGTGGCGGAACGATCGATGCAGGGAAGATCGTCGTACACCATCGGTCGCCACGCGGCCGACGATGTTTCCGGTTGTTGCGGTAACCGATGGCGAAGGTACGACTGCGCCGATTTTTGGATCATCTTCAATCGCTTCGCGTCCACCGATCGGTCGTAGCCGGTCAACTGCATGGTCGACCCTATGCGTGTGTGACCGGCAAGCGGCGTGACGGCCACATGGCTGTCCTCGAAGATCATTGGCGTGACGGGCGACGACGCACCGCTGGCAAAGCTCATCGAATAGCCTTTGCCGGGAACGATTGGAATTTGGCATCCTAGTGGTTTCGCAAATCGCGGAGCCTCAGCACCCGTGGCGAGCACATAGTAGTCGGCGCGAAAGCTCCCTGATGAAGTCTTCAGGCCATCGACCTTTCCGCCGGCAATCACCATCTCATGGACTTCGGTTTGCTCGACGAACCGGCCGCCGCGTCGGAGGATTGATTCCTTCAAGTGACAGATCAGACGATCAGGGTTCAGGTGCGCATCATTTGGGAAGAACCAACCCCCTGCCAAACCATGCACTAGCGAAGGTTCCAAGTCGCAGATCGATGATCCATCGAGCCGTTCGGCATGGACTGCGAATCGAGATTGCAAGTCATCGGCGGTAGCTTGATAGCGATCGAGCGAACTTTGGTATCGATGGACCAACAGCAGCCCCCGTCGTTCCCAGTCGATCGAATTCGCGACCGTGTTTCCAGAATCAATGCCGTCATCACTTTCGTTGACATAGTCGCGATACAATTGCATCGACGCTTGCAGCAAACCGTGACGGACGGGGGCCGCATGATCGCGATGGCGGGCGGAGCACTTGGTTGCGAAATGGAAAAGCCATTTCCACAGGAAAGGGTCGAACCGCATCGGGATCGACAAGGCACCGCCGGGCGTTAGAAGGCTGGGCAGGGAGTGGCGGATAGCCCCCGGCGCGCACAGTGGCAGTGCATGGCTTGGACAGACGTAGCCGCAGTTCACGCCCGAGGCACCGCGGCCGACAAGGTCACGTTCGATGATCGTGACGCGGCATCCACGCTGCAGCAAATAGTGTGCTGTCCAGCATCCGATCACGCCGCCGCCGATGACAATCACATCGGTGTTTCCATTGCGCATCGATCCGTTTGATTGACCGTGATTCACGAGGCCGCCTCCAGTGCCGGATCGGGGCCCGCGCCATCGGGCGATTGCCGCTGTGTCCCGTCGCAATTGGTCTTGTCACAATTGGTTTTGTCACAATTGACTGGTAACCCGAATCGGAACGGGTCATCCGGGTCAAATACGCACGTCATCTTGCCGGTCACATGCGCTCGTCCAGTGATCGATACTCGAATGCCGGCGGAATCCCGGCGATAGGTCGCCTCGAAACGACTTCCGATGATCGATTCTTGAATCCAGACCTCGCCTGGCAAAAGGTTTCCGTCGTCGGCCAAGCAAGCAATCTTCGCACTCGTTCCGGTCCCGCACGGTGACCGGTCGTAGTGACCGCCGGGGCAGAGGACAAAATTACGACCACCACGGATGCCTTGGGCGTTGTCCACTTCCAACGGACCACAGATTTCGATGTGATCGATCTCCGCCCCGTCGACACCCGTGATGCCTTGATCGGCCAGCGCGTCCATGATCGCGACGCAAAACTGCAACCATTCGGGCCGCGTCAGTACGGAAAACGAATCCAGATTCAAACTGGCCAGCGAC
Organism: Rubripirellula reticaptiva; assembly: GCF_007860175.1. Lineage (NCBI taxonomy): Bacteria > Pseudomonadati > Planctomycetota > Planctomycetia > Pirellulales > Pirellulaceae > Rubripirellula > Rubripirellula reticaptiva. The sequence goes on along the minus strand of NZ_SJPX01000002.1, from coordinate 1,691,829 downwards.
ACCAGGAAGAACCAATTTCCGCCGTAGGCGATGTCACCGACGACCGTATTGCCGAAGTTTTTCGTGGCGTCTTGGACGGGAATCTGAACGGCGACTTGCCGCATCAACCGAAAGCTGGGCACGTTCTCGAACGTGACTTGATGGTTCTCGTGCAGGTTCGCACGGACGACGCCGACGGGCGTTTCGAGTTGGTAACTTCCCGGCTTTAAGTCCTCCGAAAATCGCAAGGCCTCGACGACGCCGATCAAGCCGTGACCGCACATGCCAAGGTAGCCGGTGTTGTTGAAAAAAATGACACTGGTCAAGCAAGACGGATCATCCGACGGGGAAACGAGTGCCCCCACCATGGACTCGCAGCCGCGAGGTTCCAGCAAGATCGATCGGCGCACCCAGTCGCCGGGGCCTCGCAACCATGACCAACGTTCGGCCGGCGACGCGGACGCAGAAGGTCCATGGTCGCAAACCACGTCGATGACCACTCGAGTGGGTTCGCCGCCGGTGTGCGTGTCGATAATTGAAAGTCTTTGCATGCCCGTTATCTTAAACGCCCAGCGACGGAAGTCTTGACCGAACTTCGATCGTCAAGCTAGATCGGCGCATAGCAACAAACGTTCGACGTCGTTAAAGTCGAGCAAATGAACACAGAGCAATTTCGCCGCGACTTCTACGCTCGGCTGGCCGAGCCGATGACTGTGGAATTGCTGCTCGACCACGTCGATCACTTAACGTATTTCATCAAGGACGAACGGGGACGCTATGTCAGTGTCAACGAAACGTTAGTTCATCGTTGTGGTGCGAAAGACAAACGAGACATGATCGGTCGAACGGCAGAGGAGACGTTTCCACCGCCGCTGGGCAAGTATTTTTTGCGTCAGGACTTAGAGGTCGTTCGATCGGCCCAGCCGCTTGTCAATGAACTCGAACAACACCCGTATCCTCAGCGTAAAACGGGGTGGTGTTTGACGACGAAGCTGCCGCTGATGGATGCGGACGATCGAGCTATCGGTTTGGTCGGTTTCTCGCGAGACTTGCAATCGCCGGACCAAGACCCGATCGCGTATGAGTCGGTCGCTCGCGTGATCTTGCACATCAAAGAGCACTTGGACGAACCGCTGCCGACGGCGGAACTTGCGGCACTGGCGAACTTATCAACCTGGCAGTTTGACCAGCGTGTTCGAGAGCTGTTTGGCTTGACGACCGGCCAACTCGTCCTGCAAACGAGGATGGATGCGGCGGCAACGCGAATTCGCGGCCCCCATCAACCACTGATCTCGATCGCGATGGCGGTTGGTTACTCCGACCAAAGTGCCTTCACCCGGCAATTTCGCAAGACGTTCGGGATGACGCCCAGTCAGTACCGATCCAAGGAAGCCTGATGGGCTAGTGACAAGCGGCTTAGAAACGATCTGCCGATTAATCTCGATCGCCGCGATTCGCGATCGTTCCCGTTGCATCAGTGGGAGCTTTGGCCTGAAGAGCAAGTCGATGATGCCCCTGAATCGCTAGATGGAATTTGGCCTCCGATCAACGCATGAGCGTACTTTTTAACATCGTGGCGATGTTATCGTGGAGGGGTTCATAAACGGCAACGATTCGTTTACTGAATCTCTGTTTCAAGAGATTCGTGCTGTGCGTCATTTTGGTAGTGACTTTCCCGTGCATCATTTAAAACCGAGAATCATTTTCATGGATCCTGCAGGGTCTACATCGTCCAATTCAACGGTTGTGATGGCGTTGTTTGGACCCTCGGTATCGGAAGTGGGTGTGCTTCTCTGTTCGTCGCCCTAGCTGGGCAATCGCTTAAGTCTGACGTCTTCGATCTTGAGACCAATCGACGTGACGATTGATACGATCTCAGCCTGTCCACTGACGTTCAACTTCTGACTGATCGATGACTTGTGGCGTTCCACGGTCTTGGGACTACGGTGAAGTGCCTTAGCGATCGAGGGAACGCTCATGCCGTGACCAAGCAATACTAGGACCTCGAATTCACGGTTGGACAGAATGTCCAACTCGCCCAGGTTGATAAATTGGCTTGAAACGACTTCGACCGCACCCGTCTGCACTGAATTAGTGCTGATCACTTGGGAATGACTGATAACGATCACGCGGTCATAGGGCGGTCGCTTATCGCGAATGGGCCATACCGTCGATTCAATTCGTTGGCCATGATAAATGTGATGGATCGAAAGGGGGCGATTCTCATCGACGACGCGTCTGATCATCGCCAATCGTTCTCCGACAAACTCGGATGAATGGTAGTCGCTAATTCGCTTGCCAAGGTAGTCGAGCTTGGTCGCTTGCGAAAACAAAACCATCGACGTGTCGTTAACGAATATCAGTCTGCCTTCGACATCCGTGATACTGACCCCGATACCAGGTGTGCAAGATAATGCCGCCCAAATCGAGGTGGGGTCGTATGCGGGTGGGTCAATTCGAATGTCGGATCGGGCCGACGTCGAATTGTCCTGAGGGCTCTCTGAAGACATCGTGATGCGGTGGGATGGAATGAAGATGGAATCTTGGCGGTGCAAGTCGAGCAAATCTCCAAAGAATGGATGGATCGACTCATAGTCAACGTCCTGCCCCATGCCGATATATTGTGTATCTCGATGGAACGAGTTGCGTTGATGCGACATCGCCAGGGATGGCGATATTCTAGCCTGCCAGCGAATGCCGTTGTGATGATCGTTTGTCAAAACGGGAACATCACGTTATTCGTTCGATGAAATCCGATTCGCACATCCACAACAGTTTGTCCGCAGGAAACACAGTCGTGGCGTAGGTGAGGGGGGGATAGAGGGGCACATCCCCCCTTCGCCGCGTCGGCTGGCTTCGGTGGATGAATCTAATTGCGAGATTCGGATGCAGCCCAATCAAATTGCAAGGTCAACGCGATTTAGAATGCCAAGTTTGCCCGAACACCTAGTACATATGCATCGTCGACGGATTCGCGCGCCTGCGAGATCCATTGAAAGTCCGGCGTGATAGTCAGCATTTTATTGGCTTGAAAATTGTAGAACGCTTCGACGCCTTGGCTATCACCAATGCCACCTAAAGCAGCGTTCAGGAATGGGCCAATTTCGTCGCTGGTGTCGTAGAAGAAATAGCCCAACCCGAACGCGTCATCTTCACGACCGTCGATCATGCTGCTACCGCCGATGCCAGCACTAAGGAAACTGCTAATCGGGTTGGTGTTATTGTCGGCGATACCGGCCCGGGCAAAGTATCCCCAACCGCGATTTGGATTCGATCGATCACTGACCAAGTACTGGTCTGTGTTCCAGTACAGCGACCACGAATCGCTTGCCCGATCAATGGGGACTTGTGGCAAAACGATCCGTGGATCTTGGTCGAGACTGGTGTAGTCGCGGTTGCTGTATGTCGCCCCAACAAGCTGGTGTCCAGGACGCCCCGCCAGGTTCGTTGGCACACGCATCTCAACCGAAACCGCAATGCCTTCGGAAAACAGCTCGTCAAATCCGCTGCTTGTGGTGGTATTTGTCGGATTGATCAATAGAAACGACAGGAGCGGTTCGCCTTCAAGCAGGTACGCGAACCCAACACCGAGCGACGAATAGGGAATCGTGCGAAGTGCGATTGGATTGGCAACAAAGGCCACGTTTGAAAACTGCTTGATGCCTCGACCATGCGCAAATGCGTTCGCGTCACCATCGAGAGTGTCCACCTTTCCGGCGAAAACAATGAAGCTTTCTGAGAGTGCTTGAGTGATCACGAAATTGGTCAAATACAGATCGCGACTGTCCGTTGCGGGCAAATCGGCCGCAAGTGTTGCCGGCAGCAAAGCACCAGTCGGTTCGACGATCGAACGACCAAAGCGATGCTCGGCGCGAAGCTTAAGAAACAGGCCTTCCTGGACTCCCAGTTTTCCGAAATCGAAGTTGGCTACGTAGTCCCCATGGCCACCGTAGCGATCGGTTTGGTCTAAGCCACCGTCGACGGTGCCAAAGTAGAACTGCGTAAGATTGTTGCTGAACGTAATTCCGTTTTCGGCCCAGGCTTCTCGGCATGAAAGTTTGCGAGATATAGAATCGCAACCTTCTGGCGAAACATCGCAGTAGTTTCCACTGCCATCGTCGCAAAATTGGCTCAACGCGGTGTTGGCGGAAGCCATCAACGATAAAAGAGCAACCAGTGTGCGGTGTACGCGAAGTGAGTTTTGAAAAGCTGCCATGTCGATCCTTCGACCTCGGTTCGTGAACTTCCTTGTTCGATTTCTGAGCCAGATATCTGCCTCTGTTTGATTTTCGAACGTCCCGCATCGAGCTCGGTAATTTTGTTCGCCGCGTTTGGGCAATCGTCCTGACGAAGTGTCGGTAATTCCGGTTGCACGAAGCCTGCCGCATGGTTCGGCATTTTGTGTCAAGCCAGTGATCCCAGTTTCACGTCGGTTGCCACCAAGAGTGCTGGACTAAATTTAGGATGAATTGAGCGTGAAACGATTTTCGTACTCCCCATCACCACCATTCGATTCCGCTTGGTTTTGAACCCTTCTGGAGATGGAATTCGGTAGATGCAATGTAAATTCGCCTAGAAGCTGCACCATCAAATTGATAATCCTTACCGATGGTGCCGATAAAAGAGGTGGTTCGGCATTACTGCTGTCGCGGATTCACGCCATTACTCAGTTTCATGATGCATCAACGCCACAATGAGTCGCAACGCGAAAAACCGATTGCTAGGCACCTGCCTTTTCGCTTTGGCGATCTTACAGGCGACATGCGGGTTTTCAGAATCCGCGACATCCGTGTTTCCAACGGAACCGGGACAAGGGGAACAAAATGCGTCGAATCTCGCTCCGACAAGCAAATTCGGTGGACTTGCTCTTTGCGACCCTGTCTTGGTCGAATCGGTTCTGCCGTTTGATGTCGAGCCTGCTTACCCATCAGAGAATGCACCGATCCATTTGGACTACTTCGAAAGTGCGGATCAACTTCAAAACGATGCCTTCCTTCGACCGATTTCCATTGGCGTTGGCTACGACGAAGGCTTCATCATCGCCAGTGAAGGCGATTCAACGGTTGGTGAAGCGCAATTCCCCTATCGACTAAAGATCAATGGATGGGGGCAGTTGAGGGACACGACTTTTCATTCGAACGGCAGCAACCGTGACCTGAATCAATTGCAGCTCAAGCGGGCACGTGTGGTTCTTTCGGGAAACGCGTTCAGCACGGATCTTTCCTACTTCGTTCAGTTCGATGGGCGAAGCAATGTTGCTGACAGCATACGGATATTGGATTACTACTTTTCGTACGATGTGGGACGCCATCTTTGGAGTGCGTCTCCAGGAACATTCGGCATCCGCGCGGGGCTCTACAAGATGCCTTCATCGCTTGCACGTCAGCTTAGCGGCAAGGAACTGCAGTTCGCTGATCGGTCAATGAGCAGCATCTATTTTGATGTCAATCGCAGCCTCGCGTTTGGGCTTTACGGAACTGTTCAAGCACTTTCCAAACCGGTCCGTTGGGAACTGGCTGTGTTCAATGGGTTGGTCAGCGGCGGAGCAGAGACTGGCAGCAGTGGAGCACTTGACAACAATAATGCGTTTTCGGGACGAGTAGAGTCTTATCCGACAGGTGAATGGGGGCCTGGACAATTGGCGGACCTGAGCCACCACGGAAATTTGGCAACGCGCGTCGGTGCGGGCTTTGCGACCACAACGATTGATCGCAGTGGTTCGACCGAATTCAGTTCGCTGCGAACCGTCGACGCCGGACTGCAGCTAGTGTCGCTGCTGCCCGCGTCGGTCAACTCATACGACGTGGCCCAATATTCTGTCGATGGCTCCATGAAATATCGCGGACTTTCTCTGACCATGGAGTACTATTTCCGCAACATTAGTGGGTTTCGAGGCGGCGAGGTCGCGGATCTATTCGATCACGGTTTCTGGCTGCAAAGCGGTATTTTCTTGGTACCACGTAAGCTGGAGCTGCTCTCGCGTTGGTCGCGGATCACCGGAAACTCGGGCACGCTTGGATCGGTCAATCAAAGTTCCGATGAGATCAGTGGCGGTGGCGTTTGGTATTTTCGCGATCAACACGCGAAAATAACGATGGATGCCACTTACTTGAACGGCGCGGCGATCAATTCGTCAGTTCTCGATATCAGCCGCGGCGATATTGGGTGGCTCCTGCGAACTCAGCTACAGTTCAGTTTCTAGCCGTTCGGATCGGACTTGCTGCGGCGTTTCTCGTCTTATTGACCCAGTCTTTCACTCGAAGCCAACATTAGCACATGTCCGGGCTGAAATTGTCAAGTTGGGGCGATCCGCCCATAGAAAGCAGCCACGAAATGAATTTAAGATGAAGGCGGTGGTGTTTCGGCTTTCACCGCTTCGCATTCGTGAGACTTGCCAATAACCTAAAATCGGCGCCGTGGGAGGAATCGGATTTCATCTCAGATCAATTTTCTCAGGGAGGTGTTTTCTAAGAATCTCTTGAAGGGTTGAACCGCATGTTCGGCAAAATCGTCTGTGCTGCTGGTCTATGGTTATTCGCTGCGACTGCTATCGCGGCAGAGAAGCCAAATGTTCTTGTGATCATGGGAGACGACATCGGGTGGTTCAACCCGAGTTGTTACAATCATGGGATGATGGGATACCAGACGCCCAACATCGACTCGATCGCGCGCGGCGGTGTGATGTTCACCGATGCGTACGGTCAACAAAGCTGCACTGCTGGCCGCGCGGCGTTTATCACGGGGCAATGTCCCAAGCGAACTGGTCTGCTGAAGATCGGCATGCCTGGTGAAGATACCGGTCTTCAAGGCGAGGACCCGACGATTGCCGAGTTGCTCAAGCCGATGGGTTATGCCACAGGGCAGTTTGGCAAGAATCACCTCGGTGACCTCGATAAGTACTTGCCGACCAATCATGGCTTTGATGAATTCTTCGGTAACCTTTATCACCTCAATGCGGAAGAAGAGCCCGAAGATCCTGACTATCCCAAAGACCCTGAGTTTCGCAAAAAGTTCGGTCCACGCGGCGTGCTGAAATCGACGGCAGACGGAAAGATCGAAGACACTGGGCCGCTCAATAGCAAGCGGATGGAAACGATCGACACCGAGTTTCTGTCGGCATCGATGGACTTCATCGAGCGTCAACACAAAGCCGACAAGCCGTTCTTTTGCTGGTTCAATTCAACCCGCATGCACATCTTCACTCACTTGAAAGAAGAGTCGAAGGGCAAGACCGGACGCGGCGTGTACGCCGACGGCATGGTCGAACACGACGGCCACGTAGGCCAGTTGCTTGGCAAGCTCGATGAGCTTGGCATCACCGAAAACACGATCGTGATCTACACAACGGATAACGGTGCGGAAAAATTCTCTTGGCCCGACGGTGGCACCAGCCCGTTCCGTGGCGAGAAGGCGTCGACTTGGGAAGGCGGCATTCGCGTACCGTTTGCGATCCGTTGGCCCGGCACGATCAAAGGCGGCCGTGTTTCGAACGAGATCATCTCGCTGGAAGATTGCTTGCCGACGATCTTAGCCGCGGCAGGTGAACCCGAAATCAAAGAGAAGCTTCTCAAAGGTCACTCGGCTGGTGACAAAGAGTACAAGGTTCACGTCGATGGCTTTAACTTCTTGCCATACTTGAAAGAGGAAGTCGAAGTTGGTCCTCGCGAAACCTATTTCGCGTTTGTCGATGACGGCAATCTGGGCGCACTTCGATACAAAGCGTTCAAGTTTCATTTCTCGACTCAGACGCGTGACGGGATCGGTTCCTGGTTCTTCAAGCAAGAAGAACGTAAGGCTCCGTTGATCATCGACCTGCGAGCCGATCCATTCGAGGTTGCGCCCGAGGATTCCTCTTACTACGATGATTGGCTGGTCCGCCACATGTACGTGATGGTTCCGGTCAAGAACCTGGTGGCTAACTTCATGGACACGTTCAAAGATTTTCCCGTGCGACAAGAAAGCGGTAGCTTCACTCCGAAGCAATAACTGCGTAACGATCGACTTTCAAGCTGGCTCGTCTTGCATTGCTGCGAGAAGAAGAGCCGACTGTGCGTGCGGGAGCACTGAAAAGTTAAGCACAAGAATGATTCGTGCAACTCCAGAATCGGCTATGTACATAAAGGTTTTCATTTGATGAATCGTCCGCTTCTTGCAGCAGTCGTCATTCTGTTTTCATGCAACTGCCAAGCCCAAGCACCCAACGAAGGCTCGGTGCTGCCGTTCGCGCCGACGCCGATGGATAGTGTCACCAAGCCGCGGCTTCAGGATTCGACGATGAAGTGGCCGGACGATCCAAAACGATTGCCGGACGACGCACCAAACATCTTGATTGTGATGCTTGACGACGTCGGCTACGGCGTCTCGGAAGCATTCGGAGGTGAAGTCAAGACTCCGACGTTCGAAAAGCTTGCCAAAGAAGGGATTCGGTACAACGCGTTTCATACTTGTTCGATTTGCTCGCCGACACGAGCTTCGCTGTTGACCGGACGTAATCACACGCGAATCGGCAGCGGGACAATTGCGGAGCGTGCCGTCGCGTTTGACGGTTACACAGGCATCATTCCCAAGACAGCCGCGACGATTGCTGAGGTGCTCAAGCAATACGGATACCACACTTCCGCGTTCGGTAAATGGCACAATACACCGGCCGTGGAGATCACAGCGATGGGGCCAAAGGACCGTTGGCCCAACGGCTATGGGTTCGAGCACTTCTACGGGTTTCTTGGTGGCGAGACATCGCAGTGGGAACCGCGGCTGGTACGAAACTATGACGCGATCGAGCCGCCGGAAAGTGATCCGAAATACCACTTGACCGTTGACATGGCCGATCAAGCGATTGGCTGGCTTGACAACCACCAAGCGTTCGCGCCCGACAAGCCGTTCATGATGTACTGGGCACCCGGCGGCGTTCACGGGCCGCACCACATCTTTCCCGAGTGGGCTGACAAGTACAAAGGCAAGTTCGACGACGGTTGGGATGAATACCGCAAGCGTGTCTACGCTCGGCAATTGGAGATGGGGGTTATCCCGCCGGGCACCAAGCTCACTGAGCGTGACGAAACGCTGGAAGCATGGGTAGACATTCCTGAAAACCAGCGAGAGTTTCAAATTCGATTGATGGAGTTGTTTGCGGGCTTTCTGGAACATACCGACACTCAGGTCGGACGTGTGATCGAGGCATTGGAACAGCGCGGCCTGCGCGAAAACACTTTGGTGTTCTACATCTTCGGTGACAATGGCAGCAGCAGCGAAGGGCAGCGAGGATCGATCAGCGAGTTGCTTGCCCAGAACAACATCACTAACACGATCGACCAACAAATCACGGCTTTGGAAAAAATCGGCGGCATCGATGCACTCGGGTCATCTAAGACCGACAACATGTATCACGCCGGTTGGGCCTGGGCAGGCGGCACTCCGTTCAAGGGGACCAAACTGCTGGGCGCGTACTTCGGCGGCACACGAAACCCAATGGTGGTTTCGTGGCCAAAGAAGATCAAACCTGACTCGACAATGCGGAATCAGTTCCACCATGTCGTTGACATCGCGCCGACGATCTATGAACTACTCGACATCAAGCATCCCGACGTGGTCAACGGGATCGATCAGATCCCGATAGACGGCGTCAGCCTCGCGTACACGTTTGCAGACGGCGATGCGAAGCCGCAAAAGCAAACACAGTTCTTTGACAACAATGGCAGCCGCGCGATCTACCTAGACGGATGGCTCGCGTGTGCGTTCGGACCGTTTATTCCTTGGAACACACCAGCCTCGGTCAAGCGAATCGAAAACTGGGACTCTGGAAGTGACCAGTGGGAGCTTTACGATTTAAGCGAAGATTTTTCGCAAGCGAATGATTTGGCAAACGTCTATACCGATAAACTGGCCGAGCTAAAAAAGCAGTTCTTGCAATTGGCCCAGGATAACAAAGGCTTTCCAATCGGCGCTGGCAACTGGCTGCGATTGCATCCGGAAGATCGCGTAAAGACGAAGTACACCAATTGGACATTCGGCCAATCGACTCGCCGCATGCCCGAGTTTGCGGCCCCCGGCGTCGGTCGGCAAAGCACTGACGTGAAGATTGACATCGAAATCGGCGACGAGGCCAGCGGAGTCCTCTATGCTGTTGGCGGCAGTGGTGGTGGTTTGACCGTTTTCATGGACGCAGGACACCTTATTTATGAATACAACATGATGATCATCGAAAATTATTCGTTCAAATCAGCGGAGCCATTGCCTGCTGGTAATCATGTGATCGACATTTCGACCAGAATCGACGGTCCTGGAGAGCCTGGCGTTGTCATGATCTCCGTCGACGGAACGGAAATGGGGTCGGTGAGCTTAGCTCGTACGGTTCCCGCTGCTTTTTCGGCAACAGAATCGTTCGACGTCGGCATCGATCTTGGTTCACCTGTTTCCTCTGCCTACGACGAGCGCCGACCGTTTGAGTTCGATGGCACCATCCGCACTCTTCAAGTCGAATTGAAGTGATCCAGCATATTTATTTGTTCGTAAAGGCTTCTCGCCTCCAGTGCTGGGATCGTGAGTTCGTCTTGATTGGGAGCGAACGCTTGGTCCCCAGTTTGCCTCGATCCGTGGGGTTTTTTCCCGTTGCTTCGCCACCCAGAAGTGCCTTGGTCATCGCACCGTCAACGCTTTGCCACGTCCAATCCAGCCCAAACCGATCGTCGTATTCCGCAAGAGCTGACTGCCACAAATCATCGAACACGCCAAAGCTCACCCACTCTTGGAAGTATTCATGGGCGGTGCTGCCTGGTGCCAATGAGGTCAGGATTGCTTTCCATTGACACCCGGTCCGCATTCGGTAGAAAATTGCATCGGCAACCGATCGAAGACTGGCTCTCGGCCTTCCGCCCTTGGCGTTGCGTTCATATTGAGGGAGCAATGGTTTGAGTCGTTCCCATCGTTCGTTTGACATCCGGTATTGATCGAAACTCTGCTGACCGTCCATGGTGAGCCCTCTTTGGTGATTGAAAGTGTGGTAACTCTCATTTTCCAGGAGGGCTCATCTTTCAATCAAGGTCAAAGGGTTTTCGGATAGGCTCTAAGTACTGGCTGTTTTTGAACATTGATGATCCCGATACATGGAATGCTCAGGTCCTCGGAGTCTGCGAGGCTTACCGCAATACTATCGAGCGTTTTTAAACGCAGGGGATCCATACGGTCTTGATTGATGAACGGACCGGCATCCATGCGTGTGAGCGAATTGCCGCTGATCTGCTTCCTCGTCGTGAATATTGACACATTCGCCATAGAACGCTCGGTAAGTTTGGGGATTTTCAAGGCGCCACCGGTGAAAGCCTCTCGCCGTTGATTCGGGAGACTCGAACCGAGAAAGATTTTCTCGAAAACATCGACGGACTGGTCAGTACCAATCCCGCTGCTCATTGGCGTTTCGTAGCCGATAACTTGAACACACGCGCCATCGAATCATTGGTGCTCTATTTTGCCGCTCGCTGTGAAATCGAAACGAACCTTGATGTAAAAGGTCGGCATGGAATTCTAAAGACACTGCAATCACGGCGAGAGTTTCTCACCGACAAGAATCACCGGATACGTTTCGTCTATACACCGAGGCATTGCAGGTGGCTTAATCGAATCGAGATTTGGTTTGGGACGTTGCAAAAGAAGCTGACACGTGACGGATCATTCTGTTCGCTCGATGACTTGCAAGATCGCATCCCGCGATTCATCAAATGCTACAACGAAACAATCGCCAAGCCGTACCGCTGGAAGTGCGACGGAACGCTTCTATGCAAGTAGGCAGAATGTCGCCTTCAATCAAAGCCAACTCGGAGATTCAGCAAGAGTGCAAGCCCATGTAATTCTTTCTCTCCTCTCAAATCCACTACAATCTTTGGCTCGCACACTTCCGAGTTTTTATGTGCCGATCTTCCAGATTCCTCTTAACCAAGTGCTTCAGTGATGAATTCAAAAAACCAAGCAGTGTATAGAGCGATTCTCTCGACGCTTGCTTTGATGACCGTGTTCGCAATGTTTCAAATTACAATAGCCGGTGCCTGCGGTCAATCATTTGATCGCTCGGTGCAGACTGCTAGAAACTTTGAGCCCGCGATCCCGCGACCCGAACAAGATGCGGCGGTGGCGAAGAAGCTCGTGAACTTGGAAAAGAAGACCGGCAAGAAGCCGAACATCCTGTGGATCATCGTCGATGACATGGGCTATGGTGATCCGGGCTGCTATGGCGGCGGCGCCGCGATTGGTGCGGCAACACCCAACATCGACAAACTGGCCCGCAATGGTTTGAAGCTGACGTCGTGTTATTCCCAGCACACTTGTACGCCAACACGATCGGCGATCCTGACAGGTCGTTTGCCCGTTCGTACGGGACTGACCCGGCCGATTCTTGCCGGTGATAAGGTCACGAAAAACCCTTGGGCCGATGAAATCAGCTTGCCCAAGCTGCTTGGTGATGCCGGTTACGCGACTCTGTTGACTGGCAAGTGGCACATCGGGGAATCCGAGGGAATGCGTCCGCACGATGTCGGCTTCGACGAGTTTTACGGCTACTACCCGGCGCAAAAAGAGCTCTCCCAAGGCGTCGATGGACGTCGGTACCCTGACCTGGTGCACGACTCCGAAAAGTTGGCTGCGTTTAAGGAAATCGCACCGGCCAACCATTTGACCCACGGGTTCAAGGAGGGGGAGACGAAGCTGCTCGCCGAAATCCAATCGACCGAGGACATGGGACGCGCCGATAAGGAGCTGGCGAACTACACAATTCGCCGGATCAAAGAACTCGCTGTAGGCGACAAGCCGTTTTTTATCGAGCACTGCTTCATGAAGGTTCACGCCGACAACTTTCCAAACCCTGATCTTGGGTTCTTGAGTTCGTCGAAGTACGCGTACAAAGAAGCGATCGCGGAAGTCGATCTTCACACGGGCGAACTCATCAAAGCACTTGACGAGGCAGGCGTCTTGGAAAACACGCTTGTCTTTTTTACGTCCGACAACGGTCCGCAGATGGATGCTTGGCCCGACGGGGGCTACACGCCGTTTCGCGGAGCCAAGGGCACGACGTTTGAGGGCGGCTGCCGGGTGCCAGGGATTGCGTATTGGAAAGGCATGATCCAGCCCGGCCATGAAAGCGATGAACTGTTCGACTTAATGGACCTGTTCGGCACGGCGTTGAAACTGGCTGGCGTTTCTGCTGACAAGTTGCCCGACGATCGTTATTACGATTTCGTCGATCAAACGTCTTTCCTCCTGCATGATGAAGGCAAGTCGGCTCGCGAGGCAGTTTACTACTGGTGGGGCACCGAGTTGATGGCCTGTCGCATGCGGGAATACAAAGCGCACATCAAGGTCGTGCTACCACAAAGCACTCACATGCACATTGATATGTCCACTATTCAAAACGTTGGCGTTGCTCCTTGGTTTTTCAATTTGTACCTTGACCCCAAGGAACAGTTGCCCGTCGGACACCGACGCAACGCTTGGCTTGCCACTGTCACAGGCAAGCTGAAGACACACGGTGCGACATTCAAAAAGTATCCGCCGAAGAAGATTGGCCTCTAGGCAACTTGTCCTATTCAATTGCATCGAAGGCAAAGAAAAAGGCGGCGGTCAACACATCTGTCGCACCAGTGCGAATTTGTCTCGCGATTCAAAGTGTGGCGCTAGGCCACACTTTCCTGTACGTTCGTTCATTGAACGGGTTCTGTCAGTGAGTGGATCCCTCCAATCGTTTCTTAAAAGCAGAATACTTCTATCGCCGATTGTATTAGCGATGGCGTCACCCGGGTATCCTGAAGCGTCGCAGATCCTCAGTGCACTTAAGAGTGCAACCTGAATAGTCGAGCGTTTGTAGTTTTCTTCGCTAATGCGTTCGGAACGGCCTATCCGGAGCAGACGTCGATGAACTTTACAGCGATTCGAGCTGAGTCTCAAACGTTCGTTGATTCGCATGACTTTTGCGATATGAATTCCGTTGCGACGAATTGCTTGTGCGGCACTTATTTCAAACTCACAATTACCTTCCGTACGGAAGGAAAGTTTAGTCGTCACGCGGTTGCCGTTGAAGACGCAACCGTGGTTCGGCACGACTTGGCGGTCGGGTAATCCGAATTTGGTTGAGTGAAATGGCTGGGGTGCGTCGCCTCAGTTTTACAACCGAAGAAGTTACGATGGCAGGAGGCCGCATCGATGAGACAAGATTCAACCACCGGAGAAAACTATGTTAAAACGATTCAATGCAATTGCAATCGTTGCGGCCTGCATCTTTGCAAGTGCGGCGGGTGCTCAAGAAGCCCAAGTCGATCGCACGGAACTTCCTCTCAAGGGACCGTGGTATCCACCGATCACGACGCTTGACGCACGCGACGCCAAAGCGCCGCCGGTGTTCGAAGTGAAAGCACCCAAGGATGCACCGAACGTTGTCGTCATTTTGCTCGACGACCTCGGCTTTGGCGGAACGGGTGCGACCGGTAGCGTCCTGCCCACTCCAAATTTTGACAAACTCGCAAAAAACGGTTTGCTCTACAACCAATTTCACACCACGGCACTTTGCTCGCCGACGCGGCAAGCCCTGATCACGGGCCGCAATCACCACTCCTGCAATCAAGCCAAAATCACCGAGGTGGCAACCGCTTTCCCCGGTGCTACTGGCATGCTGCCAAATGACGTCGCCACCATTGCCGAGACCTTGCGGCTGAACGGTTACAGCACGGCGGCGTATGGAAAACATCATGAAACGGCCGTTTGGGAAATTAGTCCGTCCGGACCGTTCACACGCTGGCCAAACTTTGTTGGCTTCGATGAGTTCTACGGCTTCATGGGCGGGGAAACCAATCAGTGGGCGCCTGCGGTCTATCGCAATCTCAATCGGGTCGAAACTCCGGATGATCCCGATTACCACTTCATGAACGACATGGCCACGAAGTCCATCGAGTGGATGCGATTTCAGCAGGCTCTCACGCCCGAAAAGCCATTCTTCGTTTACTTTGCTCCCGGCGCCGTGCATGCGCCACATCACGTACCGAAATCGTACATCGAAAAACAAAAGGGCAATTTCGACGAGGGCTGGGACGTCATCCGCGAACGAATTTTTGAGCAGCAGAAAGCTCTGGGCGTCATTCCCAAAGACACGAAGCTCGCAAAGAAGCCAAACGATATCAAGGATTGGGCCGACCTTTCAGACAAAGAGCAAAAACTCTTCGCACGTCAGGCCGAAGTCTTTGCGGCCTTTCTGGACATGACGGATCACGAAACGGGTCGCGTCATTCAGGCGATCGACGACATGGGCGAACTCGATAACACGCTCATCTTCTACATCGCTGGCGACAACGGGACGAGCGCCGAAGGCGGGATGAGTGGTCTCTACAACGAGATGACATATTTCAACGCCGAACCGCAGGGCTCGGACATCGACTTCATGATGCAATACTACGACAGCTGGGGCGATCCTTCCACTTATCCTCATATGTCTGCCGGTTGGGCCGTCGCCTTTGATTCACCATTCACGTGGACGAAACAGGTGGCATCCAACTATGGCGGCACGCGTAATGCGATGGTCGTCCACTGGCCAAATCGCATCAAAGCAAAGGGTGAGATCCGATCGCAGTGGCACCACGTGATTGACGTCGCTCCCACGATCCTCGAAGCGGTCGGGCTGCCAGAACCCCGCATTGTTAACGGCGTCCCACAGCGGCCGATCGAAGGCACCAGCATGGCCTACACGTGGGAGTTTCCAAATGCGCCAAGTCAGCATACGACCCAGTACTTTGAGATGTTCGGAAACCGCGGTATCTACTTCGACGGCTGGTTCGCTGGCACGGTTCACGTCAAGCCGTGGGCCAATCCCGAAACTCGGTTCCCGGAAGATACGTGGGAACTGTATCACGTTGCCGACGACTTCAGCATGTCGACGGATCTTTCGAAGCAGCACCCAGAGATGCTGGCCAAGTTGCAACAAGCGTTCTTGGGCGAAGCGCTCAAGTACAAAGTGTTGCCCTTGGATGATCGTCGACAAGAACTGTTCAACCCCAAACTGGCTGGTCGCCCCGACCTGATGTTCGGTCGTAAGAACCTCACACTTTACGAAGGGATGGATGGACTGCTTGAGAACGATTTCATCAATGTGAAAAACACGTCATTTGAGATCGTCGCGGAGGTCGACAGCGGAGACCAACCGGCCAACGGTGTCATTATCGCGCAAGGTGGACGTTTCGGTGGGTGGGCACTGCACGTGAAAGACGGCGTTCCGATGTATACCTACAATTACCTTGGTATCACACGCAGCGTGGCCGTTGGCAAGTCTAAGCTACCCAGCGGTAAGTCGACTGTGAAGATGGACTTCGCCTATGACGGTGGCGAGAAGCCCGGTGCCGGCGGAACAGCGACGCTGTATGTGAATGATGCGTCGGTTGGCGCCACAAAGATTCCCAAGACAGAGTTCGCTGTCTTTTCTGCAGACGAGACGGCCGGCGTCGGCATTGATATGGAGACCACCGTGTCGGACGAATACGACCGAGCGACCAGCAAGTTCACCGGTAGCATCGGCAAGGTATCCATCTCAATTAAGTGATGACTTTGCATTGTCCTCCCGCCGGCTTCGGCCGGCGGGAGTCTGATGTTCGTTTGATTGTTCTAACTAAATACCTTTGAGGTGAAAGTCCAGGTATCATCAATTGCCAAGACTGATTCGGCAATCTACCGTCTAGGGGAAGAATCCTGGATCACGTCAGCGGCTTATTTCGCCAGATGTTCTGTTGATGAAAAAGCGACTGATCAATTACAAACGCTTATGTTCTTTCGTCGGATTGATGTTGGCGGCTTTGTTTCAATAGCTCTGTGGCAACTGCCGTGAACAGCGGCCCTGCAAATTGAATAGCTATTTGTCTACGTTGACGCCCGTCTAACTTCGGGAGTGACCTTTCGCCACGCTCTCTAGACGCGTCACCAACCGCCAACTAACGAAGATTCGACTCAATCGAACCTGTTCATGCTGCCCCACCGAACTGGAACAAATTTTGCTTCCTGGCAAGCATATCGTGGTGAAAAATTGTGGTTGAAAGCGTTTGGCAATCGATCAGCAACGAGTGGTTCCAACGATCGGGGGACAGTTCGTTTGAGGCCATCGACGCCGTTTTCATCACAGAACCATTTAGAAAAATGGAAAGATCAGTCTCGACAAGCGAATGATGTCGACCTTTCAGCACTACGGCTAAATTGTCAGCGCATCAGCTCACCACCGACACGATGCGATTGACGTTGTCGACGGCTTCGTCCAATGTCAAAACGCGAGCGTATCGATCGCGAAGCGTCGCTAGGGATGCTTCATGGAGCTCCGGTGTCACCGTCGCACAGCAATCGTCGATCACGGTCACCAAGTAACCAAGATCGCACGCATCCCGTATCGTTGTTTCGACGCATTCATTGGTGTAGACACCGACGATGAACAGCGACTCGATGCCTAGATTCTTGAGCACGTAGTGAATGTTGGTGGATGAAAAAACACCACTGGCTGTTTTATTGATCACGATCTCGTCGTGTTCGGGCGACGGCGCAACCTGTTCTAGAAAATCCGCTTCACGCGATCCTGGCGCCGCCAGCAAGTGCAGACGCTTGTGTCCCTTTCCACGATCGCGACCGTTTTGTGTTAGTGACTGAATCCGAGTATGAATGACTTCCAAGTCATGTGAACGAAACACATCTTGCAGTTTGCGCACGCCCGGCAAAACCATTCGACTCAACCGATCAAAGTAATACTCCTGCGCTTCAGGTGACACGCCACTTGCTTCGGCATCAGCGAAAACGCCACAGCCCGGCGCTGCATCTAAGTATTGCAGGTCGATGCACAGCAGAGCTGTGTTTCGTTCCGCCAAAAATTCTAGGTGCTTGGGGTTATCGATGAACGATTCGTGATAAACGCCGCGCAGCGGATCGGTATGCGGTGAATGAGTACGCGGCGTTTTGCTGGGATCAGTGTCGGACATTGTTTAGGAGGCCAATTGGATGAGGGTATGGAGCATCACGTTCGCACCAGCTTCGATGTCGGTCCAAGCGGTCCATTCGGCGGGCGAATGACTTTGTCCTCCCTTGCTGGGGACGAAGATCATCCCGACGGGGACCATTCGGCCCATGATCTGAGCATCATGAGCCGCACCGCTGGGCATGGGATGCGCGTCCAAGCCCAGCTTGCGGCTGTTCTGTTGCAGCGTTTGAATCATCTTCTCGCTGCAATGAACCGGCGTGATGTAACTCTTGGGTTGAAATTCGAAGACTAAATGGCGACGTCGGGCGATAGCCGACAACGCTTTGCGAAAGGCTTCCGATAGTTCATCCAAGACTTTCTCTGAAGTGTCTCGCACGTCCAACGAGAATTCGACTAACCCGGGAACGGTGTTCGTAGCACCGGGTAGGATCTGAGCTTTCCCGATCGTCGCACGACTGCGTTCACTACCGTTTTCGTCCAAGATCCGTGGGATTTCGTGAGCAAAATCGGCTAGCCCCATAAACGCATCGTTGCGCATGTTCATCGGCGTGGTCCCAGCATGATTGGCTTCACCTTTGAAGCGGATCGACCAAGTGAAAAGACCCGTGATTTCGTCGACGATGCCGACCGGTTTACCGACCCGATCGAGTACCGGGCCTTGTTCAATGTGTAGCTCCAAATAGCTGTCGATGGTTTCTGGATCGCGAGCCGCATCGAGAGCCCCGAGTGGATCCAAGCCGTGGCGGCGAAGTTCGTCCTCCAGTTTGACTCCGTTCATGTCTGTCATCGTGGCCAGCATTTCAGGGTTGATCTGGCCGCAAATCGATTGCGAGCCGAACATTCCACCAAACCGTCCTTCCTCGTCACTGAACGCTACCAACTCAATTGTCCGTCGCGTCACAAGGTTTGCTTCTTTGATACAACGCAAGCACTCCAGCCCAGCGATCACGCCCAGCGTCCCGTCAAGCGCACCGGCGCAGGGGACGGTATCGATATGTGACCCCACCAAGATCTCCGGTGCATCTCTTGTACCTTGGATCTTGGTCGACACGTTCGCCGCGCCGTCAATCCAATGAGGCAAACCAGCGGCATCGATGCGATCGGTCAACCAACGTTTCCCTTGCATATCCGCATCGGTAAAGGCCATTCGATAGATCCCGTGATCGGCTGAATTGCGCCCGATCTCGGCAAGTGCCAGTATGTCAGTTTTGATGCGTTGCAGATTCACTCGCAACAGTTCAGTGCTTGTTGGCTGATTGGATTCGAGTCTAGATTGCAATTTTAATCGACCGCGGGAAGCGGAAGCCCTTCGACGTATTGGCCGTGCAGCATATGAATCTGTAACGTGTGATTGATGATGATGTCGTTTCGTCTTGCCATTGACGGATCAGTTTCATTCCACGCATCACTGAGGAACTTGGCCAGTTTTTCTTGGTTGAACACTCCGACCGCGTTGACACGATCCTTGGTCAACCAATGATCGATCATTTCTTGTACCGCGGCTCGCTTGACTGGGTCCGTGTGTGCAGGCGGAGCCATGAAGGCAAACTTTTTGCGTTCGTAAAGTTCACGAGGCAACACGTTGACCATCGCTTCTCGCAGCACCCACTTTTCGATGCCGTCCCGGATACGGACGTCAGGCGGAATGGTCGTCGCGTACTCTGCCACGTGGTGATCTAAGAAAGCGGGCCGGGCTTCCATTGAATTGGCCATGTCCATCCGGTCGCCACCCCACGTCAAAATCTGTCCCTCCAACATCGTCTTGCTCCACGTGTACTGAGAAACATCCAGCCGATTTCGACCGCGAACCATGTCTGGATCAATTGCCGCAGCGACTTCCGCGACAGGATCATAGTTGGCCAGCAGGTCTTGGATGGACGAGCTCAGCAGAGGCCGGACTCGATCGAGCACCATCATCCAAGGTTGGATCCAAGACGGTGTGAAACCGCAAACGTCTTGCCATGCAGGGTGACTCTGATCTTCTTCTGCCAGGATCGCGCCCGCTAAAATTTTGTCGCCTTGATCGCGGCCGAGCCAATCTCGTTTAAAGAAAGCATAGCCGCCGAACAACTCGTCGGACCCTTCGCCCGTGATCACAGCTTTGTAGTTGCAGGCCCGAACACGGCGGCTCATATGCCACTTGGCAACCGCCAACGTGTTGTAAAACGTCCGTTCGGCGTGCCAAGTCGCTCGTTCAAAGGCGGGACCATACAGTTCCTTTTCTGTCAGGCGTAACAGTTCTTGTTCGGCGCCCGTTCGCTCGGCCATCCGCCGGGCGATATTGGATTCGTCGTACTCGTCACTGTCGAATGCGATTGTAAAGGCTTTGATCGGCGATTGCTGCAAATGAGTCGCCAAGCCAAGAATCGAACAGCTGTCGATTCCGCCGGAAAGATAGCAGCCAACCGGTACGTCTGCTTCTAGTCGTGTGGCGACGGCATCAATCAAACGTTCTTTGACACCTTGCACGTATTCGGTGGGATCGACGCCCGTTTCGTGGGACTCGGGGAATTCCATGTCCCACCATCGTTTGGTTTGAATCTCTAGCCGATCGCCGCGCAGTTTTGCGATCAGCATGTGGCCGGGCTTGATCGCGTGAACGTTCTCGAACGCCGTTGACCCAGGAACCATCACTTGCATCATTTGGTGGGCCGCCGCCTTAGGGCACAGCTGAGGCGTGACATCGGGATGCTGCAAGATTGACTTTACCTCGGATCCCCACACTAGTCCTGAGTCACCGACGTGGTAATAGAGCGGTTTAATTCCGAAGCGGTCGCGGATCAATATCAAGCGTTGTTCAGTCTGGTCATACAGAACGATCGCGAACTCGCCACGAAGTTTTTCGACAAAGCTCAAGCCATGCTTCAAGTACAGTGGCAAAGTGATCGCACTGTCGCTTTTGCCATTGCACGCGAATTCTTCGCAGGCAAGTTGCGTGCGAATGGTTTTGTAGCCGTAGAGTTCGCCGTTGACCGTTGCGGCGTAGTTACCGTCGTCCGTTTCGATGGGTTGGTGACCGCAATCGAGTCCGATGATCGACAGTCGCGTATGACCCAGCGCAACGCCTTGTTCGCAAAAGAACCGGCTGCCGCGTTCATCGGGTCCGCGGTGATCCAACACGTCCAGCATCGGATTTAGGGCAAACCGAAGGTCGCGCTGGTTAGTACGTCGAGGATTCCAAAAACCGGTGATGCCACACATGAATACAAAATCGGGAACTGAGAAGTGGAAGGAAGTATGAGACTCAAAGTGCGTCGGGCGACTAGCCGATTAGCAGTTTGCAGTAGGCAAGCTCGACCAATGCAACGTATGCCGTCAGCTGACTGTTGAACGAATATTGCAAGAGCAGAAAATAAGCAACCGGACGGATCTACTCTGGATCAATTTCGAGGGATGCCACTGATTCGATCCAGTCGATCGAGTACGCAAGTCAGCAAGGCTTGTCGCACAAAAACGGCTCCGGCGGCTTGCGCGAAGTAAAGGTTGTGATCGGTATGATCCAACGTTTCGCCCAGTTCGTCGTTTCGCGCTAGCGGATGCAAAATGACCGCATCTGGTTTCAGATTGCTGCCTTTTTCCAATTTGTACCGTGAATCTAAGTTGCGATAACTGTCACCCAAGAAAGCGATCGAGTTGACGTACACCACATCCAATTCGGGTAAGACTTCACGGACATCGTTGATGATTTCGATTGGTATAGGCGATTCTTCGATCGGTTCGGTCAGATCCAAACCGACTGGGTCAGCCAGTTCTGAAATCAGAGTGATTTTCTTGACCGCGCCGGGAAACATCAGAGCCAAACGCACGAAGCTCTTCACCGCCCGCATTGACCCCGGCGTTCCTATGACGCCCAGATGAACTTGACGATCTTCCGGGCAATTGGGGCGACACAGTTCAGGTCTCCACTTCAATAACGCATACCAATCGATCAATGCTTGGGTGGGATGATGGCCAGAACCATTGCCAGCGTTGATCAACGGCCGCTGCAGGTTCCTTTGGATTTGATCAATGCAGTCGGTGTCCGGATGGCGCATGATGACAACGTCACCGTACGTGTTGAACATCTCACCGATGTCGGCTAGCGATTCACCTTTAGCGATTCCCGTCACTTGGCCATCGGGCACGGAAAGGACTTTTCCGTCGAGTCGCAGCACCGCGCTTTCGAACGACAATCGCGTCCGCGTACTGGCTTCGAAGAAGGCGGTGATGGCGATCTTTCCGTCCAACGGTTTGTCCATCTCGACGTTCTGAGATTCCAGCAGTGCCGAAAGCTGTGCGATTGCGACAACCGACCGGCGGTCAAACTGGCGTGGGTTCAGAATTGATTTGCCGGCGAGAGCTTGCAGTGCTTCGCGATCAATTTGATGTTCGCAAGCATCCAGCAGCGGATGGGGGCGAAGGCGTTGCCCTTTTGAGTTGGTGCCGACCGGAGTTACACCACCGAATGTTTTTTGTTTATCAGGCATCTCGTTTGGCTCGCTCACCAAAGTTGTCGATCGCGAGAATCGAAGACAAGGAACGCGATCAGAGCCGCCACGCCGATGCCAACAAGCATCAGCGCACCAATCACTAAAAATTGAAGAAACCACAGTGGAAACATCGCTCACATTGCCTCGTCAGCGAGATTTTTGAAATCAAAATTGTCTGGTAAGACAAGTGTGGCCAAGCCGAACACCACGCCGGATATGCTGGCACCGACCAGCGATGCGACAAACCAGCCGATCGCGAAGTAGGCCCACAAACCGGTGGTAGTCCCGAACAGCATCGACAGGCAAGCGGCAGTCGGGCCGGGGCGGCGAAAGTACAGGCCGCCAATGATTGGCCAAATGCAACTGCCGACCATCGGCCCAGCAAAGAACAAGACCGTTGCCAGAGAACCGACGTTGGGATAGGCCACCGCCCAGGACGCGGCGCCTAAGAAAATAATGGTCAGCGTCGAAGCACGCCGCTTGGCCGCATCGGTCATCCTCATGGGTGTTGTTTCCGGATTCTCGCAACTCGCCTCATCTGCCTGACTGATTCGCAATTTATTCATCGGTGCGATGATGTCATTGACGATCAAGTCCGCCGTAGCGGCAAGGAGGCTGTCGATGCTGGACGCCAACGAGCAAAACACGACCACGAACACTAGCAGCGCACCGCCCGTCCCTAATAACGTCGCCGCCACTAGCGGACCAACAGTATCGGGCTGGCTAATTCCGATTCCCAATGCCGGTGCCGCCAGCCCCAAAAATCCGGCGACAATCGGAATCGGCAACCAAAGGGCGCCACCAATCGCGTAAGCCTTTGGGCCGACGCCTTCTCGCATCGCAAACGCCCGGCTCCACCACACGTTGCTGTGGAAAATCTCGCCAAACCCAAACAGCATGTTGTTGAACAACGCCATCAGTGCGGCAGGAAAGAAAACCGACAGCAGCATCGGACGGTTGTTTTCCAGCTTGGAGTGCACATCGGCAATGTCGATTTGCACCAGTACAGCGACGGCTACAACGACCAAACCGATCATGATGATCAAGCTCTGGATAAAGTCGGTCCCGATGACGGCGTACATGCCGCCGAAAAGTGTGTAGACAACACAGACAGTGACGACCACCGACATGCCCACGGGATAGGGGATGCCCGACAACACTTCCAACAGTTTGCCACCCGCCATCGACATGGAAATCAACCAGGTGAACGCATAGAAGATCGAGATCAGCAGAAACGGTATCGAACCAAGCAAGCCATAACGGCGACGAACGAATTCAACGGCCGTGTAACCATGCGGCATCAGTCTCCTGATTCGACCACTCATTGGCGCGAAAGCAAACAAACCAAAGCTGGCGGTGGAATACGCGACCGCGCCCCAAATGCCCAACTGCAACGCGAACTGAGGTGCCAGCATGGTCGTGTTGGAAGTAATCCATGTCGCGACTGCAGTTGCGGTCCCTAGTGCTAAACCAACATTCCGTCCCGCCACGGCAAAGCCATCATAAGACTTTGCTTGGCGCCCCCACCATATGCCCAGGCCGATCCAAAGAACGCTAAAGCATGCCAGCATCACGTAGCCCGCGGTGGGCGACAGAATAGCGGTCGACGCCAGGCTGAAATGGATGCAACTGCAGATCATGAATCGTCTGCCCGCTTCGCGTAAGTCTCTGCCCGCTTCGCGTAAGTCTCTGCCCGCTTCGCGTAAGTCTCTGCCCGCTTCGCGTAAGTCAAGGAACAGGAAGATGTCTGCCGATCGTGCATCCAGCCCCAGCCGATGGCACCGATAATGGCCAGAACAACGACCAACCCGACACCAAAGCAAACCCACGCTTGCGTCATCGACCAATGGTCGACCGTGATCACCGCCGCTGTTTGGCTGGCGCCGACCAGTCCGCCATCGTCCGAATACGCTTTGACCGAAAAGGAGTGCTGCCCATCCGGCAAGCCGGAAATGAAGGCTTCAGGTAGAATGCCGTCGTAAAACGACACGCCCTTGGAATCGCGGACTTGGTACCGAGTTGCTCCGATCACTTCGTTCCACGTCAACGCCTGATAACCCTCTCGGACGTTGTTAAAACGAAATTGCCCAAATGTAATTTTCGTGATTTTGGAGCTCGACGTCCTGGTTGCAACAGATACATCTTGAGCCCATCCAGATGAGACGTGACTGAAAACAGCCACCAGCTGGAAACAAAAAACTGCCGCTAACCAAGCATAGCGAAAACGCATTCGAACGTGGTCGATCATTCACTCGCCAAAAACAGATCGCCTTTTCGGGCGACGACGATGATCGTAGTTTCCAGAACAAAAAGAGTAATGAAATGGGCGTGGTAGACATCATGCGTATCGAACAGAATACCAGTTGATCGCTCTGGTCGAAACCACATTAAAATCTTGCATAGTCGATTCGATGAAAGAACAACTGGTCCAATACAAAAAATCTTTCTCCTTTGTCGGATTAATGCTGGCGGCACTGTTCTTTGCTGCTTCGGTGACGCCGTCTTTGTTGCCGCGAACGTACTTGGTGCAGGGGATTCTATCTGGTTTTGCGTTGGCGATCGGATACACGGTTGGTGTGTTGGCGGTGTGGGTCTATCAGTTTTTCGAATTCCGTGAACCTGCCGGTCGCACTCAGTTGATCGCCAAGCGGATCACCGTTGGCGTCGTGGCGTTGTTATTCGTTGGTTTCCTTTGGCGCATGACGTTTTGGCAAAATTCGATTCGTGGCCTAATGGGAATGGAGGACTTGGAGACTGCCTATCCGTATCGCACCGCCGCGATTGCGGTTGTTCTGGGGGCTATCTTGGTATCTCTTGCGCGAGCGTTTGTCGCTGCGAGCGGATTCGTCGCGGGCAAGCTCAATCACATCTTGCCGCGTAAGGTGGCGACCGCCACTGCGTTCGTCAGCGTTGGGTTGGTGGTGTTGTTCCTTTCGAATGACTTGGTCGCAAAGAACTTGTTGTCAGTCGCCGATTCGTTCTTCGCCAAATTAGATGAACGAAGCGATGACGAAGTCAAACCGCCAACCAACGAAACCATGACCGGAAGCGAAGCCTCGCTCGTGAATTGGGATTCGATCGGTCGCCAAGGCAAGAACTTCCTGGCTCTCGGTCCGACACAGGCCGAGATCTCGGACTTCATTGGCGAAGAAGCCGAACGTCCGGTTCGTGTATACGCCGGAGTGCGATCGCGCCCCACGATGCGTGGGCGCGCCAAACTAGCGTTGGAAGAACTCAAACGCGTTGGTGGCTTTGATCGCTCGGTCCTGATCGTAGCCACGCCGACGGGGACAGGTTGGCTTGATCCATCGGCGGTCGACACGGTCGAGTACCTACACGGTGGCGACACGGCGATCGTCAGCATTCAATATTCCTACTTGCCAAGTTGGATCACGATTTTGGTCGACCCGCAGCGTTCGATCGATTCGGCCCAGGCTTTGTTTGATGAGGTCTACGGTTACTGGAAAACGCTTCCCAAGGACGGCCGGCCACGACTTTATCTACATGGTTTGAGCCTTGGGTCACTGGGTTCGGAAGAGTCCGCCGATCTGCTGACGGTCTTTGAAGACCCGATCGACGGTGCCCTATGGAGCGGGCCGCCGTTTCCGAGCAAGCAATGGAAGTCCGTCGTGCGCAATCGCAATCCCGAAAGTCCCGCTTGGTTGCCAACATTCCGCGACGGAAGACTGCTCCGATTCACCGCGCAAGAAAACTCGCTGGAACCAGGCAAAGAGTGGGGGCCGATGAGAGACGCGTACATTCAGTACTCAAGCGATCCAATGGTTTGGTTTTCGCCCAGCCTGGCGTGGAGTCGTCCCGCTTGGTTGACTGATCCTCCGGGGCCGGATGTGTCGCCGTACTTGCGTTGGTATCCGATCATCACATTCTTGCAAATTGGATTTGACCTTCCCATGGCGACAACGGTTCCGATCGGCCACGGTCACAACTACGCACCATCGAGTTACATCGACGGCTGGGTGGCGGTGACGCAATCCGAATACGCGTCACCCTCGCAAATCAAATCTTTGAAAGATGTGTTCCGCAACAAAGGCGTTCCAAAGCCATGACTCGTGAACGAGCGGTTGACCCACGTAATTGACCACGCAAAAGGTTTCTGCGACTGAGGGTTTTTGGAACGGTCAACGGCATTCATTTTGCGTGCAGTGTAGGCAACGGTCGCGTCATCAAGGTTAGTCGATCGAGATGTCTTTCCTGGCATTCGACTCGGTCGGATTCGTAGATGAGCGGACAATTTTGCGGAAGAGTCGATGGAGAGCACTCACAGTTGAACGAAGTTGCTCTGCCCGAATCGGCCAAAAGCAAATAGCTCGCCATCGGTGGTTGTCGGCTCTCTTGCATCCAGAGGGCACTGCTGCGTTGTCGCCGAGCGAGATGGCCTTCGGTGGTCCAATCATGGAGATTCTCAAGTCGACGGAGTCCAGCTTGGGAATTTAGTCGTTTTTTGGTCGAGGCGGCTCGACTTGCCCGAGAACGCAGCGGAATACTGTACGCAGTAGCCGTTTTCTCGGCGGGCTCGGTTGTTTCGTGAATCAAAAAAATCTGTGTTATGAGTCCAGTTTTTCGGGATTGAGCAAACTAGAATTTGCTCAAATGATAAGATCAATCCCGGTAAGCGACTGATCGAATTTGAATCGAAATCGGTTGGCGAAATTTGCGATATGAAAGTCTCGCTTCGAATCGATCGTGAGGCGCAAATGTGTGGTGCGATGGCAATAGGCTGTTTCCGTAACGCGACCCTCGGCATCGCACAGCATCAAGTTTTTCCTTTCAGGTTGGACTACTTCGACAAATCCCCGTTCGCACCAGATCGGATGATGGAAAAATCCTTGATTGAGTATTTGATAAAGAATTAGTTGGACAGCGACGCTTGGTGGCTCTCGCCGCTCGGTCGACCACTCTCTTCGAGAAAATTTATGAAAAAACTATTCGCCATCTACATCGCATCGCTGATTGTTTTCGTTCCCGCTGCGGCGGCCGAACCCGCAAGCGGCGACATGAAAGCCATTTCCAATGCCGTCGAAGGCTACGTAAAGGACTTCAACGACGGTAACGTTGCCGGCATCGCTTCCCGTTGGATGGAAAACGGGCAAGTGACCGATTCTGAAGGGAATGTTACGAAGGGCCGCGACAAATTGTCGGAGCAATTGAGTGCGTACTTTGCAGAAGTAAAGGATCCAAAGCTCTCTGTTGATGTGAAGTCGATTGAGATGATCTCGCCGAACGTTGCTCGCGAGACGGGTGTATCAACGATTTTTGCGTCAGAGCAAGTACTCGAACGTACGGACTATGTTGCCGTGCATGTCAAAATAGAGAGTGGATGGAAAATTGATTCGATCATTGAGAGCACGCACGTCGATGCGGCGCCGTCGAATTACGAACATCTGAAAAACCTAGAATGGATGATTGGAACGTGGAGTGCCGGCGACGAGCAGTCATCGATCACGACGACATGCCGCTGGTCAAAGAATCAGAACTTCATCATCCGCTCTTTTGAAGTGCAAGATGGAGCAGAAGACAGTTTCGAAGGGACGCAGGTCGTCGGATGGGATCCTGTTAATGAGGCGATCCGCTCATGGACGTTTGACTCCGATGGAGGATACGCTGCAGGTCGATGGAAGATCGAAGACGGTCGCTATCTCGAGAGTTCCAAAAGCATTCTCGCGGATGGCCGGGTGGGGTCTTCCACTCATATTTACCAACTGGGGAGCGATGGTTCGGTTAGCTACCAAGCTATCGCCAGGCAGGTGGATGACGAACTGTTGCCAAGCGTAGGCCCAGTTACGCTGAATCGCGGTGAGTGACCAGGACCACTTTGCGAATCGCAACAAAACCGTCTTTATTTCGAAACACAAGATTGATCCAGCTACCCATTCTCAATTGGCAAGCATCATGAAAACCAAAATTTGGATTCTCTGCATCTCAGTTTTTCTGTGCTCCTTTCCCGTAGCCGACGCATTGGCCGGGCGAGGAGGTGGGCGTGTCGGCAGCGGAGGCGCAGCCAGAATGGGTGGAGGCGCTCGGATGGGCGGCAGCAGTTTTGGTGGCGGTGCCCGTCCGAACTTTTCATCGCATGCGCCGTCAATGAGTCGAGCGACACCATCGATTAACCGTTCAAATTTTACCCGCCCCAGTCCTAGCCGGCCAAGTCTTCCGGGTGCAACTCGCCCTACCCCAAGTCGACCCCAAGTTTCTCGCCCAAACATCTCGCAGCCGGCGACAAGTCGTCCCGACATCAGTCGTCCCAACATCAGTCGTCCCAACATCAGTCGTCCAGGTGCCGATCGACCTAGTATCAGTCGGCCCAGCCTTGGCGGCGGAGACCGTCCCGGTTTGGGAAGTGGTGATCGCCCCAGCATTGGCGGGGCGAACGGACCGACGTTTGGCGGCAAACGTCCCAACATTGGACAACTGGATGACTTCCTTGGCATGCCGGGCGGTTCCAACCGCCCGACAACGCTACCTGGCAAGGTAACTGGGAAGCGTCCAGGCGATATAGGTTCAAAGCTGCCTGGCGAATTGCCAAGTGCGTTGCCAGGTGGAATCGGCAAAGACAGGCCGAACCGTCCCGATGGAGGCAGCATCAAAGACAATGTGAAAATTGGCGACACCAACGTTCGCGACAGAGTCGGAAACATTGGCGACCGAGATATCAATATCAACGCGGGCAACCGCGTCAACATTGGCAATCGCATCGGCAGTAACAATGTCAGTTCGATTCGCAACAAGTATTCAAACAACGTCAATCGTCCCTTCGGCAACAGTAACTTTTGGGATCCGGGATATAGCCGTCACCCCAATCATTGGCGCTGGCAGCATGGTTGGAATCGTTATCCGCCGTATTGGGGTTGGCGAGTCGGCAGTTGGGCTACGGTGGGAACCTTTTTCGCTTGGAACTGGGTGACACCAACACCGGTCGTATATGACTACGGTTCGACCGTCGTGTATCGCGACAACTATGTCTATGTGGATGACCAGCAAGTTGCGGCGGCCGATGTGTACTACGACCAGGCGTCCACGATCGCCGAAAATGTTCCAGAAACAGTCAATCCAGATAAGGTCGAGTGGATGCCATTGGGCGTGTTTTCTATTTCGGCGGAAGAGGCCACGGATACCGGATTGCTAATTCAATTAGCCGTCAGTAAAGAAGGTATCATCGCCGGGACGTTCTACAACGAGACCACTGATTCCAGCCGCCCGATCGAAGGAACGGTTGATCGAAAAACGCAAAGAGCCGCTTGGAAATTTGCCGACGAAAAGAACAAGGAAGTCGTGATGGAAACGGTCGTTCACAATTTGACCGAAGACGAATCCACAGCACTAGTTCACTTCGGCGCCGACAAGCAAGAGTACTGGAACATGGTTCGGATGGAGGAACCTGCGGAATGAATACGAAACTTTCGAAGATGCCACTGGTCCGCCTAGTCGTCACAGGTCTTTTGTTTGTCTGGCCGTTTCTCTCTCAGGCGGCTGATCCGCTCTCGTCCTGGAACGACGGCCCAGCAAAAGAGTCGATCATCAACTTCGTCAGTTCGGTGACGGACGCGCAATCAAAGGACTACGTCGATCCGACGGACCGTGTCGCAGTGTTTGATAATGATGGAACCCTGTGGTCTGAAACACCGATTCCGTTTCAAGCGGCTTACGCGTTCGATGAAATAAAGCGGCGTTCGCCTGATGAGCCGCAACTTGCGGCGGATCCGATGGTCCAGGCGGTCCTTGATGGCGATGTCGGAAAGTTGCTTGAAGGAAAGCATCACGACGGCTTGATGCAGGTTTTGGCGCTGACGCATGCGGGCATGACAACGGAAGAGTTTGACACGAGCGTCACTGCATGGTTGAAAACGGCCAAGCATCCTCGTTTCCAAAGAGCCTATGACACATGCACGTACGTACCGATGCAGCAGCTGCTTGGGTACTTGCGAGCCAACGACTTCAAATGTTTCATCGTCTCCGGTGGTGGCGCGGATTTCATGCGAGTCTGGTCCGAGCGCGTGTACGGAATTCCGCCCGAGAATGTGGTTGGCTCGACAGGGCAAACCAAGTACGTAGTACGCGACGGAGAGCCGCTGCTGATCAAGACGTTGGATCATCTGTTCGTCGATGACAGAGAGGGCAAACCGGTTGGGATTCATCATTTCATTGGCCGTCGCCCGATCGCTTGTTTTGGCAATAGCGACGGTGACCAAGCAATGATGGAGTACACGACGATCGGCAATCCGCTAAAAAGCTTTGGAATGATTATTCATCACACGGATGCGGACCGTGAATATGCCTACGACGCGGATCCACCGAGCTCGGGAAAGCTGACGACGGCGATGGACGTGGCATCCGAAAGAGGTTGGACGGTCGTAGACATGAAAACTGATTGGCGTCAGATTTTTGGTGACGAGAGCATGGATAGTGACGAGTCGTCCGGTCAGAAGTTGTTTGGCAATTGGCTGGCTGAAGATATCGAAGGCCGTGGAGTCGTGGACCGGGCGCAAAGCACGCTCACGATCGCTGCGGACGGTTCCGTCAGCGGTTCGACCAGCGTTAATCGCTATCACGGAATGGCGACAATTAATCAGAAAAGCATCAAGTTCGGTCCGCTTGCTACGACGCGCCGGGCTGGGCCGCCAGCATTGATGGACCAAGAAAAACGATTCGCAGCTGCGTTAGAGAAAACCGTACGTTTCCGAATTGCTGAAACGGGCTTGTTGTATTTCTCGGACGTCGAAGGCAACGACGTTTTACGTTTATCCAAAATGAACGACTAACGTGCAGAGGTAACTTTGATGGAATTTCAATTCGAGTCGCTCGGCCCTGCGATCCGCTGGGTTGTGCTGATTTTCATGATCGTCTTTGCAATACTATTATTAGCTTTCGTCGTCGTACTGGCTGCGTTGCCGGGCCAGATCGCTAAGGCACGCAAACATCCACAATCGCAGGCTGTCAACATTTGCGGTTGGGTGGGGTTGCCGACGGGGATTTTGTGGGCGATCGCAATGGTGTGGGCATATTGGGTTGAAAAACAACCGGGCACCGCGTCGGAGGCTTGGAGCGTGGATCTCACGCGTCAGCTCGATCACTTAGAAAACTCCATTGCTGCTCTCGAAGCAAAACAATAAGGCAAGTTGCTCATGATCCCAGCCATTCTAAGCTGCGTTTACGTCATCTATCTCTATCATACGCTCCACCACATGGAATCATCTGGCGTCGATAGTGCAGCTGAGGTCTCCGTGACGCCGGAAGCCATCTCGGATCGTATCCAAAAGATTCAGCATCGACTAGACAAGCTTGCTGAGGGGACTTGATCATGAGTTGGTTGTTGGCGGGAATGTACTGCGGCGTCCTGTGGTTGGTCTTTGCAAAGTTAAAGTTAATACGACTGTCGTTGCCCATCGCAATCGTTGCGGCATCGGTTGGTCCTGCATTGATCGTTGCGCTTTTGTTTTGCGCACAGTACTATCATCCGTTTACCAGTAACGTTATTGCCTTTGAACAAGTTGTGCCCATTGCGGCGGGCGTCAATCAGAGAGGGCGAGTGATCGAGGTGGCCGTGACGCCAAATGTTCCTGTCAAATCAGGGGACGTGCTGTTTCGCGTCGATCCGGTCCCGTATAAGAACACAATTCGTCAACTGACAGCCTCACTCGAGCAAGCCAACCAGAGTAAAGAAATCGCCGAAGCTTCGGTGGTATTGGCCGAAACGAGCGTGACTCGAGCGACGTCGAGTCTTGAGTTGGCGACGAAGACGCGCGACCGCGAACAAAAACTGATGGACCAACAAGCCGGCAGTCAACAGAGTCTGGATAACGCGATCAATGCCTACAACCAAGCCGATGCAGCGTTGGTTCAGGCAAACACGAACTTGTCTCAAGCAAACTTGGCGGTCAGTTCCGCCGCTGCTCAGATCGTCCAAATGCAAACTCAATTGGACACGGCGAACTACCAACTTGATCAGACCACGGTTGTCGCACCAAGCGATGGCTACGTCGTCAACCTGCAGCTTCGCGAAGGCATGATGGTGGGTGCCGTTAGTGGACCGGTGCTCAGTTTCGTCTTGGAGAATTCGCAAGACAATCGGGGCGTGGTCGTCGCATCGTTTAACCAGAAAAACTATCTGCGAATCAAACCGGGGCAGTACACCGAGGTCGCACTGAACAACTACCCAGGTGAGATTTTGACTGG
This sequence comes from Rubripirellula reticaptiva, assembly GCF_007860175.1. Lineage (NCBI taxonomy): Bacteria > Pseudomonadati > Planctomycetota > Planctomycetia > Pirellulales > Pirellulaceae > Rubripirellula > Rubripirellula reticaptiva. The sequence goes on along the minus strand of NZ_SJPX01000002.1, from coordinate 1,659,216 downwards.
TCGTGTGATCAACACGATCGATGTCTCTGGCGCTGGTCAACTGACCGCTTCAGGCCTTGTTCCGACGATGCTCAATTCAGGAAAGCCATCGGCATTCGCCGTGCGAATCAAACTGGACGACGCCGACGCGATTCGGCTGCCAGGCGGGACTCAAGCGATTGCGGCAGTCTATACCGAAGATTTGCAAATCGCGGGATTACCCGTGATGTTTTTGATCCGCGCCCAAAGCTGGTTGCGATACTTGTTGTAAAGACATTCTGAACCCAATGAAGCGAAAGTGGCAGGCTTCATTGTCGCGGTTCACTTTTCCCGAAAACTGCCCTACTCAACAGGATTTGCAAAATGAACTTGGCAGTCTTCAAAGGCTCCTTCACGATGGCAGCGGCTCTACTAGCCGTCTTCGTGACTAGCAGCTTCGCTTACGCCAAAGGTCCGAATATCGTTATCATTTGGGGTGATGATGTCGGACGTTCGAACATCAGTGCCTATACCCACGGGGTGATGGGCTATCAAACGCCCAACATTGATCGTGTTGCTCGCGAAGGCATGATGTTTACGGACTATTACGCGGAACAGAGTTGTACCGCGGGTCGTGCTTCGTTCATCACTGGCCAACACGGCTTGCGAACCGGTCTGACCAAGGTTGGTATGCCGGGTGCGACGGCCGGCATGCAGATCGAAGATCCCACGATCGCCGGACTGCTTAAGAATCACGGGTACGCCACCGGTCAGTTCGGTAAGAACCACTTGGGTGACCGCGACGAAATGTTGCCGACCAATCACGGGTTCGATGAGTTCTATGGCAATCTGTATCACCTCAACGCTGAGGAAGAGCCGGAGCACCGGGACTACCCAAAAGACCCCGAGTTCCGCAAAAAATACGGCCCTCGCGGCGTGCTTCATTCCTTTGCCGATGGCAAGATCGAAGACACCGGACCGCTTACCCGCAAGCGAATGGAAACGATTGACGACGATGTTGCCGATCGAGCTGCCGATTTCATGGAGCGACAAACGAAGGCTGAAAAGCCATTCTTTGTTTGGGTGAACTTCACTCACATGCACTTTCGCACTCACGTCAAGCCAGAAAGCGTCGGTCAGTCGGGACGTTGGATGAGCGAGTACGCGGACGCAATGATCGATCATGACAAAAACGTCGGTACCGTTTTGGACAAGATTGATGAACTGGGGATTGGTGACGACACGTTCGTGATGTATAGCACCGACAATGGCCCACACATGAACACGTGGCCAGATGCGGCCATGACACCCTTCCGAAACGAAAAGAATAGCAACTGGGAAGGTGCTTACCGCGTTCCTGCCATGGTTCGCTATCCCGGCAAAATCAAGCCCGGAAGCATTTCCAACGAGATCGTTTCGCACCTGGATTGGTTGCCCACCGTCCTGGCATTGGCCGGCGAGCCGGATGTGAAAGAGAAGTTGCTCAAGGGACACAAGGCGATTGGACGTGACTACAACGTTCACTTGGACGGATACAATTTGCTTCCGTACCTGACCGGCGAAGAGGAAAAGGGGCCTCGTGAATCGTTCATCTATTGCAACGATGACCAGCAGCTGACCGCTCTACGGTTTGATAACTGGAAGATGGTGTTTCTAGAGCAGCGTGTCGCGGGAACCTTGCAGATCTGGGCCGAACCGTTCACGACGCTTCGAGTTCCAAAGATTTTCAATCTGCGAACCGACCCGTACGAGCGAGCTGACATCACGTCGAACACCTATTACGACTGGTTGATCGACCGTGTTTACCTGTTAGGCCCCGCTCAAGATTACGTCGGTGAATTCCTCAAGACGTTCCAGGAATATCCGTCACGACAGAAGGCGGCTAGCTTCAATCTGGATGAGGTCATGCAGAAGCTTTCCGAAGGCGGCGGAGCAAGGTAGCCCTTGCTTTTTTGAACGGGAACAACACGAGGAAACGGAGTGAAGCCATGGCTTGATCTCCGTTTCCGTTGTTCCCCGCTGTTGATAGAGATTCCGAATTCGTTTCATTGAAATATTGTTTGTCATGCGTGCAACTCATCTAGTTTTCAGCTTATTGATTTTGTTGGTGATGTCGCCTAGCAGCTACGCCAGGAAGTGGTCTAGTTCGTCGGGTGCCTTTACGCTGGAAGCCGAAGCGATCGCGTTCAATGAAACGACCGTGATTTTGAAGAAGGAGAAGGGCGACTTGGTGGCGGTTGAGGTTGCTGAGTTGACGGATGTTGATCGCGATTACTTGAAATCCAAGGAGCTTGTCGACAAATTGGCAAAGTCCGTCGAAGGGATGCAGACTTGGACATCGGTCGATGGGTTGATGGTCCGCGGTCGAGTTTTGGCCTTCGGCCGAAAGAATCTTGAGATTTCTCGTCAAAGAGGCAAGGTTCACGTCGGTGATTTGGCGTTTTCGGATCTCGATCCTCTGCATCAAAAGCTTATCTTGAAGATCATGTCCAAGCTGGAAAGCAAGACGTTTGAATCCGAACGGGAACTCGCGTCATGGAGCGTCGGACTGCAGGGCCAGCCAAAGGTTTATCCGCTCGAAGGCGTGCTGATGGAACTGGAATCGGGCGATAAGATTGCAGTACCTTTCTTTCTGTTCAGCGAACAGGACTTGAAGGTGCTTCAACCAGGCTGGCAGGCGTGGCTTGAGTCCGACAAAGACAAGACGACGCAAGATCGCGAAAGTCTCATGATGCAAGCTGAGGCGATGGAATATCAACGAAATGAGATGCAACATCGCAAAATTGAATTATTGAAACTGAACATGATGGCGGTCGCCACAGGCGTCACATCGGTCTGGGAGATCGGTTTGCAGCCCGGTCAGGGCGTTTATGGACGGCCGACCACCGTCGTCGTCAGCGCACGTGACAGTCGGGTGGCGTCGCAAATGGCAACGTCCAGATATCCCGGGTACACCGTTACTTTTGTCCGCCGAGCGAGTCGGTGAACGGGCCGCGAGGAACTAAGAAGTTGAACAGGAGACAACGGAGCGGTTCAGGAAGTGGGGCCGTGTCACTCGCTGACGTCACGACTCTTTCCTTCGTTGCCTCGTGTTCAATCGCATCGACTCACTGACCTTTACGACTCGGACCAGTTCATGACGTCACGCGAACAGATTCTTGAACTACACGCCCGCATGTCTGAGTCTATCATTGGGCAAGAACATGTGGTCGAGCAATTGTTGTTGACACTTTTGTGTGGCGGCAACGCTTTGTTGGAAGGGTTACCGGGATTGGCGAAGACGCGGGCGATCAAAACGCTTTCGCAGAATCTAGAGTCTGAGTTTAGCCGGATCCAGTTCACGCCCGACTTGCTGCCTTCGGATATCACCGGAGCGGAAATCTATCTGGGCGAAGATGCCGCCGAACGGTTCGTGTTTCAGAAAGGGCCAATCTTCGCCAACTTGGTTTTGGCCGATGAGATCAATCGAGCACCCGCCAAGGTTCAGGCGGCGCTGCTCGAAGCGATGGAGGAACGGCAAGTCACCGTGTCGGGCAAGACTCACCTATTGCCCGAGTTGTTCATGGTGCTGGCAACGCAGAATCCGGTTGAGCAAGAAGGGACCTATCCACTGCCCGAGGCTCAGATGGATCGCTTTTTGATGCACATCACCATGGCGCATCCAGACGACGCATCAGAGTTGGCGATCATGCGGCTGGTTCGAGGTGAATCTGCTGGCCATGCTGATTCCAGCGAGCCTCCCGCGATCATCCCTCAGCAGACCGTTTTCGAAGCGCGAGCCGAGATTGATCAGGTTCAGATTGCTGAGCCGATGGAGAAGTACATCGTTGCTCTCATTGCCGGCACGCGACGTCCCCAATCGTACGGAGAAGAACTCGGACGTTGGATCCAAGTCGGCGTCAGTCCTCGCGGTACGCTTGCGATCGATAAGGTATCGCGGGCGCACGCTTGGTACCACGGACGCGATCACGTGACGCCCGAAGACGTGCGAGCCATCACGCACGATTGTTTGCGACACCGGTTGATGTTGACGTACGAAGCCAGTGCCGATGGAGTGACGGCGGATCAAGTCATTGACGAGTTGTTGAAGCAGGTGGCTGTCGCATGAAAAACACGCTGCAATCCAATCGTGATGCGGCAAGAGCGGCAGAATTGTCAAACCGCGGCGATCTGGTTGACCCTCGCGTGCAAACTAACTTGCACGAGTTGGTTCGCTTACGTGCAAAAGCGAAAGGTTTTTCGTTCCTTCCCAAGCAACCGGTCAATAGCTTGTTGGCGGGAAGACATGCTTCGCGAGTCCGTGGGCGAGGTCTCAACTTCGAAGAGATCCGAGCCTATCACGCCGGCGATGACATCCGCACGATCGATTGGAAAGTCACGGCAAGGCTGCGGAGTCCGCACACCCGAGTGTTCACCGAAGAACGCGATCGTCCGACGTTATTAGTTGTCGATCAGCGGATCGGAATGTTCTTTGGCACTCAGCACAATATGAAGTCCGTATCCGCAGCCGAAACCGCAGCGCTGGCTGCTTGGCGGGTGATCGACGTGGGCGATCGCGTCGGCATGATCGCCTTTGACGATGCCGCTTGCGAGACCGTGCGAATAGGTCGCAGTCGCGATGGCGTCATGCGAATGCTGCGATGTTTGGTCGACTTCGGAAATCGTCTGCATGCCGATTCGCCAGCCAAGCCCAACGCCAGCATGTTGTGCAGGGCACTTGATGCGGCCGAGCGAATCGCGACGCACGATCATCTTGTTGTTGTCATCAGCGATTTCTTCGGGTTGGACGACATGGTCCGTCGGCGACTTCGCAAGATCCGCTCGCACAACGATGTCATTGCAACACTTGTCCATGATCCCATCGCATCACAATTACCGACCAGCGGCCAATTCGTGATCAGTGATGGAGAGTTGCAGGTCGAAGTCCCAGACAAAGGCCGTGCGATGAAAAGGTTGAAAGAAGCAACCGCGGGCCGGATCGCAGAAGTGCTGTCGCTGCAACAAGAGTTGCGGATTCCGGTCCTGCCCATCAGCGCCGGCGAGGACACGAGCCATCAAGTCCAGCGATTGATGGGGCGGCACTAGCGATGGAAACGGATCCGTACAGCCTGAGTGCTCTCGAAGGCATAGTTATCCCAGATTCCGTGGGTGTGTTTCCGTTGGCTCCTGGATGGTGGTTCGTGATCGCGATCGCTTCGATTTGGCTCGCCTACGGATTGATCGCTTGTTGGATTCGGTATCGTCAGAATGCTTACCGTCGCGAAGGGGTAAGGCTGATCCGCAAACTGGAAACGGCATCGTCGTTTGAAGTCGGATTGCGAGGCGTCGACGAGGTACTCAAGCGAGTCGCGATGGTTTCTTATTCTCGCGAAAAGGTTGCCTCGCTATGGGGAACCGATTGGGCGGATTTTCTGCGTGCGTCGGTTCGAGAATTTCGGTTCAGTGATTCTGTTGTGGCAAATTTGGCGAGCTCGAACTACCAAAAGATTCCTGACGACTTTGGCCACGAGGAATACGTAGCCACCTTACAAGCGGCTTCGGCTTGGATACGTGAGCATGATCGGGATGACGACGCATGTTGACGTTTGCCTATCCCTGGCTGCTGGGCTTGATCGTCTTTCCGTTCTTCCTGCATTGGCTGTTGCCAAGTTTCGAACAATCGCGATCCGCAATTCGGGTGCCGATGTTTGATGTCGCCGTCGAAGCTCTCGGCGCGTCGCCAGGTAAGAACGCCGTCGTGCGACGGCGCAGTTGGATGCAGACGCTGACGTTTGCATTCTGCTGGGCGTGTTTAGTGGCGGCACTTGCCCGACCGCAATGGTTGGGCGATCCGATCGTTCGTGAAGTTGCCACGCGCGATTTGTTGTTGGCGGTGGACTTGTCCGGGTCGATGGAAACGGAGGACTTCACTGACCAGGATGGGAAGCGAGTCGACCGGCTAACGGCGACCAAGCAGGTTTTGGGCGACTTTCTGAGCCAGCGAAAGGGCGACCGCGTCGGGATGGTCGTGTTCGGTTCAGGCGCGTTTGTCCAGATTCCTTTCACTCAAGATTTGGACGTCTGCCAAGAATTGCTGGACGAACTTTATCCAAGGATGGCTGGCCCCAAAACATCTTTGGGCGACGCAATCGGATTGGGGATCACGCTCTTTGATCGCAGTGAAATGGACAGCAAAGTGCTAGTCGCGATGACCGACGGCAACGACACGGGCAGTCGTGTTCCGCCGGCAGAGGCGGCGAAAATTGCGGCCGACAAAGGAATCGTGATTCACACGATCGGCGTTGGCGATCCGGAGGCCGCGGGCGAAGAGTTGCTGGATGAAGATGCTCTGCGACAAGTCGCAAAAGAAACCGGCGGCGACTATTTTCGCGCCGAGGACCGCGACGGCTTGAAGCAGGTGTACGGAAAACTGGACTCGATGGATACACGCGAAGTCGAAACGGTTTCGCATCGGCCTCGCAGTGACCTGTTCGCTTGGTTGATTGCTGCGGGGATGGTCGTTTCGATCCTGTACCACGCCGCCGTTGGCGTGGGTTCAGCGGTCGGACGTCTGCGGATTGTGTCGCGTGCCAATCGAAACATTGCGACATCTGACGAGTCACCAATCAAGCAGAGCACTGCCGCATGAATGGCTTGCAGACATGGTTGTTCAATTTTCATTGGCTACGTCCGATGGGGTTCTTGCTGCTGATTCCGATTGGAATTGTTTGGTGGTTTTGCGTGCGAAACAGCGGTTCGCAGCAACCGCTTTCTCAGCAGGTTTCGCCCCATTTGTTGAAACACTTGGTCGTGAATCCAGCCAAGCAATCACGTGTGCAGCCGTCTGCGGTTTTGCTCGGACTTTGGCTGCTGGGAACCGTCGCGTTGGCCGGGCCAAGTTGGCGACGGGAACCCTCACCGTTTGCCAGTGACACGTCCAATCTGTGGGTTGTCTTGAAGTTGACTCCCTCGATGGAAAGCAACGACGTGCTGCCATCACGACTCGAGCGAGTGCGGAACAAGTTGCATGACCTAATGCAGAATCGCAAGGGCTCGGCAACCGGGCTGGTGGTTTATTCTCGATCCGCACACCTTGTGATGCCGCCAACAAGCGACAGTGGTGTGATTGATGAAATGCTGCAATCGCTAGACCCCGGCGTCATGCCGGGCGAAGGTGACGCATTGGTAAATGCATTGACTTTGGTAGTCGAAGACATCGAACGAGATTCGGTTGCCGCGTCGATTCTGGTGATCGCGGATACCTGCGAGCATGCGCAGCATCCGTTACTTCAAAATTGGCGAACCAGTCATCGAGCCACGGTGCAATGGTTGGCTCCGGTTGCTCTCGATTCGAGTTTAGCCGGGTTGGGTGTGGACAAGGCATCGGACATCCTGAATGCTCGACTAGTTCGACTGACTGCGGACGACGCGGACATTGACCAAGTGGCCAATCACGCCAAGAGTTCGCTGGTGGCGTCGACAACCGACCCGTCGGCTCGGTGGCGAGATGACGGTTACTGGTTGCTGTGGCCGATTGCGATCGGAGTGGCACTTTGGAGCCGCCGCGGCTGGAGCATTGCGTCAGGAAGTTTGACATGAGTCACTCGCGTCGTCTCTTCAAACGCATTGCCACGGTGCTGACATGCATTCTGATTTTGTTTGCGTTGATCGCAGGTTTTCGAAACCGCGGTGCGTTTCTGGTGACCGCTGATCAGCATGGACAACGATTGTTAGACCGTGGCGAATTTGATGCGGCAGCGGAAGTGTTTGAGGATCCTTTTCGTCGAGCGGTTGCGCTGTCAAGAACGGGCGATTTCAAGCGAGCCGCTTCGATGTTTTCAACCATCCCTGGCCCGGAGGCGGCATTCAATCACGCCAACATGCTGGTCATGCTGGGCGAGTACGAACCGGCCGTCAAGCGATACGATCGAGCGCTCGAGTTGCGGCCGGACTGGCAGCCCGCCGTCAAGAATCGAGCCATCGCTGCGGGACGCGCCGCAAGGTTGAAAACAGAAGGCGGCGAAATGACGGGCGGTAAGCTAGGCGCCGATGAGATCGTGTTTGATCAAACCAGTTCTTCTTCGAATTCATCCGATGACAATGAGGAAACGGTCAAAGGCGAATCGCTCTCGGATTCCGAATTGCAAGCGATCTGGCTACGGCAAGTACAGACGACTCCGCGAGATTTCCTAAAGAGCAAATTCTCTTTTCAAGAAGCAATGCGTGACCAGGAGCCAGCCGACGATGAATAGATATCTGCTACTGCTGATCGTCGCATCAGCAGTGCTGTTGCCTCAATACAACGTGGACGCGGCGAAGCCGGTCGTTCGCATCAAGACGGACCCTGCGTCCGACGAACCCGTTGTTGTCGGTCAGCGTGTCCGATTGATCCTGGACGTGCTTGGTCAAGACGGCTGGGCAAATGTCCCGAAACTTCCAACGTTCGATGTCCCCGGTGCGATCGTCTACGTGCCGGAGGGGCAAGCGACGCGATTGAATGAAACGATCCAAGGTGACGCATACACGGGGCAGCGCAACGAATGGTGGATTTACCCCCAGCGCAGCGGGCCGATCATGATTCCACGGATCGACGTTGAAGTGAAAGTAAAATTTTTTGGCGCGAAAACTCAAACGGGCAGCGAGACGATCGGGACGAAGCCGATCAAAATGAAGGCGGCATTTCCAGAGGGTGTAAGCAGCTCGACCGGTTTGGTTGTCACCGATCAGTTTCAGGTCAAACAAACTTGGGAGCCTAGCCGAACCGAAGTATCCGTGGGTGACGGTGTGGTCCGATCGATCGAGCGAAAGATCGGCGGTGCGCCGGCTCTCGTTTTACCCGATATTTTGTTCGCCGATGTCGACGGTGTGACGGTTTATCGCAAGGCCCCCGAATTTCAAGAGTCCAATAACCGAAGCGAATTGACGTCTGCTCGACAGGATCGAGTGACCTACGTGTTCACTGAACCAGGAACCGTCGACTTGCCATCGATACAATTGACATGGTGGAATTTGCAGAAAGGCGAGCTGGAAACAGAAATGCTGTCGGGGCAAATGTTTTTGGTGACAGAATCAGCGGCAACCGAGGCGTCACCGCTCAATGCTCCGTTTCGACCAATCAATTCGTCACAATTCTCAAATCTCCAGTGGTGGGCTTTCGCGGTGCTCCTTGCGGCCACCATCTTGATCGCGGGGCACAGGGGGAGAAAGTACCTCAGAACAGCGTGTGGCCTCGAAAAAACGCCTGAAACTGGCAGCCTACCGCCACTTAATCCGTAGTAAAACTGTGTATCCTATTAGTCTCCCACAAACGTCTCCGCTGAGTCTAACAACATGATTTCCAAATTTTCCTGCGTCCTCGCTCTCGCAGCTTCCTGTTTTGTTTCAACTGTCGGCCTTTCTCAGGACGAAAAGTTACCGCTTTTGCTCAAACGCTCCCCTTCGCCCGCCAATGCGATGGGCTATGTAAACGTTGAGTCACTCAATCAGCTGATGAGCGACGCAGGATTTGTCGATCGCGTCGACGAGAACGTTCAGGAATTCTGGTTCATCTCGGATCTTAACCTGATGAGCCTCCGACCACGCTGGGAGGCTGGCTATGCAACATTGAAGGAAAGCGTTGATGTTGACGAGCTGGCCAAGCAGGTGGGAGGATATGTCGACAGTGTCGATGGGAAAGATGTTGTGTGGTCGCCGCAGCAGACCTATCTGTATCCAGCGAAGGACAATCGGCTTGGTGTGTTGCGGCCGGCAGACCGGTCACTGTTGTCGGGTTGGTTGTCGCCAAGCACAAACGTCAACTACACGCCTTTCCTAGAAGCTCGCGCTAATCAACCTGAGTCTTACTTGTCAATGATGTTGGCGATCGAAGTTTCAGATGTGTTTTCGCCAGTGCCATTGGCGAAACGGCTATCAACGTTCAAGTCGATCAAGTCAAAGTCTCCCGAGTCGGTCGCTAAAACGTTGGCGTCGGCGACTGGTGTCAGCATCATCGTCGGTCGAAGGAGCCTCAGTGAGTGCATCGTTACGATTGAGTTTTCAACTGCACCCGGCTCATTGAAAATCATCGCCGCTGATTTGTTTGCAGAAATGCTTGAGCGAAGTGGTTCGGCTGCTCCTGAGGTGCTGACTTGGGAGGTGAAGGTTGATGGAAATAATCTGTCGCTTCAAGGCCCTATCACCGAGTCAACCCTTAGCGGCTTGTTGGGGATTTTCAGCCTGGAAAGCCAAGCGTCGCGAACGGTTCGATTGGCAAACGATGGAGGCAGCCAAGGGAAAACCGAGAAAGAACAGATGGCGTACCGTTCCAAAAACTACTTCGACGAGGTCGATGCGATCGTCGAGCAGACTCGCAAGCATAAGTCGCAGACCACCGGTGCTTTGGCGAAGTGGAATGACCAGCGTGCCAGAGCGATTGACGAATTGGGCACTCTAAATGTGGATCCCGAAATGATTCAATTTGGAACAAGCGTCGCAGAGACGCTGCGCGGCAATGCCCTCACGGTGACTCAGGGCAATATCGATGCAGGCAAAATCAAGGCAAGTCAGAGTCTAAACAGTGGCTACTACGGTGATGGTTACTACAACGCCAACTCAACCGCTGATTATCAAAGAGTCACCAACAGTTACGCTCGCGGGAACGCCTATGCGAACTTTAAAGACGCACTCAGCCAAATCGACAAGTTGACAGCGGAAGTTCGCCGAGCGATGACCGCAAAGTACCAGATTCAGTTTTAAAAGTTCTTCGGTGACTTTCTCAGCCTTGAGATTATGACCTCAGCCGGATTCGATGCTTGGTTTCCGGCTGAGGTCTCAATAGATCTCTTCAGACTTACCCGCCAACTCTGTAACCGTTTAGGTGAGCTTGGTTGCCCGTAATCTCAGAGCGTTTGCGATCACGGATACACTACTAAAGCTCATCGCTGCCGCCGCAATCATGGGGCTAAGCAATACGCCGAAGAACGGGTAGAGCAAACCTGCTGCGACCGGGATTCCGAGTGCGTTGTAGATGAAAGCGAAGAACAGGTTTTGACGAATGTTGCTCATCGTTTTGCGGCTCAAGTTTGCCGCCGCCGCCACACCGCGAAGATCACCACCGACCAGCGTGATGCCTGCGGACTCAATCGCAACGCCTGTACCCGTGCCCATGGCGATGCCAACGTTTGCTTCGGCAAGGGCCGGAGCGTCGTTGATGCCATCGCCACACATCGCCACCGTTTTACCTGCTTTTTTCAAGTTGCGAACGAAGTCATGCTTCTCCTCGGGCGAGACGCCGGCATGAAACTCGTCGATGCCTAGCTTGGTTGCGACGGCTTTCGCTGTCGGCTCGGCGTCGCCGGTAAGCATCACGACTTTTAGCCCGAGTTCATGCAACGTCCTTAACGCAGTGGGAGTGCTTGGCTTGATTGGATCGGTGATCGCAAAAATTGCCGCCAGTGCGTTATCGATCGCCACGAATGCAACCGTCGCACCCTCGGCTTGATGCGTTCTCGCTTTTTCCCTTCCCGCATCGACGCCTTCGATGCCCTGATCGTCCAACAGGTCAGCCTTGCCGATCAGGACATCATGGTTATCGACGCGAGCGCGGACTCCGCCACCGGTAATGCTGTTGAATTCACTTGGTTCCAAGACCCGCAATCCATCGGCTTTCGCTCGGCGAACGATGGCTTGTGCTAGCGGATGTTCGCTCGGTGTTTCGACCGCCGCAGACAACGTCAATGCATCGTGTTCATTCCATTGCTCAAACGTTTCGATGCCAGTGACTTCCGGGCGTCCCTGGGTCAGCGTTCCGGTCTTGTCGACGACGATTGTGTCAACCTTCTCCATGACTTCGAGGACTTCGGCGTTCTTGATCAACACGCCTTCCTTGGCACCGCGGCCAACACCCACCATCACTGACATCGGCGTCGCCAGTCCTAACGCACAAGGGCAGGCAATGATCAACACGGCGACTGCCGCTACGAATGCATGAGCCAATTGCGGCTCTGGACCAAATACAGCCCAACCGATGAACGCGAAGATCGAACAAGCGATTACCGCCGGCACAAAGTATCGAGCGACCACATCGACCAGTTTTTGAATCGGGGCGCGACTGCGCTGGGCGTCTGCAACCATTTGTACAATGCGGTTGAGAACCGTATCGCCGCCAACACCGACGGCCTCCATCACCAGTGCACCGGTTTGGTTGAAGGTCCCGCCCGTGACTTCGTCGCCTTCCAACTTCTTCACCGGCATCGGTTCTCCCGTCAACATCGACTCATCAACGCTGCTCGACCCACTAAGTACTTTTCCGTCGACAGGGATTTTCTCACCCGGGCGAACTCGCAACCGATCGCCCTTGTGGATTGAATCGAGCGAGATGTCTTCCCCGCCATCGTCTGTGATTCGGTGTGCCGTGTCGGGTGCAAGTTGCATGAGTTCGCGAATGGCTCCGCCCGTCTGCTGGCGCGCACGCAGTTCCAGCACTTGCCCGAGCAACACTAGTGTGATGATCACTGCGGCAGCTTCAAAATAGAGAGGTGGAACACCGTTCTCGAAAAATGCCGTTGGAATCACACCTGGGATCAACACGACGACCAAACTGAACAGATACGCTGCCAAAGTCCCCACCGCGATCAACGAGAACATGTTCAGGTTCATCGTGCGAAACGACTTGGCACCGCGGACCAAAAGTGGCCATCCGCACCAAAACACAACCGGCGTCGCCAGAGCTAATTGTAGCCAACCAAACTTTGTCTGGCTCATCCAATCTATGGCCCGCAAACCCACCATCGGACCCATCGCGATTGCGAGCAGCGGCACCGACAACGCAGCGCCGACCCAGAATCGACGTCTCATGTCGGCGTATTGTTTGTCGTCAGCCTCATCAGCCAACATGACGAACTTCGGTTCCAAGTCCATCCCGCAAATCGGGCAATCACCAGGCCCAGTTTGTTCGATTTCAAGGTGCATGGGACAGGTGTAGATGGCATCGGGATCTGCCGGAGAATCGTTCGCTTTGGTCGACGAGTTACCACTGCAACAAGACGAACTGCTTGATGAGTCCTTTTGTGATCGTTTCGTCAGCACCCCAACCGGGTCATCGCGAAACTTCTGCAAGCATCCATCGCAGCAAAAGACATAGCGTTTACCGTCGAAATCTGACGAACGAGAGCTGTCTGTAGGAACCTTCATGCCGCAAACCGGATCAATTTGCATTGACGGATCGGCGATCGGCAATGATGTCTCGTTTTTATTGGCGTGGTCCATCGTTTTCCCAAGCTGTCAGAAAGTCATTTTTCAAGATAACCCTTGGTGTTACGCAACTTGCGTACCGCAAACTAAGCGGTAGCGACGCCGTTACGATCATCGAACATGTCAAAAGACCGTTGAGTACCGCAGCAGATGTGCCATTCAATTCGAGGCCTTCGGCCACGACAGTCTGTGCTTTAAGGGGGCCGAGTCAGGGCTTCTGGATCGAACCGGGGATCGTCGACGTTGATGCTGGCGACCTCGGTTTGGACTTGCCCTTTTGGGTGCCGGCTTTCTGATTTTGCGGCGCGTAGCTTGCGAGCAGTTCTCGCATCTCCTTTACGACCTCGGGATACTCGTTGTGCAGGTTTCGCGTTTGGCTCACATCCGATTGAAGATCGTATAACTGAGCGTGCGGGGCGTCGGCTTTGTACTTGCCGTTTTCGAAATCGCTGTTCACGCTTCCAACAAACGACGCGCATACAGGTCCGCCGGCGGCGTGCACGCCGGGCACGCCCTTAAAACCACCGGCACCCCGAGCGCCGATATAGATCCACTGGCCTTTGCGTACTGCAAGGTGAGTTGGCTGGTGCGGACAAAGAATAAGGGTGTCTCGCAACGGTGACTCAGGCTCGCCGATCAGTGCAGGCAATAGGTTGACGCTGTCTGCACGTTGGTATTCGTCCAATGGTTTTTGGGTAAGTGCGGCAAAGGTCGCCAGCATGTCCACGCCACTAATCAACTGTGTCGAAATGGTCCCCGGCTTGATGTGGCCGGGCCATCGAGCGATGAACGGTACGCGGTGCCCGCCCTCCCAAACACCAAACTTGAACCCCAGCAAATCACCGTTTTGTTGATGCCCCATTTGGAACGCCCGCTGGCCACCGTGATTGAACATGCCACCGTTGTCACTGGTGAAAATCACTAGCGTATTGTCAGCGACACCTTTCCGTTTGAGCGTTGACATGACCTCGCCAACGATCCAGTCCAGTTCGTGAACGAAGTCACCGTACAGGCCGCATTGACTGGTTCCCTGGAACCGTTTCGCAGGCGTAAACGGATGGTGGATGTTCGTCGTTGAGAAGTACAGAAAAAAGGGTTTTTCAGACTGTTGATCGATCCACTGAGTTGCGCGTTCGGCTAGAGTCGTCCCTAACGTGAAGTCGTTGTAGAGTTTGTGCGCGGCTGCTGCGCCGCCAAAAAAGTTGGGGACGCGGTTGCCGTGCTCTTTGGTCAGCCGTGTGATCGGAGTGGTCTTGTCGGTCTGCTTGCGACCCAAATAGATAAGCGGGTCGTCCGCAGCACGCCCATAGACGCGGTCGTTTTCCACAAAGACATATGGCGGTGCGCTGTTGACTAGCGGTACGCCAAAAAAGTAATCGAAACCGAGATCAAGTGGCCCTGGCCGCAACGGTTGCTTCCACTGGTTTGTTCCTGTACCGAATCCTAAATGCCATTTTCCGAACGCAGCCGTGTTGTAGCCGCTGTTTTTAAAGACGTCGGCGATGGTCAGTTTTTCGGTGTCAATCAGAAGCGGCGAATCGATCGGTGCGGGCCCCCAGATGTTTCCTCTTGCGGGATATTCGCCCGTCAGCAGTCCATAGCGAGATGGGGTGCAGACCGCAGACGCCGAATGCGCGTCGGTAAATCGTCGTCCTTCGGCAGCAAGTTGGTCGATGTTGGGCGTTTGCACCTTTGTCGCGCCGTAGCAACCAACGTCGCCGTAGCCCAAGTCGTCGACAAAGATCAGAACGACGTTGGGCGGCAGTTCTGCTGCGAACGACTTTTGGCGACCACTTACCACGGAAACCGTTGCGATGAGCAGAAGGAGCGTCCATTGGCGTTGATGAATCATTTGGTTGACTTTGTTAGGTACTCATAGCGAACGGTGCCTTCGGGGGCATGGTGGCGGAATGTGATGACCGGATTGCCCGTTGCTCGCGATACGTTCACCGAAAGAAAGCCGCCGAGAACTTTTAGGTATTTGTGATATTCATTGCGATACTCTTCACTGTATCCACTGGCATGTTTGTCTGAACTTGGACCGCATGAAAACTCCATTGTTCCGGTCTTCGGATCTTCAGAGTGATACTGCCAATGACGATCACCGCAAATGACAAAAGCGTTTTCCTGGCTGCCCAGGAATTCTCGGATTTGGTCGCCTTCGAGCTCAAATTCCCTATTTGCATGATTGTCGTTTTTTCCTTTGCGATCTGGCCCGACAACAGGAGTCGAGCTGATCAGCACGCGGAAGGTTGCGTCTGATTCGGCGAAGCTTTCAAAGAACCACTCCTTCTGTTTGGAGCCCCAGATTGACGGCATTTGATTTGGCGATTTAGGATCGACGTCCCGGAAATCGCGTCCTTCTAATATCCATATCTGCAAATCTTTTCCCCATCGCACCGTCTTGTAGGGTTCAGTGCGGGGAAACTGTTCTTCAAAAATCGCAATCCCTTCGTCCCAGGTCAGGGTTCCATAAACATCGCCGGGGTCGCAGTCATTCATCAGAGTGTCATGGTCATCCTTCATGAAGTAGCTGCTCACATGATTGTGAAAGCTTCGGATGTATGGCATTGAGAACAGACGGTTCATTTTGTAACGCGCAAGTTCCTTGCTGAGGGCATACGGATCTGCACGGTCGTAGTATTCAATGTCGCCCGTGTGGACAAAGAAGTGCGGGGCGATCTTCTTGAGCATCGTGTTGTAAATGACATGGCCATTTTCCTCATCGTCACGGCGCGGGTAATCACCGCACGTCACAGCAACGAAATTGATCTCTTGGGCATCGTCCGGCATGGGCGCGGTTCGAAAGTTGCCATCAAGCTCGACTGAACTTTGATCACCCTTTCCTTCCGCTTTCAGGACGTACTGTGTATTGGGAACTAGGTCCCGCAACAAGAACTGGCCAGTAAAGTCTTTCTGTGGATCGACGCGCATCCATTCCGTTTCGATCTCGTTTTCACGTTGTCCCTTTGGCCAATAACGCAGTCGTACCTCTCCGTCGGTACCTGGCACACTTCCCTCCATGTCAGCGAGTCTCTTGCCGGCGGGATACTGATGACTTCCGTCTGCTTGAAGAGGTTTTGCTTTCGTTGGATTGGTTGTCTTGAGAAACTCGGTGCCCGAGCGTGTTCTCTCGGGCTGGGCGGTCAAGCGTGTCCAGATTTTTGCAGTGTCGCTAGTCACATCTCCAATTTTCATGCCATTAGCCATAAAGACATCTGCATGAAGAGGGCATGCAGTCGCGATGAAAGTACAAAAGGCCAAGATGTATTTAGAATTCATGGAACGATGGCCGATTGCCGAAGGCATGAAATGGTGGTGAGATTGGCGACTCTTACATTTGCATTGAGTCGGTCGGCGGATATTTCTGCGGATGACGCTAATGATTGATTTTCGAAAAGAACTGCACCGTGCGCTGGACAATCTCTTCTCGTGATGGATCGATTTCTGCATCGACCTTACGCCAATTGTGACCTGCGTTTTTGATGATCATGACCTCAACGGGTGCCTCCGCTTCGCTTGCCTTTTGCTGCATGTAATGAGCATGCTTGACCGGAATCGTCGTATCTTTGTCGCCCTGAATCATCAGCAGTGGCGGGCTGTCTTTACTCAAGTAGTTGATCGGACTGACTTCTTGGTAACGCGCCAATTTAGCCGTCGGATCCGAATCTGAGCCGAGAATGCGGGCGGCAAACCGATCCTTGAAGTTGGCTCGGTCATCGTGATTGAACAGTTCGGTTTTTTCGAAATCACACGGGCCATACCAAGACACGCCGGCAACCATTCGATAGGGGACTCCGGCAAGCGATGGATCTCCTGGTAACTGTTCAGGCGATGCCAGCAGCAGCATCTGTGCGATATGGCCGCCAGCGGAATCTCCCATCACGCAAATGCGCATCGGATCAATCCCGATCGTTTCACTGTTCTTCGCGAGGTAGCGAATGGCGTCTTTGCAATCGATGACGCAATCACGCATCGTGATGTCGCTGTCTTTCTTTGCCAGTCGGTAGGTGACGGGCGCAACCGCGAAACCTTCCTTGATCAACTGCTGGAAAACGATCGCAAAAGATCCGCTGGCAGCCTTGTACCGATTGCCTGCGGCCCATCCTCCGCCGTGAGTAAAGACAATCACGGGACATTTCTCGGAGGGCTTGGCCATCGGGTAATACAGATCCAAGGTTAGGTCTTTTCCCGAAACGTTCTTGTAAACAACTTCCAGCTTGCGCTCTCCGCCAGTCTCCAGATACTTGGCTCCCTTGGGCGTTGTCGAAGCTTTGCGCTGAGGTCGTGCTTCTTGAGCCGACATTACACTGGTTGCAAAAACTGCAATCATGATGGCGGTGATCGTTTGGATTCTCATTCTCTCGTATCCATTGGGGCTTGTTGTACGGCGCAGTTCACAACTGTATTTTATTCTTTAATTTCATCTTTAGGAAAAGCGAGCTTTCCATCCACGGGTTTCCAAGCGATGGTCGAGGCTTTTGTTTCGAGGTTGACGTCGACGCTGCAGTGTTCGAAATCCCGATGGTAGGCGTAGCCGTTCTTGGTGGCCTTGCTCAACGGTTTGCCAATTTCTTGGTCAAAGTCTTCGGACCAGTAGATGAGTGAGTCGTCGGCAGCATAGGAGTTCTCGTCGCCGCCCCAACTGTAGAACGAGTAGTCGTTGGCGATGATCAAGTAACAGGCGAGTGTAAAGTCGTGGGTGGAACCAAAGGCACCGTCTCCCGCTCCGCGGCAAAGAATGTATTTGTCGGGCGGAATCGCCAATAACTCGTCCATTAGCTTGACGGCTTCGTCTGCGGTCTCAACCGAGGAACGAAAGAACGCTTCGCAAAAGACGCCGTCTGCATGAGCGAGTGTGCTGGCGCCGGCTGCGCACTTGTTGGAGGATTGGACGCGATAGCCATTGTAGATGATGAAGCTTGATAGTCGCTGAAGGCAGCGTTCCACGCTTTCCAATTGGCCGCGAGCGTTGGCTCCCGGGGCACCATCGCAGAAAACTCCGTTCAAGGCACTTTCTTTGACCAACTGGTCGGCTGTGTCGGCCCACCAATTACGAGCTGAGTCATTGGGATAGGTCCATCGCACGGTTCCTTTCCGAACTTCTTCTACCCAGTCCGGGTGATGGGCAACGGTATCCCGAACGGTGGTGTAGAACTGTTTGTAAGCCGTATTCGTGCTCCAGTAAAACAGCACGCGCATGTCCGGGTTGTTCGTCAGCAGTTTCTTTGCGGTTTCCGCAGCAGCTTTTTCGGTGCTCGTTGCGCCGTAAATATTCTTTGCATGCCGCTTTTCGATCGTGAAGATCGCGAAATGGTCCCGGATGAAATTGTATTGTTCGGGCGTGTAGTCGTCGTTCCGGAAAGCGTGTCCGAAAAGACGCACTTTGGACCAGTCGCCTGGCCCAGCAGGTGCCGCATGGAGGGTGCTGGGGGAACTGATTTCCTGCGCGGTTGTGGAACCGTTTTGGCGGCTGATGGCTTCACAAAGGAAAACGGTTGTCAGGAGCCCCAAAAGGATCGCCCGAACGCAACGCTTGATAACTGGAAAGTTCATGGATTGATTTTCGTGGGATATTGGAGCCGCGAACAAGGAACGTCAGACGCAAACAGTTCGCTACTCCTTGTCTGTGCGCAATCCGACTTTGGACAAATCAATCGGAACAAACCCTAGTTTCAATGCCAGTGAATCTGGCTTGAAGCGAAAGTCACCATTCTCGGGATCGACGAACATCGGATCCACCGCCAAGCTGTGCGCGTCGACCCCTTCACGCTGCATCCTGTCCAGCGATGCCCGACTCGCTTCCGGATTCCCAGCACAGTAGTAGATGTTGTAATCCTTGTCGCCATCCTTAGCCTGTGCTTCTCGACTCTGGGCAAAGAACGAAGCGTTCGCTCCGGGATGATAGAAGATGTTGCGTTTGATCGTGCCGCCGGTCGAGGGCCCCTCTGTTAATCTCAAGTAGGAAACCGGACTTCCCTTGGCCTGACGTGAACCATCGAGAACGTAGGCGATGATGTTGTTTTCCGCCCGGTTGTTCAGCTTCAGAATCAGGCCTTGGGACGTGCACTTGTAGATCACGTTCTCGGCAACAAGGGTGTCCATCTGTCCGCCATCGGTTCGGATTCCAGACTGTGCGCCGATCGGATTGACGAGGTGATGAATATAGTTTCGGCGAATCACGTTCCCAGGGCCTGATCCACGAATGTAGATACCGTTTCCATCGCCCAGTTTTTCCATGGCATGATGGATTTCGTTGTATTCGATCAGGTTGTCATGGGAATGCAGGTAGGGGCGGACGTCATCAATGGTTGGATCGCGTGGCACCTCACCCACTTCATGCCTGCGAATGGATCGACTGACCTCACGGCCTGTATGCGTGATGAACTTGGTCACCATTCCACAAATGATCATGCCACAGTAGTTCGTGTTATGAATCAGGTTGTTCGCTATACGGTTTTCGCCGCTTTGCCACAGTAGGATGCCGGGGGAATGCCAATAGATTTCCCCGACGTGATGAATGTGATTGTTGTAGACGAGGTTCTTGATGCTGACGTCTTTGGTGCCTGGCCCGTATCCGCCTAGCAGGATGCCCGTCCCGCCAATATGCTCGATATGATTGTCGCGGATTTTGTTTTCCTGTCCGTGTAGGTCCACTCGCACCGCACCGCTGCCGCTATGCAGAAAATAACACTTTTCAACGACGCAGTTCTCTGCTCCGCGCAGACGAACCAAGGCATTGTCCTTGTCGACCATGTCCCAGTCGTGCTGCACCCCTGCATCGTCTTCGTCGACTGAATAGCGATCGCCATGCATAAACGTGAGACCGCGGAAGCAAAGGTTTCGCACCGGAACATCCGTCGGCCCCATTTCATCGATCTCGCCTTCGACGCGGATCAATTCCAGCAACTGCGGCGCAACGACAGGCGACTCACCTCGCGGCCACAGATAGACTTTGCCTTCTTTGGTATTGAGCACCCATTCACCTGGCTGATCAAGTTCCTCCAGCACGTTTTCGACCCAACAAGAATCCCCCAGGCTTTTCATGGCATAGGTTCCATCAATGGACGTGCGAGCGACTTGAGCTTCCTCGTCGACCGATACCAAAGGCAAGATGTTCACCATCCACTGATGGCTCGGACGAATGATGATTTCCACGTCTTCCAGATTCAACCAGTTCTTCAACTTACCCTCGGGAAAACGAAACTCTTTGAGGTCTCGGCCAGCTGTGGTTTTGAATCCGGCTGAACGTGCACGAGGCAGCAAACCCTCGGCGTCATAGAGCGCGTGAAAACGACCCGAAACGTTCGCGGCAAGGACCTTGCCTTGAGCCGCTTTGGGCAATCCGGGGATCGTTTCGGTTACCTGCTCCAAGCTTTCAATCTCCCGACCGGAACTAAACACCGGCTTTTCGTCCGGATAGGCCGCATAAGTAATCGTCGCATCGCCTGCCCCAGAATCTTTCAGGCCGAATACGACTGTCTCCTCAAGGAGATAGTTTCCCCCTCGCACCCGAACCACGATGTCCGTCGACTTGCTCTTTTTTAAATCGCGGACTGCATCTCGCGCACGTGCCAGCGTCGCGAAAGGCCCATCGGCTGCTCGATCATCGGGTTCAGCCACCGTTCCAGACCACGCATCGGAGCCATCCGGTGACACATAGAAATCAGCCGTTTCCAATTCAGCAGCACCCGAATTTCCGGCCAGTAGACCTCCAACCAACAACCCCAATAGAACCACGCTGTTGCGAATCATATTTTTCTCTTTGCCTTGTTAAGTTTCGACTCTGTTCACTGACCAGGCGTGGCAATCGGTTCATCGTCTACTTCCCACGAATCGCCTTGCGGACTTCGTCCATGACCGCCATGCATTCAGGGTTAAAGATCGGATGGTCATCGGTGACATCGGCGGTCATGATCAAGTTGATGGTCACGGGTACCTTGGCCTGGGCCATGCGTTTGAAGAAGTCAACATACTCCTGCGTCGAATGAACCGGGCCTGGGCCGTAGCGGCCATTCATCGGTTGATTTTGAAACCAACCGCCCTGGTCCATCAGGCACCACCAGGCCGGAGTGACATCACCTAATTGCTTTCCGGGGCCGATGAGCTGGGGATCGATCTGCCACAATTCACTGCCGCCATCGGTGACAGCCAGTTCGCTGAACGGGCCGACCGTCGGGCCTCGGTTTGAACTAAGCCCCACGACGGCGTTGGGATTGCCCGCCTTGATCGCGCGGGCCCATCCTTCCCAGGATGGCCTGAGTGGATAGTCCCATGCTAGTGCACCATCCATGTAGCCGAATCCCATCAGCTTTTTGCCATAACGCAGGCTGCATTCGCGAAGAATCGCCTCGATGTTGTCGCTGAAGCGTTTGGTGTCGGCATCATTGGCGCCCAACGCTTCCCGCCACTCCTTGGGGTCGTAACCGTTGTAGCCGGTATGCAGATAGAACAGCGTTCGAATGCCTCGCTGGTCCAGTTCATCAATGATTTCGCCCAGCAAGTCGCGCTCGGCGGTACGTCCCGGCGCAACCTTGTCGATCGCTGCGTTGGGGCCGGGCCAATAGAATCCCTGGTGCGTCGCGGTAAAGGTAATCCACGCGGCACCGGTGCGCTCAATGGCATCCGCAAAAACCTTAACGTCGAACATCTCCACTGAATTCTGGAACCACTCGGCTCTCTTTTTATCGATGTTGAATCCGCGGCTTTGTGATGACCAGTGGACGAAGATGCCGTACTTGCCATCGATCATCCACGAGGCATCACCGCGAATCGCCTTGGCACGATCGATTTGCCCCTGACGCGCAGCGACTGTTCCCAATTCGATGGAGAACAGGTTGAAATCCTCGGTGACCCCTTGGCCGAAACGCGTGGACTCGTTGGAGTTATTTCCTTCGGACGCCGTCGCGGGCTTTGCGTCAGGCAGACGCAGGGTGATCTGATTCACGCCGGCCTTCAAATGCAAGGTGCCCGTTAGTTCCTGACGCCAGAAAAAGGGGCGATACTCCCAGGTCCTGATCATGGACAGAGCGGTCAGTACAGAGTCCCCCGAACTCACTTCCAGTTGCGTCGGCTCTCGCTTGCTTAGTAGCACGTCCACTACGTAATCATCTTCTTTGGGAACATCGACCGTCCAGGTAATCGTGTCCTGAGGAGACTCAAAACCGTGCACCACATTACCACTTCTGAAGTGACGCTTCGCGTTGCCGGACAAGGTTCCACTTGAGGCAATGATCGCGGTCACGCCATCAGGATCCAGTTGGACGGCTTTTTCCGACCGTGCGGTGGCTTCCTCCTCCTGAGCACAGGCACACGTCGCCACACTCATCATCAACGCCGCTGACAGGACGACATCACGGAGAATCTCTCTACCTCTCATCTTCAATGCCTTGGTTTGCTATTTCATCTTTGTTGGCTGAATCAATTTTCTATCGCCAGGTGATCTTGGCTTGTCTGGTTTCAGTGTTCACCCAAACGTTGGCGTGTTCGAATTCACGGGTGAATTCCCAACCATCGGGCGTGGTGCGCCGGTAAGGCCCTTTGGGGGCGCCGAGTGGTTTTTCCAGATCGGAATACTCAACCAACGCTCCGGTTTCTAGCTTCCACCCCCAGCTGTACATGAAATAGGAATACGGCTGTGCGCCGATCAGATAGCACGCCTGCGCGAACTCTAGTTTTTCCTGGGACAGTCCCGGCATGTTGGGCTTCAGATTGCCTCGGCCGGTTCCTTCAACGCCAAGGCGGAAAACGGAGATTTTTCCATCCTTGGCGTTCCTCAACATGTGTCCCCACTCCGACAACAGACTTTCCTTGCTGGACTTCACCTTCGAATAGTTTTCAAACATGATCGCGTCACTGACGGGATACACGTGCTTGGCGTCGTCGCTGTAGGCATTGTTGGCGAGTAAGATCTTGTCGGCTGGCATCTTCTGTTTGAGCGACGCTATCATCTGGCCCATCGCCTTTTCAACCTCGGGGCGTGTTTCTGGATCGCGATACATGATGTTGCCGTGCATTTGGTCAATGAAGACGCCGTCGGTGCCGGATTCTTCAACGCCCTTGGCAACCGTTTCAACCCACCACTGGCGGAAATCGGGGTTCAGCACGTCATAACAGAATGCAACACCAAATCGCTTGATGAGTTCACCCGTTTTGGGGTTGGTGATTAGGAACTTTTTAAGTTCAGGATGTGCATCGATACGTTGACTGGTGAAGTTTTCATTGTACGAGGTATAAGGCCAAGCAAAGGCTGCATTGAAGTAGAACAACACTTTCAGGTTGGGCTTGACCTTCTTGAAGGCCGCCGCTTCATGCTTGGCACCTAGTTCGGCGGTCCCAAGTTCTTCCACCCCATGTGACTTTTCAATGCAAAGAAAATCGGTTTGCTTGGCAATCAAACGAACTTGCTCTGGGCGAAGCACACGGCTCTTGTCTCCGAACATGAAATAGCGAGGCGTGGTTTTCCAGCTAAATTTGGGATAAAAGTCCTTGGGCACAAAGCGACTTCCATCGCTGTTGATCAAGGTGCGATCATCCCGATGGTTTCCGTCTACGTTCTCTTGTCCGCTGGATATCGTCGCCAGCGAGAGGCACGCAAAGACAACGACTGCTAATTTACATTGAGTCACAAGTGTTTTTCTCTTCATCGGTTGTGTCTGAGGTACGCTCGCTCACACGCTCGCGTCTTGGCTAGGTTTTCGTCCACCCAGTTCGGATCACGTGCTACCCATTGATTTGCGCGACTAAGGAATCGGAAACGTTATCGTTCTACGAAACCCTCAACATCATCTAGCACCACCATCTGCCGCTGGTCCGCGTCGCGAATCGTCATCTGGACATTCGTGAATTCAATGTTTTTTGCGTGGCGGATGTAGGCGCCCCAAGCTGGAAGCACGCCAAAGAAGAACTGTTCCGGATAGCGATCAATGTCTTCTGCCACATCTCGCTTGGCATCTTTTCCAGTACCATTGCCCGGAAAGGAGAACTTGATGTTTTCCAGGATAACGTTTTCGATAAAGTGACCGGGGATGCCCGTGATCATAATCGGTCCGGCTTTCGACTTCTCGTTGTCTGTCACGCCCGGTGTAGTATCCACTTTAAGATTCTTGTACACCGCTTCAGCAGCTTTCGCCCGATCCTCGACGGTGACCTCAGCAACCACATCGCTGATTCGTATGTTTTTCAGCGTGCCGACGGGAGGACTTTCACGTCTTTCACCAAAGGTACTGCCTCGATTGCCCAAACGCATGAAGAGGGGACAACCTACATCTTTCATGACCACCCGTGATATCGTCACATTTTCGAGACGTCCGCCGTCCACCGATTGCAGCTTGATAGCGCCCATGGGGCAGTTATGGAAGTAACAGTTCGTCACCGAAACATCGATGAACCCGCCTCGGGATGAGCTGCCGAACTTCAGCGCCGCCGTGTTACTGTCCATTCGACATCCACGCACGACAATGTTTCGGCAAGGGTTTAGCGAACTCTTCAAGCAGATCGCGTCGTCGCCAGTGCTGATGTCGCAGTTCTCGATGAGCACATTTTCGCAGCCGTCGAGATCGAAACCATCGTTGTTGAAGTTGTTGTTGCGGAATCGCACGGTAACGGCGTTGAAGTGAATGTTCTTGCAGTCGATCAGGTGCAATCCCCAGAACGCAGGGCGCTTGTACGTGACGCCAGAGAATGTGATGTTCTCACAACGTTCCATGCGCATCAGACGTGGGCGGACACCAGAGTTCTTGCCACCCTTTCTGTTCCGGGGAAAGTTTTCGTGAGTTCCCCTACCATCGATCACGCCGAGCCCTTCGATGGTGATGTTTTTTGCGTTTTCAGCGTAGATCAAGCAATGAGCATCGCCCTCTCGAGGTCGGCTAAGGTTGTCCGTTGGGTAGTCAGCCGCATTGGTGCTGCCGAGCAGGCTGGCCCCGTAATCGAGCGAGAGCGTGACGTCGCTCTTTAGAATGATCGTTCCAATTTGAAAATCACCAGCAGGCACCCGCACAACGCCCCCGCCAGAATCGTGGCAGGCATCAATGGTCTCTTGCACTGCATTGGTATCCATGGCCACACCATCACCGACCGCGCCAAAGCTGCGGATACTGAAAACTTTGGCTTCACTCGCCTTGCTCGCTGCGGCGACTAAGGCTTGGTTGTCGATTCCAAACAGCGGCTTTGTGGACCATGTTCCGATGATGAATAACGCGATGCCCCATGGCATGAACCGCCATACCGAAAAATTAGCGAACGTGATCATGATTGTTGAGTAATCCAGGGATTGTGGAACAAATAGCCAACGCGTTGGCCACTGCAGACACTCAAGGCCAAGGCGGTGGCGGAAAAAATCGCTATCACGTCAAGCGACAGCGGGATACAAGGTGAAGACGAGAACAAACGACAAGATGCGAATCGGCAAACTGGAAGGAAAGCCAAATAGAATCATTGAACGCCGTTCATTCTAGACGCTCAGACGGCTCGACGCATCTAAGTCATCCTTGGGCAGCTTTCTCAGAGATGCCACAGGTGCATTCGCTCGGCGCGTCTCGAAATCAATAGGAAACAAGAATGACCGGATTGATCTACCTACTCAGTGGTGACGCGACGTTGATCGCGATGGAGGAGGCTCCGTACGACACTATGGACCACCTCCCGACGTTGGGTTGGTCTGGGTCAATCGCTGGGCATTCGTCCCGGAACAAACGGAAAAACGTAACTTCAGAATACGTTGGCGAAGTTCTTGGCGGCATGTGATTGGACCCTTTCGAAAATCAGTAAACCTGTAACCAAGCTAGATTTTTGAAGCCTCGTCTTCTGGCACTTTACGCTTCTGTTTTCGGTGTGTGCCGCGGTTGCATCCCGTTTCGGGGCCGGTGACAATCCGTGCCGAACCACACGTTGTCTGATTCGCCGCAATTCGCACCGAGCACTACGAATGAAGTACCAATCTGCTTTTGGCTGGACGCGTTTTGGCATCGCGACGCTTTTGTTTTTGACCCTTTGCGCGGCAGGGTCTTTGGTAGGCTTCCGCTATGGAATGTCCAAAGGAGTCGACGCCCAAGTCGATCAACGCATCGCTGCACTTCGGTTGCAAGTTTATCCAGTGATCTACCGTGTTACTGATTTGACTGGCGGTGCCGCCCAGCCAATCGTCGGAGACGCGTTGTCGGCCAAAGCTTTGGCTCGGGAGATCCAAGATGCTGTAGGGCAAATCCACTGGGGTGAAAACGGTGGTCCATGTACGCTTCGCGCGTTGGATCCCGAGTCGATTGTGGTCAGCGCGTCCACAATGGAACACGAGCTGGTTGTGGCCTACCTCGAGGGGCGGCGGAAAACGAAATCTGGAGCACCTGCCGCTGGGCCGGACCGTTTCGAGGTCTCTCTTAGCGGTAATTGATTGTCGGTTCGGAAACCGTCAAACGATAACGGCTGTTGTAACGTCGTCGTTTGGGAGTGCGCACGATTGGGTCAAGATCTGAATCCGCTTTGTCAGAATGCGAGTCGTGCTTCGAACACGAGACGCGAGTCGAACCAGTTTTTGTCTGCGGCGGTGAAGCCGGCGGCGCAGCCCAGTTCCCAAAGGCCCAGGTCGCTTTCCGGCCCCAGCACAAATCGAGCGCCCGGATAAAACTCGATAGCGGTTTCTCCATCGATTGATTCGAAGTTGGTCGCGCTCGTTGCGTTTTGTCCGCCGAATAGAAACGACAGTGTTCTGATTTCGAACGTGGGCAAGAAGGCGAAGACATCGCTTTCGGCTGCGATTGTGCTGATCCCCCACCCGGTCGACAACACATCGCCAGCAATTCCGTCGGTGCCCTTGATTGGCATCCAGTATTTGATTTCGGCAAACAGATAGGTCTCGGGACGCAGGCACTGTCTCGCCAGCAAGCCGTATTCCAGCGAGGTGTGTCCGGTACCTAGCCCGCGTTTGACGGGGCCGGTTGCTAGGTAGGTTCGAAAGATGGTTGCGATCTTGGTGCGTTTGCCATCGACCAGCAGCGCTTGGGCACCGAGAACCATGTCGCCAAATCCAGTCGTGTTTGCGTTGATTTCGGGATCGAGTGAACGCATGTTGTACTGAGTCAAAGCCATCGCTTTTTCGTTTCCGACAGCCAGTCGTACGGAGACGTCCTGGACGTTGAGCCCGGTTTCGGCTTTGTCTCGCTGTCCCCAATAGTACTCGGCACGGTCGGGTGTACGCAGGCCGTAGTCGAGTTGGTATCGAAAGCCGACATGCGGTGTTTGAATGGCGGTGTCGAGAACGTTCGGCGCGAACATCACTCGTTCGTACCCGATGCCTCGGTCGCGAGTTCGTTGGCTGCGAAAATTCGCTCCGATCATGAACCGCTCAAAGTCGATTGGAATCGGCGGGAAGTCGAGGTTCTGCCAGGGTGTCCATTGGCACGAGACGGTGGACGAGCATCCGTTGCAACCACAGCCGCCGGCTTGATTGCAGTTGCAGTCGCTTTGGTCGCAGGTGCCGTTGTCACAGGACAAGCTTGACTCGTCGATCGAATCGGACCAAATGGGCAGATCGCTGGGGATCGAATCGATTGTGCGCGAATCGAGCGGGATTGGTTCCATCGGTAGGGGATCGAAGAGCGGAGCTTCGATCATCCCTTGAGTTGGCATCCCCTGCATCGGCAGCGAGTCGTCGGCCGAAGATGTTTCGCGCAGCGGCGAGTCTGGCAGCTCATCCCACTGAACCGGCGTTTGTGCCGACAGCAGCGAGATCAACACCGTGTTGGTCAGCAGCAGTGCGATGATGGCAGACTTGATCACACTTCGACCTAGAGCTCCACAAGGACGTCGATTGACTCGAAAGTTGGCAAGTCTGGTTGGCGCGGCGTGAAACTCAATCGCGTCAACTCTATGGGTATTATCGTCTGGAAGTGTTTGCACGAATTAGCTAATCTACGCGCAAATAGACACGGCGAGTCAAATTGATTTGATGACAATCGCCAATCCTTCGGAAAGGAATCCGATGCAGAATCTTGCAGTCCATTGGCATGAGGGCCTGTTTCTTCGCCCCCACCATCTTCAGGCGTGGGATCGGCATTGGCATGAAAGCAACGCCGCGTCGGATCGTTGGCAGAACCCCTATAGCTATGGCTTAGCAAGTATCTCGATTAATGCTGACGCGCTCGCGTTGGGTTTCTTTCAGTTGGACGGAGTTCGAGCCAGGATGCCTGAGGGCACATTGGTCGAGTTGGCAGTTGGTGAATCAACCGAACGAGTTGACTTGCGAGCTGGTTTTGCGGCGGCGCCCACCGGAGCGACTTCTGGCGAAAACGCCACGATCCCGATCAACAGCCGAGACATCGTCGACGTGTTTTTGGCTGTTCCACGACTACAACTGGGGTCATCGAACGTCGCCGAGGGGGACCAGGGCGAAGGAGCCCGATATCGCCAATTACAGATCCATGTACCAGATGAAACCGACGGAGCCAGCGTCGAACCGGTCATTTTTCGCCGAGTCAACGCGGTCTTGATGCTTTCGACGGATGATTTGACTGGCTATGACGTCTTACGAATCGCGCGAGTGAAACGAGGAACGGTTGGCGGCGCGATTGCGGAGCTGGATGATCGATTCGTTCCTTCGTTAATGGATTGTGCTGCTTGGCCTCAGATGCGCCAGCGATTGCTGCGGCCAATTCATGACTTGATGCTGTTGAAAATCGAACTGCTTTCAAAGCTGGTGAATGATCACAGCCTTGGGATGGATGCTGATCAACCGGGCGATCTGCAGCGGATCTTGATGTTGCAGACTCTGAACCAGGCGGCAGCTGTGATCGGCGTGTTGGCACAGTCCAGCGGTGTGCATCCGTGGGCTGCTTACGTGGAACTCAGCCGCGTCGCCGGGGCATTGGATCTGTTCAGCGAAAGCCGAGCGTTGCAGTCGATCGCGGCATACGATCACGATTCGATTGGGCCGTTGTTCTACGCACTAAGAGCCCGGATTGAATCGCGAATCGCGTCGGTTGGACGCAGTGCCTATCAACAGCGTTACTTTGTTGGGGCCGGGTTGGGCATGCAGGTCAGCCTTGATCCACTGTGGTTGACCAGTGATTGGCAGTGTGTGCTAGGTGTGCGTCGTGGCAAGCTTTCGGCGTCGGGGCTCGAGAAAATTCTCTCGCCTGGATTGCTTGATTGGAAGCTGGGCAGTGCTCGACAAGTCGAGGCGTTGTACAGCAAGCGTGCGATGGGGTTGGAACTGAAACCGCTTCGTGAAGTCCCGCGTTCGCTGCCGTCGCAATCCGATTGGAGTTTCTTTGAAATCGGCGGCAGTGGCCCGGCGTGGACAGATGTCCTAGACACCGGCACGATTGCGATGCGGTTGCGAGAACAGTTGATCGAAGATCCGCGGCAACTGTCAGGAAGCCAGACCTTGAAGGTTCGCATCGACAGTCATTCGGCCTCGCTTCAGTTCGCCGTGTTTGCCATCCAGCGAACGGGCAACGCCTGATGAAGGAATCACTCGAACAATTTGTTGACGACTATATCGAAAGCGTGCTTGCCGTCATTGATGCCCTCCACACCGGCGACGCGGTGGATCACATTAGCTTGCATGAATCATTGGCGGGTCGCATCGAAGCGGCACGCCAAAGTCATCACCACGATGGCGATTGGGAGGCTGCGATTTACGCGTTGGTCGCCTTGACGGACGAGTTGATGCTTGAAATGCCCTGGTCTGGCCGAATTTGGTGGAACGATCATGTATTGGAAGCCAGCGTGTTCGGATCACGCGTCTGTAGCGAACGGTTTTATCAGCTTGCGGCCGAGGCTTCCCGTGACTCGTCATCGCATGGTCGGGTTACGAGTGGCCAGGTTTCCGGTGGACCCAGTGGTGGTGTGCTGCGAGTTTTTTATGACTGTGTGCTGCTTGGCTTTCGCGGCGTCTATTCGGTGCCCGGGCTTTCGGCGTCGACGACCAATGCACTCGGGATTCCGCCGACGATCGAAGATTGGCTGGCACGAACTCAGCACTATTTGGCCGACGATTCCACCGCGGGTGAGCCCGCACGCCAGCATCGTCAGCTAAGCGGTGCTTCGCCCAATGCTTTAAGGCGAAACATCGTTTGGTGGACCGTCGCAGCAGGCGTGATGTTGATTGCCAACATCGCTGTCTTTTCACTCACGCGTCACTCATGATCCGCCGGGAGAATCACAGATGCCAGACGACGCCCAGCCAAGTCTCGTTGACCGCGTGAAATCGCGACTGAATTTTTCGCTTGCGGCGATTGTCGCTTCGCTGGTCGGAGTGTTCTTGTTGTGTCTCGCGCTGGTTGCGTGGCTGATCTACTCGGTCGATCCGACTCGAATCGCTTGGGGCGACTACATGACAATCGAACGCAGTGCCGGATTGCTGGTGCTGTGGGTGCTTTCGTGCGGCGTGACCTATTTGACGGTGCGGACTTGGATGAGCGACGTACCGCCTGGCGATGTGCGAGTTCGCGATGGCTGGAGTGCAGGTGTAAAACTACTGTCGCGGCATGGGCTTGCGTTGGACGGGATTCCCTGTTTCGTAGTGCTTGGATGTGAAACGCGGCATCAGCAAGACGCTTTGGTGGGGACGGATGGTTTTTCGACGACGCACTCTGCGTCAGGTGCCGCGCCGGCGATTGACTGGCACGTGACCGAGGAACGGATCTTGGTCTTCTGTCGAGACATCGGGGTCTACGGTGGGTTGCTGCGCAGCGGTGAATTGGATGCTGATGATGAACCAACGCCGATTCGCGTGAACTCGAAATCTTTCGATGCCAAGCAGGTTGCTGCGGACGCGTTTGATGACGCGACCGCGGAAACGAAAGAAGACGTCATGTCGCTTGGAGCGACGGACCATGAACTCAGTGCGGGTAGGCCGTTGCAAAGTGATGCAACGGAGTCGGACAGTAGTCGGGCGGCGGTTGCCGTCGTAGAGCCTCGAGTTGGTTCGAAAAGCATGACTTTGCAGCCCGACGCAGTGACCAGTGCGATGCAAACACTTGATCATGCTCGTTCGCTAGTTTTGGATGCCCAGTCGATCATCCCCGAATCGGCGCCGGTGCGTTCGATTCCGGATTCGTTGTCATCGACTAAAACTACAAAATGCCAAGATCAACTGTCGCAGTTTTGCACGCGTCTGCGAGCGGAACGTTTTCCTCATGCTGCCATCAACGGTACGCTTGTGATTGTCGACTCTGACACTCTGACTGATCGGAGTTCAGGCAATGGCGAAGCTGGACGTACGCTCGGACGAGCAATCCGAAGTGATCTGGACCAAATGCAGGCGGAACTTGGGATCGTCAGCCCAGTCACTATGATGGTCGTGGAGAACAATCATGCGGACGACTATCGAGAACTGCAGCGGCGGCTGCGAATGGTCGAAAAGGAAACAGCCTTACCGCTCGGTCGATCGTTTGTGTCCGAGGAAATTCCTACGGTTGATGCAATGAACGAATTGGCCAATGACACTGTTCGCATGATTGAATCACGGGTTCAACAAGTCTTTCAGATCCCACGCTCACTGACTCAGCCGCAAAACCATCGGCTCGTGCGAGTGCTGATCCAATGTCGGCGTTGGCGATCATCGCTACGTAGCCTGTTGGTTGAAAGTTGCGCGGTCAATTCCGTCCCGCAATCGCTTGCGTCTCATGCTGGAGGTTCGGGCGCTGACGCCGGAATCGTTAGTGGTCTGTTTGTCGCGTCGTCGGGTGCTGGCTCATCTGGTGGCACGACCAAGACGGGAAGCTTCTTCGATCCGGTCGTGAAACACATGATCGCCCAACAAAATCATCTTACGTGGACCGCCGCACAGCGGCGTCGTTGGCGCAACCAACGCCATGTTGCCAACGCAATTGTTTTTACGACGTTGGCGTTGCTGTTGCTTTTGCTAGCTCAGTTGTGGAAAGCGACTTGGTCATAAATCGGCAAAAATACGCAAAAGTCGTCAATGTGATTCAGGCTATCGGGCCGTACAGTCGATTCAATCGTTAATGCCTTCACTTAACATCGATGGCGGACTCGGACTCGCAATGACAAGCCAGGGCAATTTCCAATGACGACTGACGCATGCCAGTCTTTTGCCACACCGTTATCCTCGGATTCTCCTTCGGGTGCCAATCTCGAGTACGACGCTCGGTTTGTGGAAATGATGCGTCTGAGCGAAGGTACACGCGAGCAACAGTACGGAAAAACGATCATCGCCGCCCAGCCACCGGAATGGCGCGCGATCCATCAACTGGCTTTGGAACTGGCGACCGAAACACGAGACTTGCGCGTGGGTGTGATGTTGGTCGAAAGCATGACTCACATCGAGGGCTTGAACGGGCTTGCCGACGGCTTGGCATTGATCCGCGGTTGGGTTTGCGATTTCTGGGATGACGTTTATCCGCAGATGGATGCGTCCGATGGTTACGACCCATTTGTTCGGATCAATTCGCTCGGACGCCTCTGCGAGCCCGAGCGTCTACTCGCGATGATCGGCCGAATTCCCTTGGTCGAAGCTCCGCCGCACATCGTTGTTACGGTCAACGACGTTCGACGTTCCGCTGGTGAGGCGCCAACCACCGTTTACGCCGAACGCGCGACACCGATGGAAGTCGAGGCGGCATTTCTGGCGATGTCGGTTACCGAACTCAGACAACGTTATGAGCTTTGCCAACGCGCTGACAACTCGTTAAAACAAACAATCGAGTTCCTCGAGCAGACGGTTGGCATTGGGGTTTGGGATGCGAGTGTGCTTTCCGCCAAGATCGCTGTCTGTCGAGACATTTTGAAGACGCAGCTTCGACGACGTTTGTCGGTGTCGGACGCGATCATCAAAGACGTCAGTTCGAGTCGTGTGGCGAACGAACCAGCGGACACCGATTCCGATGCGTGGAGTCCCGGCGACGTTGATCAATCCATCCAAGACATCGCTCGCGTTCGCGTTGAATCGCGAGAGGATGCGGCTCATGTGCTTGAAGCAGCGACGAGGTACTTCGAGAAGCACGAGCCATCGAGTCCTGTGCCGTTGCTGTTGCGTCGAGCCCGTCGATTGATTAACCAGGACTTCGTGGGCATTCTGCGCGAGTTGGCTCCGGAAGCACTCGTTCAAGCAAAAAACTTGGCAGGCGATCTTGATGAATGATCGCTTGAAACTAAACCACTCAATTTAAGACTCTCCCTACGAAGCCAGACTTACAAAGGTAGCTCAGATGTCCGAAAGCAGTCAGAAGTTTATTTCTCGCAATCGGCCGCCTCGTGTTCAGATTGAATACGACGTGGAAACGTACGGTGCAGAAAAGAAAGTGCAACTTCCGTTTGTGATGGGAGTTTTGGCTGACCTATCGGGCAACCCCTCTGACCCGCTTGCCGACGTTGCCGATCGCAAGTTTTTAGAAACGGACATCGACAATTTTGACGAACGTCTGAAGTCGATGAAGCCACGAGCTTCGTTTCAGGTACCAAATACACTGACCGGCGAAGGCGATTTGAGCGTCGATTTGACCTTTGAATCGATGGACGACTTTTCACCAGGCCAAGTTGCCCAGCGTGTCGAGCCGTTGGCGAAGTTGCTCAATGCGCGCACTGAGTTGTCGCACTTGGTGACATACATGGACGGTAAGACCGGGGCCGAAGAACTTGTTTCGCGACTGATCAATGATCCCGAGTTACTGAAGGAATTGTCCGAAAAGCCGCTCACCATCGACTCAGCTAAACCAGAAGCCGACGCGGCCTAAACCGAACGCCACCAACGGCAAACCACACGTTGCCGGCTGAAAACCAACATAAGAAAGTCTGAGGAATCAAGGATGAGTGAAACCAAATCGGAAACGACTGAGGCTGTTGCAGATACCGCCGCAGAAATCACGCTCGACACGCTGTCCGAGTTGCTGGAAGCCGAGTTCAAGCCGCGCAGCGACGAAGCCAGTCTGGCCGTCACCACCGCCGTGAACACGTTGGCATCGCAACTAGTGACCACCGAAATGGTGGCCGCAAGCGACGCGATCAAGACCATCGAGGCCCTGGTAGCCGAACTGGATCGCAAGATCGCCGAACAGATGAACGAGATTCTGCATCACGATGACTTTCAACAGTTGGAAGGCGCGTGGCGTGGGCTTGCTCACTTGGTCAACAACACTGAAACCGACGAAATGTTAAAGATTCGCGTCTTGAACATCTCGAAAAAAGATCTTCATAAGACGTTGAAGAAGTTCAAGGGCACCGCTTGGGATCAAAGCCCGATCTTCAAGAAGTTGTACGAGGAAGAGTATGGTCAATTCGGCGGCGAACCTTACGGCGCGCTGATCGGTGATTACTACTTTGATCACACCCCCGTCGACGTTGAACTGCTTGGCGAGATCGCCAAGGTCTGCGCTGCCTCGCATGCTCCGTTCATCACTTCGGCGAGCCCGTCGCTGATGCACATGGGCTCATGGCAAGAACTTTGCAACCCACGCGACTTGACGAAGATTTTCCAGACTGTCGAGTACGCATCGTGGCGTTCGCTTCGTGACGACGAAGATTCGCGTTACGTCGGTTTGACGATGCCACGATTCTTGGCTCGCCAGCCCTACGGTGCCGCGACAAATCCTGTTGAAGAGTTTGCATTCGAAGAAGACACCGCAGGCCCAGACCATAGTCGCTACGTTTGGTCCAACAGCGCCTATGCGTTCGCTGTCAACATCAACCGTTCGTTCAAGATGCACGGCTGGTGCTCGCGAATTCGCGGAATCGAATCCGGCGGATCGGTCGAAAAGCTACCTGTTCACGTTTTCCCAACGGACGACGGCGGTATCGACATGAAGTGTCCGACCGAGATCGCCATCAGTGATCGTCGTGAAGCTGAGCTAGCCAAGAACGGTTTGATGCCGTTGGTGTTTCGCAAGAACAGTGACTTGGCGGCCTTCATCGGTGCTCAGTCGCTGAACAATCCGTCGATTTTCGAAGACGACGACGCGACCGCTAACGCTCGCTTGTCCGGCCGTTTGCCGTATTTGTTCGCTGTTTGCCGATTCGCGCACTACTTGAAGTGCATCGTTCGCGACAAAGTTGGGTCGTTTAAAGAACGCAGCGACATGCAGATCTGGTTGAACAATTGGATCAGCCAGTATGTCGACACCAACCCGGCAACAGCGTCGGAATTGGACAAGGCACGCCGCCCATTGGCAGGTGCCGAAGTCGTCGTTGAGGAGATCGCAGGCAACCCTGGATATTACAGCGCCAAGTTCTTCTTGCGACCTCACTACCAGCTCGAAGGCTTGACCGTTTCGCTGCGTTTGGTCAGCAAGTTGCCATCTGCCAAGGCCGCCTAAACGCGATTGGCACTCGCTCAAATTCCAATTCAATCAATCACAGTGAGATAGTCGATGATTCTGCTAAAGTTTAAGAAAGAGATCAAAGGTGACGCCAGCGCATCAGGGTACGAAGGCCAGATCAAGCTGATGTCGACACAGTTCAGTGCATCGAGAATGGTTTCGGTGCCCTCGGGCAGTGCCTCTCGTGAAACGGGATCGCCCACTTTCTCGGAAGTTCACTGCGCGAAAGACTTTGATATCGCGTCAACAGAACTGTTCATGCAAAGCGTTTCCGGTTCTTCGCTGGAAGAAGCCTCGCTGACGTATCTGCAAACGGACGGCGATGGCGGACCTCAGGTTTATCTGGTGGTTACTCTGACCGACCCCATCATCACAAGCTATTCGCATAGCGGAACGATGGGTGACCGACCAGGCGAAAGCTTCTCGCTGAACTTTACCAAGATTTCGCTGGCGTACACTCAGTACACCGGTGAGGCAGCCGTGAAGGCATCGCCGAAGGGTTGGAACTTGCTAGAGCAGAAGGCCGCGTAGTCTGATTGGCATGCCAGATAAACAACGGATCGATCATCCCACATCGTCGTTGCTCGATCGTTTGATCGGCAACAACGACGTTTCAAACGGTGCATTGCGATTGGCAAACGGTACGACGGCGGGCGAAGTTTCGTCCGCCGCGTCGTCCCCGGTTGCGGTAACTTCGCCGACTGCAGGGCTGACGCGACGACAACATGCAAAGCAACTTGCGATCCTGCGATCCCAGATCGAGCGTGACTTGCTCGCACTATTTGGGACGCGGCGTTTGTCCGAGGACACGGATCTGTCGGCTTGGCCGTTGGTCCAGAAGAGCGTGCTCAATTATGGAGTTCCCGACTTGACCGGCTCGACCGGCAGCGGTGTCGATGTGCGACGGTTGCAGAGAGAATTGACCGATGCGATTAAGTGTTTCGAGCCTCGGCTTCGCCCGGCAACCTTGACCGTTACGTGTCGCGTTAACGAGCACTCGACGGACGAATTGAGTGTCGATATTGAAGCGTTGTTCGGTCCGTCGGACGCGTTGGAGTCATTCGCGATGGGGATTTCCATCAACCTTGGCAGTGGTCAGTGTCGTGCGGTCGATCCCAAACGGCTCCGCCGGACGGGCTAGTTCAGGCTTGTCACATGATCACTTGTCGTTAGTCTCATCCAGCCAAATCGATTGACCTCATGGAAGCCCAATTCCTTGACCACTACAACCGCGAGCTTGGCTACCTACGCGAGTTGGGCGCTGAGTTCGCGCAAGAGTACCCGGCGGTTGCAGGCCGGTTGGGGATGGACGAGTTCGCGTGCGCCGATCCGTTCGTTGAACGGTTGCTGGAAGGCTTTGCGTTTTTAGCGGCTCGTGTTCATCGGCGTCTGGATTCGGAGTTCCCGCAACTGACGCGGGGGTTGATGCAATCCATCTATCCTCATTACACACGCCCGATTCCCGCGGCGGCTGTCGTTCAAATCCATCCCGATCCGGATGAGGGGACGTTGGTTGATGGCTATCGTTTGCCGCGTGGTTCGCGTTTGCAGGGGCCGTCCAGCAATGCCCATCCGACGCCTTGCCGTTTCGAAACAACCGCCGAGTTGGATCTGTGGCCAATCACGATTTCGGGCGTTGAACTGATCGAACGTGGCACGGCTCTCAATAAGCCGCTTCCGGCGATGTTGGGTGGACCGGAGGTGCGATCGGGACTGCGTATTACTTTGCAGACGACCGGCGGTGTTCCCATGTCTGCGGTCAAGCTGGATCGTTTGCCCATCCATTTGCGAGGTGGCGAAGTCGCTCATCAACTGCTCGAGTTGTTGCTTGCACACACGACCTCGATCGCCGTCGGACAGACCGAAACCGACCGATGGCAGCGTCTCGACTCGTCGTCGCTTTCGGCCGGTGGATTTGACGAGAGTGAGTCGTTGCTGCCGGATGAACCGCGATCGTTTTCGGGGTACCGTTTGTTGCAAGAGTACTTTTTGCTTCCCGAAAAGTTCTTGTTCGTCAATCTAACGGGATTGTCCACAGCAATCTCAGCCGCCGATGGAAAGCAGATCGAAATTGTCATCGGATTGGACGAGTCGCAACGGGAACTCGCCAGCCGACTGTCGCGTGAACACTTGGCGTTGCACTGTGTGCCAGCGATCAATCTATTCAAGAAGCGGGCCGACCGTGTGCAGATTTCCGAAGCCAAATTCGAGCACCAGCTGTTGGTCGATCGTAGTCGACCGTTGGACTTTGAAATTTGGTCTGTCGCGCAGTTGTTGGGACATGGACAAACAGCACAGCAAGAAATCGAGTTCTTGCCTCTCTATGCACCACCGACCAGCATGGCTGCCCGTCACCAGCATGCCGCTTACTACACGCTAGATCGACGACCGCGACAGCCTTCGACGAATCAACGCGAGTACGGTCATCGATCACCTTACCTTGGAACCGAGGTTTACGTTACGCTGACCGATTCGAACCAAAGTCCAACGCGACATCCGATCCGTCAACTTTCGTCGACTGTTTACTGCACCAACCGTGACTTGGCGATGCTGAAACCCGCATCGGGCTGGCGTGATGCATTCACTTTGGACGGGCCCGGTCCCGTTGCTTCGATTGCTTGTTTGACCGGACCGACGACACCGCGATTGCCATTGACGACTGAGGATGGCGAAGTGTGTTGGCGTCTGGTGAACCATTTGACGTCGAATTTCTTGTCGCTGTGTGATCGTGCGAAACAGCAAGATATCGTTGGCAATGTCGACGTCCAGCGTGGCCGATCCGCAGCGGCGCTGTTGCGTCAGATGCTGTATCTGTATTGCCCGGCGGACTTGCCCGCAACGCGGCGTCAGGTGGATGGAATCCTGGCGGTCACCAACGAGGCCGTCACACGGCAGCTGCCCTTCGATGGTCCGATCGTGCATGGTCGGGGCGTCCACTTGGAAGTTGAAATGGACGAAGCGGCGTTCGAAGGCGGCGGTGCGTTTTTGATGGGATCCGTGCTGGATCAGTTCATGGCTCGATTCGTATCGCTGAACAGTTTTACACAGACCACGATTCGAACACCGACGCGAGGCCAAGTGCATCGTTGGCCGGTGCGTACGGGCACGATTGCGATGATCTAACCCTCTCGCAGATTGCTTTCCCGTTTTCCTTTGATTGATTCGAACCGAACCGTATGTCAATGAGCGAATCTTTGTCCGATGCGTCAACGAGAACGCCAACAAACTGGGACCAACGGGTCGCCGGAAAGTTTGGGCATTCGATTCATCAGCTTGATTTTTTTCAAGCGATTCGCCGAATCGAGGGATTGGCAGGATCGTTGCCGCGCGTCGGTCATGCGCGACAAGCTCATCAGGAAGCCGTTCGGATTCGTCAAACCACGGCACTGGACTTTGCACCAGCGACGATCGATCGCATTGATTCACCGGCGGATGGCCGAGCTCATTTGAGCCAGCGGTTTTTCGGATTGCTTGGCCCCGGCGGTCCGTTGCCGTTGCAGATGACTGAAACGGTACGGCATGAAACTCGGCACGAGAGTGATCCAGCGCTCGAAGCGTTCCTGAATCTGTTCCATCATCGCATGGCGATGTTGTTTTATCGGGCGTGGAGCAGCAGTCGCGGAGCGGTCCAGCGTGACCGTCCGGACCAGGATCGATTCGCGAGTTACGTCGGTGCGATCTCGGGCGTGATGCCGATGTCTGGCCGAGGCACCGGTGAAGACAATCGACTCTATTTCAGCGGGCGATTAGCATCATCTCACCGTAACGCCGAAGGCTTGGCGGCAATCGTTTCGGCGACCGTCCAAGCAGACGCCAAAATCAAAACCTTCCGACTGCGGAACCTGCGGCTTGAACCTGAGGATCTGTCGGTGCTCAGTCGTTCGTCATCGAAGCAGGGACGTGGCGGACGATTAGGCCAAAGCATCGTGCTGGGTCGTTCGGTGCCTGATCGTCGATCGATGATTGATCTCGACATTGGCCCCATCGTGTTTGATCTGTTCCAGACCCTATTGCCAGGTGAATCGGGGCACGACGAATTGCGAGATTTGATTCGCAGCTACATCGATCCCGGATTGGATTGTCGTGTCCGGCTGATCCTAGATCGACGAACAATGCCACGAATGTCACTGAGCCGTACCGGATCGGCTGGGCATGTCGGCTCGCTTGGCCGCAGCGCATGGATCAACAGTTCGGCGCCTCAATCGGACGCTGGTGACTGCCAGTTCATTATCTAGAATTCGCCATGTCCAATCCGCAAGCCACTCGATCGATCGCCGTTAGTACCCCACTGGGTGAGGACGCGCTGATGCTGATCAATGTGTCGTGGTCCGAGCAGTTGGGACGACCGTTTCAGGGAAGCTTGGAAATGGTTAGTCTGCAAGGCGATATCGATCCGGCGGATCTGTTGAAGCAACCGGTTTCGATTCGCTTAGGCAACGCCGATGATGAACCGACTTATCTGCACGGGTACGTCACTGAGTTTGGGCTACGTGGGATCAGCAACGGGCACTATGATTATCACGCGACGTTGGTGCCCTGGTTTGGATTGCTTCGGCATGTGGGCGGGTCACAGATTTTTCAACAGCAATCGGTGGTCGACATTGCCAAGGCGGTAATTGAGACGCGAGGTTTTGCGGGCGAGCTTGAAGATCGGCTTACTCAAACGTATCGACAACGCGCCTACTGTGTTCAATACGGCGAATCTGACTTTCAATTTCTCAGCCGTCTATTCGAAGAAGAAGGCATCTACTACTACTTCGAATACGCCAACGACGGACACACGATGATCCTGTGTGATGATGTCAGTGCACACCACACTGCCGATTCGCTGGCCTCGTTGCCGTACCACGACTTCGAATCTGAGAATACCGAAATGTGTGTATCTCAGTGGACGAGCCAACGTCATTTCAGCACCGCATCGTACGTGTTGCGAGACTACGATTTCCAAAAACCGCGTGCCGAGATGACTGTCCGCCAGAACGCGCCCGATACGGTAAGCGAGTGGCAATGGTATGAGTTTCCAGGACGGTACTTCGAAACCGATGACGGACAACACTATGCCCGCGTGTTGACCGAAGCGGCCAGCGCACGACAAGGGCGAGCGACCGTCAAGGTCTCGACCAACTCAATCCTAGCCGGCAACTTGCTGACCATGGAATCGCATCCCCAGAGCGATCTCAATCAGGAATACTTAATCACGGCTCGCCAAATTCAAGCCAGT
Organism: Rubripirellula reticaptiva; assembly: GCF_007860175.1. Lineage (NCBI taxonomy): Bacteria > Pseudomonadati > Planctomycetota > Planctomycetia > Pirellulales > Pirellulaceae > Rubripirellula > Rubripirellula reticaptiva. Next base: position 1,618,554 of record NZ_SJPX01000002.1, on the reverse strand, counting down.
GCGCCCGACATCGCCGCCGGCGGATCGAGCAATGGCTTCGGGATTGACGGGCAACTGCAAATTCAACCCTCATCGATTCCGTTTCGTTCGTCGCACGAGACGCCGCGCCCCGTGGTTTCCGGGCCACAAATCGCCACGGTGGTGGGACCAGCGGGAGAAGAGATTTGGACCGATTCCTACGGCCGCATCAAAGTCCAATTTGCTTGGGACACGATGGGGGCCGGGGACGACAGTAGTTCGTGTTGGATGCGAGTGACTCAGCCCTGGACCGGTAAAGGTTGGGGCGCGGCATCGATCCCGCGGATTGGCGATGAAGTCATCGTGGCGTTTTTTGACGGTGACATCGATCGCCCGATCGTGACGGGACGAGTCTTCAACGCCGATCGGATGCCACCCGAAGACCTAACCGCGGGCCAAGCGAAGACGGTCTTTCGAACGCGCAGCACCAAGGGCGGGGATGTCGATTGTTTTCACGAACTGACGTTTGATGACACGAAAGACGCTGAACAGATTTATCTGCACAGCGAACGAGACTTTCTTCGTGTGGTTGAAAACAACGACGCTTTGAAAGTCGGTTTTGAAAAGCAAGACGCGGGCGATCAGTCGATCGAAATCTACAACAACCAGGACATCAAAGTCGGTGTCGGCAGCGGTACCGGAAACCAAACCACCGAGATCGGCCAGGATCGCTCGACCACGATCGATACTGGCAACGATACGCTGACGATCAAGCAGGGCGACCGAATAGTGACCGCTGAAAGTGGTGCGATCACGATCGAAGCGAACACCTCGATCACGCTGAAATGCGGTGAGTCAATCATTCAGTTGACTCCGTCTGGAATCATAATTCAGTCAACGCAGATCGACATCAAAGCGGATGCTCAGGCCAACATCGCCGCACCTGAAATCAACGCAGCCGCCGACGCAGCACTCGCGCTCAGTGGCGGCGCCACCACAGATCTGACATCCGATGGTCAGCTCACCGTGAAGGGTGCCATCGTGCAAATCAATTAGTGTTTCAGCAAAGCCTGTATTTTAAAGCTGATGCATGGCCCAACTCGCTTTGTGAAACGAATCAACCTCTTTAACACTCGAACTTCCAATGCCACTGCTACTGACCGCCCATCCAACGAACCAGGCCGATCTTCGTTTGTTGCTGCGCGTCGGTCAAGAAGCGCGGGTAGGCAGCAGCGAGTGGGTTGAACTGAGCATTCCTGATGACCAGTCAATTGCGCTGGAACACTTTGTGGTTCGCTGCGGATCTGATGCCGTGGTAGAAGTCTTGGGCGAGCAACAGACTCTATGGGTCAATGGTGATGGGGTCGAGCGATTCACGTTGTCGGATCGTTGTGATCAGAAGACGGAGTTCTTGGCCGGTCAGACCTCATTTTCGATTCGCTGGTCTCCCGATCTTGTTCCCAAGGTGAAAGAACCCGCGGCAAAGGATGAACCTTCGGATGCACCGGTGGTCGACGATAACTTTCGCATTGGTGAAGTTGCGACAAGGATGAAGCTGTCGCACACCGCGATTGATCTGTTGCAAACCCCGGATCGATGCAGCTTGTACTTGCAGCGATTGATTGACGCCGGACTGGCCGATGATGCTATCCGTTTCATCGCGGCCGCATTGCCTGCGGTCGTTGCCGTCGATTGGGCGATCGTGTCCAGCGGTTTGATCGAGTCCGCGAAGGATCCGCTGCTTGATGCGATGCTGGCTTGGACTAGCACGGGCGGCGAGGCTGACCGACGCGTCGTTGCTGAACAACTTAAAAAGGTGGTTGAACCATCCAACGTTGTTAAGTGGATCTCGCAGGCAATCGTTCTCAGCGGTGGCAGTCTCGCTCGAGACGATCAACCGATGATCGTGCCACCGAAGCATTTATGCGGCATCGCAATCCTGACCGCTCATCGATGGTCGCTGGCAGCCCAAGCGGATCGTACGGTCGCGATGTCGCAGTGGCTGGAGTCTGGGAAGTTGTTACTTGATCAAATGGAAGCTACAGGGACTCGAAACGAACACAAAGGAGCCGCCTGATGCCTGCCGCAGCCCGCGTAACAGACCCGCACAGTTGCACGTCGTTAACCGGAGTCGTACCGCATGTCGGTGGCCCCCTCGAAGGTCCCGGGGCGCCCACGGTTTTGATCGGCGGCTTGCCAGCAGCGATCGTCGGCGATTCGGCAGCCTGCAATGGTCCCCCAGACACACTGATTGAGGGTTCAGCCACGGTGATGATCGGCGGCGTTCCGGCGGTTCGAATGGGCGACCCAACCGAGCATGGTGGTACGGTCGACGCGGGTGCCCCGGACGTGATGATCGGCGGATAGCGATGGCAGCAAAGTGATTTGACGCGGCGGATTTGCGGATCGGCATTGCCGCCACCTGCGAGGAAAGGAATCGACAAGGATAGGATGCGTAACAGTAACGACCTGATCGAACGACCATCGCACGATGCGAAGCTGAAGGATTGGCGATCCGCTCAGACCGGATCACGGTCGTTGCTGCGCGAAAAAATCGTGCTGTCCGCGATCTTGTTCGTTGTGACGGGTGGGTTTTTGATCGCGGTTTGGCGACCCTTGGTGACGCCGCAGCTATGTGTGATTTCGATCGGACCAAAACCGTCAGTGGAGTCGAGTGATCCGTCCGAAATTTCTGCGCAACAAATGGCGATCGATTCGTTACAGCAATTTCAAACTTTCGCACGGTCGATGCCGACGTCTCGAGTCGTCGAAACCCATTCGCTCTCGGATTCTAAATCGTTTCTGGGGCAGGACGAAATCGCGACTCAGCCTCGAATCATCCACGTCGCGGGTGTCGCATCGGTCGTCAATGATCGCCCCACACTTTCGCCGGCCGAGTCCGAGTCGGGGATGCGGCCCGAGTCGTTGGATCTATTGGAAATGGTTCGTGTTTTGGCAGACGCTGATTCTCCGTCGATCGTCCTGGTGGATGCGATCGAGAACCAGAGCGATTCGGTTGGCCGGCTTCCCGAGATCACCGCGTGGCATTTTTCGCGTAGCATCGATCGTGAGATTTCGCAGATGCAAAATGCGAAGGTCTTGGTCATCACTCATCACACGCAGGTCCGACGAACGTTAACGCCAGCCGACAAAAACTTTGTATCGCCATTAACCCAACTGGCGATCGACGGGTTCGGTGGAGCCGCGGATGCAAACGCTAACGGAGTAATTTCGGTGGCCGAGTGGTTAGATGTGGTCAATCCGGTCGCTGACGATGGGCATCAAGCGAGTGTGACCCATGTGTTCTCAACCACGCTGCGATCGAAATGGAAGCACGTCGCGCTGGCACCCGTTCAGAAGTCAGACGCAAAGTCAGACGCAAAGCCGGGCCAGGATGGCGAAACCGCCGTCGTTGCGAAGGACGCGGAAACACGACCAGAGTCAACGAAACACGACACCACGCTGCCTGAGCCCGACACTCATTACGACGTCACCGCACCAACACTGGCGGTCGCGATTGAGATGATGGCTAGCGGGATCGGTACCAATCGCAGTGACAAGGCTGCGGAAGTGGATTCGCAGTTGCATTCGTTGCTTAGCGCGGACACGGCCCAGACCGTTGCCGAAAAGTGGATGGAGTCGCCAACAATTACCGCTGCACCCTGGGACGAAGTGACCTGGATGCGGACGGTCATGCCAGTGGATGTTCCGTGGTCATTGAAGCAAGATTTGATCCAATGCCGAGTCCTCGCCAACCGGTTGGCAATCGACCGAGTGCCACGCGAATGGTTCGCTGATGCCTGGCAGAATCTGCAATGGAACCGTTTGGATGCCGAGCGAAGTTTGCTGAGTCCTGTCCGCAGCGACAACACCACGTTTGTGTCTGAGCAAGTGAAAGCGAGTCTTCGAGGCTACGTGAAAATCCAGCAAGACGTGACTGCGATCAACGAAGCGATGCAGATTTGTGCTGATATTCACAAGAACGTCAACTCGTTGGTGGTGCTGCCGATCCATGCTCAGACGCCGAAAGACGACGGTGTGTGTCAACTGCTGCGTGACACACTCGATCTTCAAGCATGGTTAGACGGTCGCATGGGCAGCAACATGAATCGGTGCACCGCGTTGATCCAGTCGATTCAAAAGCGACGGCTGCGACTCGCCGGCGGTTGGGCGCGCAGCGACGGTTCGGCGGGCGAAGCGATCGAAGTGATGCCAGTGACGGGACTCGACAACAGCTTCATCGAAAAGACTCGCACACGCATCGCTCGTTCGTCGTTGGCCGCCCAAGTCTTATTGGCTGGCGACTCTCGGTCCCAGGACGTGCTTTTGCGACTCACACGCGATTCCGAAACTGCGATTGCTGCGTTGTCAAGCTCGTCGTACTCGGAAGAAGAAATCATCTCGGCAGTCGACAAATTCAAGCAGTCGATCGACGACTTGGACCTGGACTCGCAACTGTCGACGACTGTGGTGGGCGCTGCCGATGCGAGCGATGCTGACGTCCGTCTTGCAAGAAGCCTGCGCTGGTCGTGGATTCTGCACTCGCTTGCCAGCGACACCCGCGATCTTGCTGCCGATTCGACACAAACCGAACGAGAGCAATTGGTGAAAGCTAACAGCCGTTACCAACGTCTCGCGTTGGCGATGGGATTGAGCACTCTGCCCCGCCTGCAGTCCGAGTATCAGTTCGATGTGTCGGTGCGTGGGTCGATGGCAATGTCGGATTATGTGTCGGTTGGGGTCTCTGTCAGATCGCTATCGGATAGCACTCTGCAAGGAACGCTGGAAGTGGAGTTCGATGGCAAGTGGTTTCAGGTTGACGCTGTGTCTGATGAGTCAACTCATTTGATCCAAAGGATGGTGGGTGCTTCGGCGTATCAAACCGTCGCGGCACAGCGGTTGGAACACCCGGCACCGAAATTGTTGCCACTTTCGGTGCCTTCGGCGACGATGGAAATCCACCGGTCGGCGAACTCGAATCAGGCTTCGCAACATGGAAATAGTGCGGTCAACGTTCGCTGGATCACCCGCGATGATGTTTATCGCGCCGTTGTCCCCTTGAAGATGCCGCTGGCGGATATCGCGGAAGCGACTTTGGACAATGGCACCGATTCAGCGCTCGCATCGGTCCCCAACGGCTCGGCTCAGTGGATCATGCACGCGAATCGTGATCGTTTTCGACACCTATGGCTCAAAGCGTTAACTTCGCAAACTCAGATCGTCAAAGTGCGTTTGCTCGCATGGGCAGAATCGCCCGGCGAACTGCCGCCGACCATGAACAAGGATCAGATCCAACGATGGCTGTCGTCGCAATCCGTCCCGTTCGAATTGGCGGTCCATCCTGGCTTGCCGGTTAACGAGGTTGAGCCGGCGAAGGTCACGTTTTTGCCCGCCAAGCTCGATCCGCTTGCTGCACCGGTCACGGTCGCATCACTGTGGTGTGAAGTGACTGATGAAGATTGTGACGCGGTCCAAATGATCGACCTCGGACCGTGTGTTTATCGCCCGGCTGCGTTGATTCGACCTGTGGTAGCGTTTGATCACAATTTGCAACGTGTCGACGTTTCAATTCAATCGCTCGACGGAGTCGATGCATCGACTCATGTTCGTGTCGAACTATTCGACGTGGTCAGCAATCGCATCATGGCCAGTGGTGACATGATGGTGCCGCCCGGCACGCAAGCGAATAAATCCTACTCAGCAGCCGGTTGCGACGGACGTGCGTTCGGCGTTCGCGTGCTAACCGACCAATGGCCGAGTGCTTTTGTGTTTCACGTTGCCGGCGATCGCAGCGAGGTTGCAATTGCACCGTCGGATACCGACGCGTCCGTGACGATTCGGACGCCCGATTCCGATTCGGATCAGTTCATTGTCCCCAAGGGTGCTGATGTGGTCGATGCGAATGTTTGGGTCGACCTAAGCGACAGCAAATTTCGGTATGGTTCTGACCAACTGACGCTAGGCATCGATCTGAATGGCGATCGATATCTTGACGAAGAACCGTCCGTGACGGTCTCAACACCGACCGCGATTAAGTTTGCTTGGGCGGGTGTCAACGCAACCGGGGCTTTGGGGCTTCACAGTCAAGTCGAACCTCATCGACTGTCCGTTCCGGTTGGCCTGGTCAAAGATCGACGAGCACCGCTGATTGCAAGTCTGCAACGAGGCGCACAGATGATTTGGAGCAATGCTTTGACGGGAGTGTTTGATGCGCAGGCACCGAAGGTCAAAGATGTTCAGTTTCAATCGCCGCTGCCGTCCGTGTTGGGGAAACCGGTTGTGGTTCGGGTCGTGGTCGACGATGCGGGACTGAGCGAAGCGGCCTCGATTCGCGCCGGTTGGGCGACGGCCGGTCAGCAAGAATTCACGTCCGATGTGAAGCCGTTGGCCGGACAGCGGATCGGCCAAGGGCACTGGGCGATCATCGCTCCGACGGACGCGCTGGTCTCGGGTACTCACACGTTGTTGATCCAAGCAACGGACGCCGCACAGAATATCGGTGCCGTTACGACCGTCGCGATCGAAGTCCGCAGCGAGGCGGAATGGATCACGAAACAACAGTCGCAGTCCACCGCTGTCCGCGGCAAGATCGCCTATGTGAAACTTCCAGTCGCGGGGATGAAAGTCGCCCTGACACGGCGAACGGAATCGAAGCCGGACAGTCCAAATGAAAAGCCGGACAATCCGACCGGAAAAGCAGTGGAGGAACCCTCCCAAGCGTCGAATTTACCCCAAGAGGTACTGACCGACGCGGGCGGCAATTTCGTGATTCCCGACGTCAAAGCGGGCGAGTACGAATTGACCCTCGAGGGGCTCTACCGCGGAATGAAATATGCCAAAAGCGTACGTGTTGCGGTCAAGCCGCCGCAACCATCCAACGTCTCCACCATCCGCATCGATTGAGAATGAACGCCCGACGGCAGACGACCGCTCGCCGATTTTCGCCGTTGAGTCTGCTGCTGGGCTTCGCTAGCGTTCCCCTCGTTTCCGGCTGCGCCTCGCTGGATGCACTTGATCGCCAAGCAACAACGCCGATCGTCGTTGGTGCCGATGGATTGGTCGTGCCACAGGCGGAATCATCGATGACCCTGCCTCGCTTTTTGGGAATCGACAATGTGGCCCGTCGAGCGGCTCGTAAAACGATCCTGCTTGCTCAGCTTACTCGCGAGAAGGCTGCAGTTGTCGTTCCGGCGCTGGAGCCAAAGCCGCTCAGCCTGCCGCTCTCGCATCCCGCTAACGCAGCATCGCCGTCGCCCGCCGTTGCGGGAGCTCACAAAGTGAAAAAGGCGAAGGCTGTCGAAGCGGCAAAGGTCAAAGCGATGGCCGTCTTGGCGGGCGAAGATTGTGTCACAAATCCGCATGTCGAAGAAGGAATTTTGGCGGCGCTCGACGACGTGTCCGCTAACGTTCGCATCGCCGCGGTCGAAGCCGTAATTGCTTCGCGTCGTGGATGCGACCCAGGATGCAGCGGATGTTGCAGTGACGCGATTCGTCGCAAACTGACCCGAATGGTTTTTGAGAAAACGGGGCCATGCTGTTGGTTCGAACCAAATTCCAAAGCACGTCGGCTGGCCCGACTGGCGCTGGATGCTTGTGGCGGACCGCTCGATCCCGCTTCCTGTGGCTGTGTCACAGAAACCGAGTTCCCAATTGAGACACCGCCGAGCGAACTGGTGCTGCAGATTCTGTCGGAAGGTTGATCGTCCGGTACTAGCGATTCCATCGCTGCTTGTCGTTTGGGTAGCGAAACTCGTCAACGGTTTCGGCCTGCGTGGAAAACGCCGAAAGTCTTGACGACTGTCGCTACAAATTCTTCACGAAAACTAAGCTGCGGTACAACACTCGATGGGGCGAAGACGTTCGTTTATCGCGATGCCATTCGGGCGGCCAAGATGAGAGCGGCGGGTTCAACGCTGAAGCGGTACTCAAGCCACAGCATAGAATCTTGGTCGAACAGTTTCGCAGTGATCAACTCGGCCAATTCGCATTCGTGTTGAATCGAGGTGGATAGCTAAGTCGGTTGCCACTCGGCCTCGCTTAACGCCGTTGGTTCCGTTGACTAGCTTGTAGCCTGCGCGGCCATGCGCACGCTCGCAAAATTTCGCTGGAGATTCGCAAAGCTGGACTCTGTGGTGTCGAAATCTTCAGCATCATCGGCTTCCTCAAAAGGAGCCCGTCAAGCTTCGCTGGCGACGATTCGCAAGTGCCTTCGCGAAGTCCACGACTCAAAGCTCTCCCGGCCTATTGGCAAGTCATGGCGACGTGTTCGAAGTATGAACCGTTGCGCAGAAAAGACGCCACAACGAGAAAACCAGACGGCTCCATCAGGCGACTCGTCGATACTTCGGCTGAACCGAACTCGAAAGAACCAACTCGCGATTCTTGATTCGCTTGGCTTCTTTGTCACTCAGCCCGTCGTAGTACGCTCGCATGGCATCTTCGGCACTTTCCGGCGAATCGAAGAACAAGTATTTGGCGGCTTCGCCCGAGACGAGCTTTCCAGCCCGGTCGAGCGATTTTAATTCGTGAGCGTTCTCCGTGTCGCCGACCAAAACGTGCCACAAGATTCGAAATCGCATGCCATGTTGCTGCTGCAACTTCAGCAGTTTGGGTAACTCGATACGAAACATCACGCTATTTTTATCAAAGTTCCGTACGAACATGTGGATGTCTGATTGCGCGGCTTGGCAAACAAATTCGTAGGACAAGTAATTCCAGAGTGCCTTGAGTGTTTCATCGCTGCGGTACCATTTGCCGCGCTCCATCGCAGCACCGATTAGGGAAGATTCAAGACAGGTGTAGCCAAGTGATTGAGCGAACTCGCTGACGGCGTAGCCACCCGACCAAAGTGCCATCTTGTTGTGCGCGAACAGCGATTGATTCGTCTCAAGAACCGATGCAATGTCCAAAAACGAATGGTTGGTGTGCTCGGGATGATCACGACCAATTTTGACGTCGCGTGTGTCCCTCAGCTTGACCAGTTCGCGTTGTTCGACGATTCCCGTTTTGAACAGTTCCCAAAGCTTATCGATCGCCGGCTTCTTCAATTGCAGTTCCTTAAAAAACGCTCGGATTTTCATCTCCAATAGAACGGTGTGGTGGCCCCGGAAAACGGCATCCGCAGGCAATTGAATTTTGGCGGACCGGCCCTCGTCCATCGCGTTGGACCGCTTGCGGGTCGCTTGCTGTAGCCGGTGGACTTTCGAAGGCGGAATACTCGGGGGCGCCTCGGCAAATGCGGCGATGATTACCTCCGCCATCTGTTGCATGATGGGATTGCCCTTGACCCGTGGCTCTACAAGAAAATTCGGCATTGGCTTGTCCTTCTTATACGGTTGTGTTACCCGGGATTTGGTCCGTACCCGAACAACGGTGGGGGCTATTTACGTATTCCGCCGGGCGTCGTTGCTTGAAGGGTCGCAACACTTGGCAGCATGGTTCCTTGGATGGGGCGAACCGTGTGTACCGATCGCTTTTTGATGTTCGAGATCGTTTCAAGCTCAAGGTGAACCGTCCCCGATGTGTCTGCCAATCGGAACACGTGGAAGCTGCGTTTGCCGCCGTCGTCGTACCAATGATCTGCGGACGCTAGCGGGACTCCGTTGACATTGACCACCAACATCGCGTCCAAGTCGACTGAATCGGTGCCGGCATACTCAAACCCGATCTGGATTTCATCAGCAGTTCGTTCAATGCGGTACGTCACGCCGTCGATCCCCTTCAAATCTCGTGATTTGCCTTCGCTTGACTCAGCGTCGATTGTCACTAAATCAGAAGTCGGTGACTTGGCCGCGCACCACACTTGCATCTGGTAACCAGTCGCGTTGGCAGGCCAATCTTGGCACGAGAACTCGGCGACCGGACAAGGCATCTTCGGCAACCACTGGAACTGGCTAGTTCGATAGGCAACCTGATCAGTGGCAACTTGGTTAGCAATAGGCTCACGAGACTTCGGCACGATTTCTACCCACATCGACGCTGGGCGATCGGAAACTTGTTGATCGCCTCGTTGCAGCGAGAGCCGGAAACGACAATCTTTCTTTTCAAGCGTTGGCGTTTCAACGCCGACACGTGTCGATACGGCGTGGTCCTCCGCAGTCGCCAGCGGTCGAAACACCGGAGCCCCAGCCAGATACGGGGGTGTACTGAGTCGATGTTGCATTTGGTTGGCCAGCAATTCCAAACAATCGCCGGGCGAGACCGCAATCGTCGTGGATACGCCGCCGATGCTTACCAAGATTGGTGAGTTGACGTTCGCGATCTCTGGCAACTTGATCGTTTCGCTAAATTTGCCTTCCCGTTTAGTTCCGTCGGGCAGTTGGATCTGGAAAGTCTGGGACGACGATAGCTGTTCCATTCGCCTCAGTAACTCCGTTGCGTTCTTCACATCGATCACGGATTCGCCACCGCTACCACTTGCCAAGGTCTCAAACTCGATCGCTGCGGTGGCTGCTTCGGCCGTTGGCAACCCAAATCCGATGACATGAATTCGCACGCCATGTTCGGTTGCCTGAGAAACCAATTGACCAAGCGTGAAGACAGTCTCGGCCGTTGGATTGAACTGGTAGTTACGTCCATCTGAAATCACGATGATGTCTTTGGTGACACCGTGACCGGCGCGACTGATGTCATTGATCGCTTTGGAAATCGCAAGATAAAGAGGCGTTTGCCCCCACGGCACGGCAGCGTCCAAGTGCTGTCGTGCGAGTTCGAGTTCAACGATATCAAAGCGTCCTGTGGGCAAGGCAACCTCTACATCTTCGAACGGCCGGATCGTTGGTGAGAAGGGAAACCGTTTGTGATACCGTTTCTGTAATAGCAGTCCATCGTTTTCACTGAATCGTTGGTCAGCGGCAACGGCCATGCGGTGCCCATACAGAACTAGTCCAACTTGCGAGCCGCTCGGCTGCATGCGCCGCATCATCTCGTAGAGAGCCGAACGGGCGGCGTCGAACTTGTTCGCACTTCGCGAGCCCGGCGTGGAACGACCGAGTTCCCCGTCCACAGACTCGTTCATCGAGGCGGAACAGTCCAGGATGAACGTGACCGCGCGGCCAGCGTCCATTGCGTCTCGGATCGTGATCTCGGCGCCGGTTTCGCGGGATTGGCCGCGTGACGCAACGCCAAATGCCGTGCCAGATGACATCACCGACGATTGGTAGCGATTGCCCCGGAAGTTCACCTCGGCGACCGAGTCGCTACTTTGCATGGTCGTCAGCGTCAGTTCACTGATCGCTGATTTTGACGGCGAAGTCGTCGGACCAGAATCACGAATCACAATCGGCTGATCCGATAGACTGGTCACACCATCGGGTTGGCGAATTGACAAGACTGCAGTTCCGCCGGGCAGTTGTCCTTGACCTGCCGATGGATCCAGCGAAACCGAAATCGATTGTTTCTGTCGCTCGATAAACGAAGGTGTAGATTTCGCTTGGATCACCAGTCCGTTAGCGGACGCGAGTCGACGCAAGATAAGCTTTTCATTCACCGCTCGCTTGGTCGTTTTCCAAGTCGGCGTTTCAATCGCATCGGTCCCAGCCAGGCTTAGCAGCGCCTGAGCAGTAACGTCAAAGTATGCCGATCCCGAAGTAGACGGCGCGTACCAAAAGTCATCCAGCGTCTCGTCGATGCGGCTGGCCAACCGAGACTGACGTTCGGCTTTCTGGGCAGCGTCGATCACGCCAGAGAATTGTTCGTTGACGATGATCGAAACTGCTCGCCGCGCCTTGTGGCGGTTCGTCAGCGTCTGGCTGTGAGTGGATGTCAGGGAACGTAGCTGTCGGCGAACTTCGCTGGCGTTGGTATCGTCGGGATCCAGTCCCAGCATGATCCCCAATGAATCGGGAGTGACATGGACCGTGTGTTCGTCAACTTGATCATGATTTGAGACAAGCGACGGAAGGGGCTTGTGAGCAAGCTCGCCATCGAGTTGTCGAAGTCGTTCTTCGATTCGCATTTGTTGAAACGGATCCGACGCAATCAAGCCACAGCGATTGGCGGACGATAACGTGCCCGCCCTGGCACCCATCGAGCCGGATGAGCCCTTCGCCGGCGTGTCGTGCATGGACATCAGAGTCGACTCTCGCGCTCCCGACATGTGTTCCAGAAACTCGCGAGATCGCTTTGTCGCGATGGCGATTTGGTCGCTGCTGGTCGGTGTCCAGGGTTGTTTTTGATCGGTAAATTGATTCAGCAACGTATCCAATCGCATGACATCATCCATGCCAGTTGACTCGTCCGTATCGGCCAAATGGGAGTGCAGTGTCGCGGTGACTTCGTCAATCACTTGGATCAGATAGGGCAGTTCTAGGAAAGCTTGATCGCGAGTCTCCCATGCCAGCACTAACTCGGATAACGCCGCTCGTGCCGTCTTCACACTGCTTTCGAACTGATCCAGCGATTGGACGACCGAATCGATCGAAGTAGATTCGCCGGTTTTAGAATCGTCCGCGAGCGCATCGCCCAGTGGCGAGACATTTGCCAGGATCGTATCGGCCAGATGTCGTCTGCTATTGTGTACAGGCGACGCAATCTGATCGGCAGCCGGGAACACTCCGTCGGGCAGACTCAAAGTCGTATCAAGCCAGCTGGCCTGTGCCGACGCCAGACGCCGAATCAGATCCGTCCGTCGCCAAAATTTCGACTCCGTACCGCCCGATGCAACGATTTTGTCCTCGTCGCCATGCAGCAGAGCGTACAGCATTGGGACTGGTACGATTTTGTCTGGGGCGAGCTCTCGGATCATGTCGGCTGCGGTACGATGGGTGGGCTGCTTTGCGATCGCGGACCAAATTTGGTGGGCACTTCGATTCATTTCGATGTCCACCCAATGGGATGACTCGCTCGCTCGCATAGCAATTTTTTGTCGCAAACTTTGCAATTGGTGTTCCAGTCGGCTGTACCACCGATCGCTGGAATCTCGGACGGACTTGCCTCCGTAGACCGATTGCCCGATCGAATGCATGGTTCGTTGTATCTGTGACCAAGCATGAGCATCCACCGAAATTGGATGCAGGTCGCGCATCGCCACAGCGGAATCGATTGCTGATCGCAAGCGTTTCAGGTCTTCCTTCGACGGAGCCGGAGTCTTTGTCGATTCACGCCGCTGTTGACGGCTCACGCGAGCGATTTCGATGGGCTGCGACGCACCTGCGCGATGTAATGTCGGCGTCTGTGACAGACTGCGGTGTTGCACGGCCCAGCCATCGACTTGTTGACGGACAAAGCGATGCAGTTCGTCAGTGTCGACGTATCCGTCCGCCTTTTGATTGGTCCCATAGCCGTCGGCCGCTCCGCTCAAGCCATCGGCAACATAGCGAGTGAACACGTCACCGTCGCCAAGCCGAGAATACAGACTGCGTTGTCGACGAGCCGCCGATGACAGAATGGTGACCCTGGATTGTGGGTAATTGCGGTGATGCGATGCTAGCACACCACCGAGTTGATCATCAAAATCGTTGTCGGAAATTCCTGCCGGCCAATGGGCTCGTAGCCGGCCGCATTCAAGCAGCAAGACGATCGGGCGGAACTCATTCTCGGACTGCAACTGCGCGACATGGTCCAGGAAGTCGTTGATTGGAAACCAAGTCGACGCGTCTGTCACTAACGCATTCGGCGGAATCCAGCAGGCGCGACCTTCATCGTCTACTGCACCGTGCAAGTTCACATAGAACGTCAACGGCCGCTCTTTTGGGCAGGCCTGCAGAGCCGCGCGAATCGCATCGTTGGTTTCGTCCCAAAATCCGCCCGCGATTTGATCGATGCTGGGCAGTTCGCGGACAGAGAACGTGCCCTGGCCCAACGTTCCGATCGTGTCCAGATCTTCGGCCACCCAAGCATTCAAGTCCCATTCGGGACCGTAGACGCCAGTTAAAGTCAGAATGGGCGTGCGTGCTGGACGCGAAAGAACGGATGCAACGAAACAGGCACAGACAATGATCATCGCGATCAAACACAGCAGCAACTTGAATCCGACTCGCGGACCTGCTCCAAGGGTTGGCGTTTCTATCGCAAGAATACGACGATTGGATATCGCGGTATCGGCATTTTGTATCGGGAACGTCATGCAGCGGTACAGCCCGTCGAACCGTTGAGTGTTTAGTCATCCGAAGAGTGTGGTGCCCCGGTCGCCGACACGCAGCGATGATCGCCGACCACGTGCCCGTCGAGAGAATCATCGGGATCCCGTCATCCGACATTTCGCTTGTAAAGGGATAAGACGGATTAATCCTCACCATGGACCGTACAATCGGTACGACATGACTGTTTACGTGTCGCGGCGACGACGTAGAGCCGTGAAACACGTTTCAGTCGGCAAATCGTCTCGGCTACCAAGCGTACCCGTGCTTCGCCGCGTCGGTGATCAGCCAGTCTAGATTTCTCATTTCTTTGGGGCCTGATGTGTTCCAAAGAAACCAACTGATGCCAAGACGCTGCATGGATTGGATCCCTGTGCTATCGCCTTTTAAGAGCGGCGGAGAATCGGGATCTTCGGACTCGATCGTGCCGGTTGGAAAGTTTTGTTCAGTATTCAGTGCCGCATACCCAGCTCTCATCAGCTCGGTCACGGGCTTGATCAGATCCAAGTCAGCGACCTGGGGCGAGCACGCTTGGCCATCAGCGTCGATGTCGGCAAGCGAGTAAGGATGAAATCCGATAGACGCGTTGGAAAAGTCGACACCCCGTTTTTCAAGTTCTCGGGCTAGGAACAGCAAGTTCCGGCGGCGATCCCAACTGGCCGTCGTTGCGGCTGATACCAACACCACATGAGTCTCGGGTGCATCACTGCGTACTTGGCCGTACAGCGAGGCGAAATTTTCCAAGTCGGTCGCGGTATAGTCGTTTGGATGCCAACGCACCGGTTCGTTAGTCAGTTCGTAAAAAACATGAGCCTGGTTTCGATAACGGCTGGCTACCAGTTTCCAAAACCGCTGGCAATACTGCATCGATTCCCCGTAGGAAAAGTGTCGGTCGTCGGCAGCGACCGTGTGCAGCGGATCTCGATAGCCACCGGTGTCGTGGTAATTGATCATCACCGACATGCCGCGCCGGTCGGCCTGTTCGACAGCCTTGTCGATGTCGCGAAGCGTCGCCGCGACGTCGTCAGCATTGTCGAGGTCAGCGAAGGGATACGGATCGCTGGCACCTGCGTCGCCGTGAGACCGTTGCCATGGATCAAAGTAAACGACGCGAACCGCATTGATGCCTCGGTCAACCAATTCGTCCCAGTAAGTGTCCGAGTCGATGTCATCCAGCAGCGCGACACCAGACTGTTGAACGTCGCTCCGGCGATACTTGAATACAAAAACAGCAACACCGCGAAGCATTTCGCCATCGCCGCCGCGAACGGTTACTAAATCATTCTGGCGAAACACGCCCGGACGTTTGGGAGTTGTCTGTTCCTGTGCATAGACGCAAGGTCGTGCTAACGAGAAGCAGATTCCGACCGCGATCAAAACGAGCAAACCGATGGAGCGAGACAGCAAGAGCATGGTCGGATTTCCGAACTTCGTTATGAGGGAAACAGTCGTATAAATGCGCAAGCCGGCGTTAAGAGATAATTTTACCAGGGAACCATCATCGATCTTCATTTTTCGACGCATCGTTTTTTCGCGCCTTGACTGACTCCATTCTGGGCCGGTCAAAGTGTGGGAAAAGAGATCGTATCTGTTTCACGCTTGAATTTCTCTAGGAGAACACACAAGATGTCCGACGAAGAAACCGTCTTTGTTGACTCGCCTTCGATGTTTCGAAACAACCCCATCGGATTCGTTGTCACCGTGATTTTGTGCCTTGTCGGGGTCGGAATCCCCATCCTATTAGTTTGGTATTTTCGTTGCCGGTCGACTGAATTGACTATCACCAACCTTCGAACGCGATTGCATCGAGGTTGGCTCAGTCGGTCGATCACCGAAGTCTGGCACCGTGACGTACGCAACGTTCAGCTGGATCAAACGTTCTTTCAACGAATTCTTGATACGGGTCGGATCGGGGTCAGCAGTGCGGCTCAATCAGGGATTGAAATCGATGTCAGCGGCCTGCGAGGTCCTGATAAAATCAAAAACATCATCGACAAATATCGGGCCAAGGCCGACTGACACGCTAGGATCGAATTAGAACCATGACCTGTTCGGTGACAACCTATCCGATGTTGTTAGGGGGGCAAGATTTCGCCGCCGTCTCTTGTGATCAGGGATTTTAGTTTGTCCATGTCGATTGGGTGCATCGTTTGCACTGATCCGTCGGCCAGGGCGTAGCGAAGTACCGCGTCATTGGTGAACTCGGGTATCCCGTCCAGATCTTGCGGCTTCGTCCAAGGTATCGACGATTCGGTTTCCATGATCAATAACGTGTTCGACGTTCCGTCGCGGATGTCTCGTAGTTTTAGGCCGTCGGTGGTTCCCATCGCACCGGTTCCGTTGGCGATGCCTTGATAGTTGGTGTGTCCGGCCGGTTGATCGGCCGGCGCCGTGGGGCTGCGATATACGTCGGGCATTTGGTCCAGTAATTTCAAATTGGCTTCGCTGTCCCACGGTTCGTCAAAGCGATATTGCTCGTAAAGCTGTTGTTGTTCAATAAACGGCAAGATCGCTACTCGCCAAGAGAACGGCTGAATCTGCGATTCGTTGTCGACGCCAAGTGATCCTTCCCGCCCGGTCGATGCCGAAGCGGGAAACTTTCGGTACACGGCGTTGAAGTTGTGAAAACCAAGGGCCAATCGTTTCAAGTGATTGTTGGACTCTGTTTGATGTTGGGCCGTCTGTGCTTTCTTGTGGAACGCGGCGTATCCTTCGATGCCCATCGACTTCACTTGCATGATCTGCATCGCGGCCTGCAGCAACTTGCCCCTCGTGTCTACTTCGATATTGGCCAACGGAGGACTCTTTGTCAGCTCAAAAGTCTGTTCCATGGTGCTGGGCATGTCGCCAAGACGATCGATTACCACCACGTTGACACTCAGGGCGTCGTCGGGGTTTGTCGACAGCAAGGCAGAAGGATCGTAACTAAGCTGTAGTTCGATTCGGTCCTTTGCAAGAAAACGGTAAACTGCCGTTTGTTTTGGCCCAGATGGAAATGAATAATTCAGTTCCATCTGTTTGTGCTTTCCGCCCTTGAAGGTCATTTTTCCAGCGGATAGAACCGAATCTCGATCGGCTATGACAAAGGTTGAGGTGTCGAACGCGACCAGCGAATGGTTGTTCTCTGACATTAGCCAAACGCCTTGCAATCGCTGGAGATCGGTTTTCGACTCCGTCGCGTCTGCCGGTTTCGACAATGGTTGAACAAGTCCGCTGCCCAGTGAATCCATTAGGAACTTGATTTCTGCGTCGCTGAACTTACCCGAGATGGCGACATCGCGTCCGACTTCGTCGTTGATCGTTGGCGCCATTCGAATCTTGCCGTTGACGATGATCGCCAGTTGTCGCTTCAAGTTGTTGCGAGTCAACTCGCGGAGTGATTTTCCGGATTGTTCGCTCAGTCGCAGTTCGATCAGTTGCCTGCCTTTCGATTGCGCCGTTTCGATTTCCTCACGCAAGTTTCCGTTGGTGAACTTCAGCGATTCAGCTTCGCGAACTAAATGAAAAGCTTGGCCATCCTTTTCGAAATTCTGCACCGTGGTCACGTCTGGATCTACTACGTACCAGCGAATGCCATCGTGAGAAATGTTTAGGTCGTCGGACGGCCCACCATGTTTGGCCACATACTGGTCCGTTTCGGCCTTCGACGCCAAAATCGCAAACATCAGGAAGGGGGCTTCGTATTCGTTTCCGAGCGATGTCGCGACAGCGGATGTAGGTACGGACTCTTTCGTTTCTTCGGGATGAATGCTGATCTCACTCCCCTCCGGTGCACTCACTGTCACGACCGAGCCATCGGGCGACTTGATGCGAATCAGAAATCCACCGCACAATCCAACGAACAAACCGACAAAGCCCGCAGCGATCGCAACGGATCGAGGCACGGTTCGTCGCAGCCACGGCTGTGTTTGAGGGGGGGCTTGCTGTACCGATTCGGTAGCGACGGCGTGATCGGGTACGACCGTTTCGGCGTGATGAATCAACGCATTTAGGTCGGCGTCTCTAGCAAACGGTGTCAGTTTTTCAGCAACCTGCATCGGAGTTTGTGGTCGCGATGCGGGATCTTTCGCCAACATCGACGCGATCAAGTTCGACAAGCCGCGGGGCACATCGGGAAGCTGATCGCTGGTCTTTGGCGGTGGGGAAGAAACGTGCGCGGTCATCTTCGCGAACGCGGTCGAGTGTTCGGGACCGGTAAACGGGGCGTGTCCGGTCAGCAGTTTGAATAGCGTGCAGCCCAGCGAATAGATGTCGGCACGAACGTCAACGCTGCGACTGTCGGTGACCTGTTCGGGCGCGATGAAGTCAGCCGTCCCCATCGCTTGTCCGGTGCCGGTCAAATTGGACGGCTCGTGAACGGGTTCCTGCAGACGGGCCAACCCCAAGTCCAGCAACTTCACTTCGGCGCCGCTGCCCAGCATGATGTTAGACGGTTTGATGTCGCGATGAACGAATCCTTGATCGCTGGTGTATTGCAGTGCCACCGCGACTTGTCGGACGAGCTCGCAAGCGTTCGCGACGCCGATCGGTCCGGTTCGCGAAACCAACTGAGACAAATCCATGCCGTCGATGAACTCGGTCACCAGCACCGCCGTTCCGTCGATTTCGCGAGCGTCATGAGCGGTGACGATGCCCGGATGACTTAGCCGACCGACCGCCCGCATTTCGGCCTCGAAACGCTCCTTCATTTTGGCATCAGCTAGACGATGGTTGGCTAGCACTTTGATCGCAACCAATCGCCCCAGCTTGGTATGGCGGGCTAAATACACGTTCCCCATTCCGCCACGGCCGAGCGGACGAACGATCTCGTACTCGTCCATTGAAACGGGGAAGGCGGGAACGTCCGAGGACGTGAGCGATGGATCGCGGCTGCCGAGTGCCCCCAGGGCCGCGACCAAAGCCTGCTGGAACTGGGGTTCGCTAGCCAAGCCCGAATCGTCGTCGGGAGACCGAATGGCGTGGATGAGGGAGTCATCGCCGTCGCCGATCGTTTCCAGTTCGGCTTGGCAAACCTGACAGTCGCGAAGATGGTCCAGCACGGCATCACTATCGTCTTCGGCCAAACGCCCAAGCGTCAGCTCTCTGAGACGTTCGATCGACGGGCACTCGGTTGCGGTCATCATGGGGTTCTCCGGGCTTGTTAGGGTAACTCACCAGGATGAACGCCGGCATCTGACACGCTTTGCTGATAAAATCTTTTTATGAACAAAGTTTTTCCCCCATTTGTGAACTCAGACGAGCAGCCCGGCGATCACCCCACGCTTTCAACGATGCTGATGAGCGGCGTCAAGCAAATGGATGCGGAAAGTTGGAGCCGGCTGGTCAACACGTTTGGCCCGATCGTTTATCGGTGGTGCCGGACTTCGGGAATCGCGCCGTCCGACGCGCCGGATGTGGTTCAAGACGTGTTTGCGTCGGTCGCGCGAGGCATCGGCGACTTCCAACGCCAAAAGGACAAAGGCAGTTTCCGGTCCTGGTTGGCCACGATCACACGCAATCGGGTTCGCGACCATTTTCGCCGATTGTCAAAACGCGAGGCCGCCGAGGGAGGTGCGGCCGGCGGGACCGCGGCACTGGATCAACTGCACCAAGTCAGCCAGGATGGCCAGCCCGATTCGTTGGATTCAACGATCTGTCCGGCATCGATCGAGAGCCCGCTGATCCGGCAAGTCCTGACGTTCGTGGAATCCGAATTCGAGCCGACGACTTGGCGAGCATTCTTGTTGACCGCCGTGGACCAGCAACCCGCATCAACGGTCGCAGCCACCCTGGGGATCTCGGTCGCCAGCGTCTATCAAGCAAAGTCGCGAGTGCTGCGCCGATTGAGAACGCGTATGGCCGAGTTACCCGAGTAGCAACAAGCGTCACGCTCTATGCCGGGTTAGCAATCATCGATCCGACAATTTGAATACAATTGTGATCGAATAGAACTCGTAAAATGATCACGCACTCGGACAAGGCTTTGCAAGTGTCGACCGATCTATGTTTAAGAATTGAAATCTTAAGAAGCCGCATCGCGGCGATGTTCGCAGTGGCGGCGTTTGTTGTCACCGGGCCGCTGTTATGCGCCGCCGACAAACTGAATGTGCTATTCATCGCTGTCGATGATCTCCGTACCGAGCTTGGCTGTTACGGCGAACCAGCGATTCAGTCGCCCAACATCGATCGCTTGGCAAAATCGGGTGTGCTGTTTGATCGTGCCTACTGCCAAGTGGCTGTCTGCAACCCTTCGCGAGTCAGCATCATGACGGGATTGAGGCCGGACACGACCAAGGTTTGGGATCTGGTGACTGAGTTTCGTACGACGATGCCGGATGCGGTCACCATGCCCAAGCACTTCATCGATCATGGTTACCACGCGGTGTCCTATGGAAAGATCTTCCATAATCCGTGGCCGGATAACGAATCCTGGAGCGAGCCGCATGCTTGGCCGACGCCACGGGTGCTTTGGTCGGATGATTCGAAACGTAAGCTTGCCGAGTTCCGAATTCAGATGAAGGTCGAAGGGCGACCACAGAAAAAGATTAACCGCATGCGAGCCGAAGCGACGGAGATCGTTGATGTTCCCGAACACTTACACATTGACGGTGCAATTGCCGAGCAAGCACTTACGGCCATGAAGCGATTGGCGAAACAAGACAAGCCGTTCTTCTTGGCCGCCGGATTCGTTCGTCCGCATTTGCCGTTCGTCGTGCCACGCAAGTACTGGGAACTTTACGACCCCAAATCAATTCCGGTTGCCGTCAATCCGATGCTGCCGAAAGACTCGCCTGCATTCGCTATGAACACGATGTACGAACTGCGAGACTACTTCGATTTCGCTGGCGCTCCGGCACCCGATCAAGGTTCTCTTACAAATGAGCAGCAACGTCGGCTCAAGCATGGCTACTATGCATCGGTCAGTTTTATCGACAGCTTGGTGGGCAAACTAATCAGCGAATTGGACCTGCTGGGGCTGTCGGAAAATACGGTGGTCGTTTTGTGGAGCGACCATGGTTGGAAACTTGGCGAACATAACAGTTGGTGCAAGCAGACCAACCACGAGATCGACACGCGAGTACCATTGATCATTCGCGCACCTAGCGCCAAGGGAAACGGCCAAAAAACTCGCGCACTGGTCGAATTGCTTGACGTTTTCCCGACCCTGTGCGAACTGACGGGACTTCCGATCCCCGATCAACTTGAAGGCCGCAGCCTCACGCCGCTGTTGGCGGGTTCTGATCAAGAGGTAAAGCAGGCTGCGTTTAGTCAGTTTCAACGAAAGCACAACGGCACGCCGATGATGGGCTACTCGATGCGCACCAGTCGCTACCGCTACACGCAGTGGCAGGACCGCCGAAACGGTAAAGTCATCGCAACGGAACTGTACGACCACGAAACCGATCCGATGGAAAATACAAACATCGCTAGCGCACCTGAGAATCGCCAAACCCTAGCCGATCTAGACCACCAAATGTGGAAAACACTACCACCGCCACCGACGGTGGCGAGTCTCGGCAATGATCCCCGCACGACAAAATCACCGGTAAGCTTCGAGGCCACAGTCGAAAACTAGACTGGTGTTGCCATAATCAAAGGCGCCGCGTTCGTTAGGTGATTGAACCGGTTGCTTAGTTGCGAGTGGTAAGTCGAGACGTCGCAAGATAATTGCTGCGTTAACAGACTCCGGTTGGAGCAGGGTTGAGTCTGTAGCCGGGGGTACATCGTCAGCATTCGATTCAACATGACGACGACGCTAACGCGAGCGACTGAAGATTCACGTTCTCAAATTCATGAAATTTGCTTTTTGTTGAGATTTAGAAAATCAATTGTCTCCTTGCTGCATCTCGGTCGATGCTTTGGCTAAACTTCACGGTTTTATCGTGATCGCAATGACGGCATTGGACCAGCGTCGTTAACAAAATGCATTCGGATGCACCGGACTAATTTAAAGAAATGATCGTAAAACTAGACGTTGGAGTTTCTTGATGGTTTGGGGTGTGATTGGAATTTACTCTTGTCGGCGATCGCTGGCGTCACTGTCGATCGTTCAAGGACGGTGGATCAAAGGTCTTGACCAGCTTGGATTGAAGTTGGAGGAGCCAAGTTGACCACGGATGATACGTTTGACGATTCGGATCCGCAGCTTGGTTTCGGTCAGAGGAAATCATTTTCCGGAGACTCGTCGTCGCTGAATCAGTTGGCGAGTGCAGCCGAGGATTTTGATCAACGATTGCGTCAGCGCGGCTTGGGCGAACTTTCCGAACGACTGAGTCACTCACGCATCGCGCAAGTGCTAAGACTCTTGCACGCAGCGACGGGAAGCAGTCTGCCGACGCGATCGATCGGCCAGTCGTCCGATTCGTCGTTTACGATGCTGCCCCGGCAAGTACCTGAACGCATTGGCCGATTTGTGATGGGCGCAAAAGTAGGCCAGGGAGGGTTTGGTGTGGTCCATCGCGCACACGATGAAGTGCTGCGCCGTGACGTGGCGATCAAGGTGCTAGCGAAATCAGTTGCCGGCCAATCGATCGAGAACGAGTATCGTCTGTTCGAAGCCCGCGCGGCTGCGAGTTTAAACCATCCGTACTTGGTGCCGCTGTACGAAGTGCTCGATGACGACGATCACGTTTATTTAGTGTCTGAATTTTGTGACGGTCCGACGCTGCAGCAATACCTGCGCGAAGGCGGCAGCATGAATCCGAAACTAGCGTCGGAGGTGACGATCAAGATTGGTCAAGCAGTCTCGCACGCACACGGTCGTGGTTTGGTACACCGCGATATCAAGCCCGGCAACGTCATGTTGGTTGCCGATACTGCGAAGGACTCACCGTTACCATTCACGCCTCGGTTGACCGACTTTGGATTGGTCACCAATGCGAATTGGGAATCGGACGTGGGCGACCAGTGGCGAATCGGTGGCACGATCATCTACATGGCTCCCGAGCAACTGATGGGACTGAAAGGTGCCGATGCTCGAATCGCCGATGTGTATTCGCTGGGACTGTTGCTGTACCAAACGTTGGTCGGAAGGTTGCCGTTTCAGTCAGTCGATTCGGTCGAGTTGCTGGCTGAGATCTGTACCGGCGACATTGAATCGCTGCCGATTCAGGCTCCGCCAATTTCTCGCGATCTGGTGGCGATTTGCTTGAAATCAATTCGCCGCGATCTCACCCGCCGCTATGCTTCGGTACAAGACTTTGTGGACGATTTGGTTCGTTGGCGCGAAGGTCGCGAGGTGCATGCTCGGCCGCGATCGGTTGTGGAAAGAAGCGTAGGTGTTGCGAAACAGTCGCCGTGGTCATCGCTGTTGGTGTTCGCAATGATCGTGTTGGCGATGTCGAGTTTGGTTTACTTCGCGAACACGAACCAGCGTCTGAGAACCCAGGGTAAATCCTTAGAGCTTGCGCTCGATCAAAAAGCAACTTCCGAGTCCAAGGCAATCAATATTGCGTATCGATCGGATTTGGAACACGCGTTCGCCTCGATCGCGCGCAATGATGACGCGGAAGCAATCGACCGAATTCGCGAGATCGAACGTTACGTCAGTGACGCTTGGCGAGATCGTTTCGATTTTCGTATTTTAAAGGCGATTTCGACAGCTGACTGGTTCCGAGGCGAATCGTTCGATACTCGCGTCTCGGAAATCGTTCCCCTATCTGGGACGGATCTTTTCGCCATCGTTGCCGAACAGAATCTGATTCGAGTTTATCAAGGCAGCAACGGCGCGATGGTTAAAGAAATTGCCTTGGATCCGAAAACAAAGATATACGCATTAGACGTTTCTGCTGACAGAAGCTTGTTTGCAGTTGGTGTCTCGGTTCCAACGAGTTTCTCATGGTTTGGACCATCGAATCAAGTTGAGTTTTGGCCCACGTTGCTTGGAACGGCTGACAGCAATGCCAAGTCAAAACGTTTGGATGTAAATTTGACGGGGTTCAAGACTACCGTCGAGTCCGTGGCGTTTTCAGGTGATGGTCAGCGACTTGCTGTCGGAACGCGATACGAGCCGCTGGAAACCTATGACTGGAAAACGAATGCCCGGACCGGCGTCTACGAATCCAAGTCTCGAAGCAATGATCTTTGCTTTGAAACAGGCCAGGACTTGATGTACATGCCCAATAGTGGCGAAGTCGTCATTCGAAAAACTGAAACCGGGGACGTGCTCAACCGCTTTGTGCCGCCCAAATGGCGAAAATTTTACCGAATGGCGAGGTCAGGCGATGGTCGATGGGTCGCGGTATCGTTGTCGGCACGAGGCGCGGTGTGCCTTTACGATGTTAATTCGGCCCCAGAAAATGGTGAGACCGGGTTGCCGATTGTTCTCGAAAGTCCGCACGGTGAAACACTTGTTGTTCGAATCTCGGCGGATGGTCGGTTCGTGGTAGCCGGAACGTCTGGTGGCGGCATCGTGGTTTGGGACTTGAGTGATGTCGTCAATGAACAATCCAGTGTCGAACAACCTAGAGACGAACAAACCAACGACGAAACGATCCAAAAGCCGATCACGGTTTCTCCCGCCCTTTACCGTGTCATTCACGACCAACCGATCACAGCGATTTCAATCAACGATGACGGGGTGATCGCTAGCGGGAGCGAAGACGGCACAGTGGCTTTCTCCTATGCCTTACCGAAACCCGTTACGGAAAACGCAATTCGATTTGATGACGGATCCATCGTGGCCGCGATGACGGCGGATGGACGTACTGCCTTCGTCGGATGCTATGACGGATCGATTTGGCGATTCGATGTCGAAACGAAAAAACAAATTTGCATTCGGAAAGCGAATCGATTGAGGGCCAGATCCATCGCTGTGATGCCGCGCGGACCGTGGGGCGAGGACGACTGGATTGCAGTCGGATTCGACCAAGGCGGCGCAATCATCGGTCGAGTGCCAGTTTCGGGTGTCGCAAACACGCCCGTTCACTGGCACGACATCCCCTCGAAAATTCAGCCCGGTGTTCCATTGGACGACGAGTCGTTGGTTGCGGTAAAGATTGTCTGTGATGAATCGGACAAGAAAATCTGTCTTTGCCGGGGCTTTGGTCGCATTCAATGTGTTCGATTCGAATGCACACCTGATAACCAAGAAATACAAAGCATCAAGCCGGATGTGATTGATCAAACTTTGACGTCTGTCAAAGCAGCCTACTTCGCCGACGACCAGACGGTCGTGACGCTCGGCGAAACGATTCACGTCTTGAAACATTCGCCCGAATCATCGGTCATTAGCAAGCCCGGAATAAACTTTGTTCAATGTCTAGCTTTCGATCGAAACAAGCAGCTGATTTATGTCGGGGGCAAGGACGGCCGAGTTCGAATGCTTGACAAGAATTTTGAACTATTGAAGTGCAGTCGACCGTGGGTGCCACTTGAATCGAAGCTGCATCACAGTCGCGTGATTGAGTCGATCACGCTATCACCGGACGGCAATAGTTTCTTGACTGGCAGCGACACGGGCGACGTGGCGATTTGGGATTCGGAGACCGTGCGATGCCTGGGAACCATATGGACAGGTGACAGTATCGGAGGCTTGGAAAGCATGTCCATTTCCGATGATGCGAGCGTGCTGTTGATGCATCAGTGTGGCCTGTACAAACCGCTGGATTCACATCGCGGCGCTCTAAGGTTTTTAAATCTACCGGCCTTAACTAATCCGCAAACAACGCTCCCGTCGAACTAATCGTCACTACGTTTTTTGGGGCTGCTACTGCGTAAAAGTAGAAAACCGTTTCTTGAGTGATCCATCGAGCTCGGCGAATGTTCAAAACGATTACGCTACGGTGAGCGTTTTACGAGACTTGGTGAAGCATATTTTGGGTTTGAGTGGTCGAAGAGTGATTAGGGCTCAGCAAAAAGTGACTGTCGTCCTCGACATCGAAATCGGGCACTAGTTTTCCCGCTCGGCCTTTGATGATCGACATACAACGCGAGTCCGTAGCGAGTGAGGCGGGTGAAAACGATCGAAGCTACTTGAGTTTCGATTGATCGCGGCGCGGCTTGATTGTTTCGTCGATCTTGCCACCCTGCTTTGCCGCATTCTTAGCGAAGCGAGATTTAACCACGGCGGCGTCGCTTTTGGGCAGGAAGGATTTCAATTTTGCGATGACAACTTCGGCTTCTTGCGGAGTCGTCTGGATCAGGTTGGTCCACTCCATCGGATCGTTTTCAAGGTTGTACAGTTCGTCGACTCCGTTGGCTCGAGTGATGTAGTGCCATTGTTCGGACATCACGCTGTGATTGCCTTTTCCCGCAGTCGTGATAGTTGGTTGCCAGGCAAGGCTCGGGTCATCCAACAGCGGCGCAATCGAGGTGCCGTCGAGTTTCTTTTCGGGAAGACCGCAAAGTTCGATGAGCGTCGGATACAGATCAATCAAATTCACGTTTCGGGTGCAATCCTGTCGCTGATTCATTCCAGGGATTTGAATGATCAGCGGCAACTGGGTGGATTCTCGCCACAGTGACGCTTTGCGGAATTTCAGTTTTTCGCCAAGGTGCCAGCCATGATCGCCCCAGATGACGACGATCGTATTTTCGGCATGAGCACTATTGGCCAATGCATCGAGGACAACGCCCACACATTCGTCCGCGTAACTGATCGAAGCCATGTAGGCACGAACGGCTTCCTTCATGACCCCGTATTCTTGACACCACTGAAAATCAACATGCGGTTTGAATGCCTTCTTACCATCGGGGGTCAGAATGTCGTCGAGGTCGTCCATCCGGTATTCCGGAACCTTCACTGAATCGAGATCATAGAGGTCAAAATATTTCTGAGGCGCGTAAAACGGTAGATGCGGCTTCGAGAAACCGACCGCCATGAAGAACGGTTTGTCAAAATCCTCTTTCAATTTTCCCTCAAACCACTTCGCCGTTTCATAGTCTTTCGTACCTTCGTTCCCGCCCAGCAGGGGCCCGAAGGCAAAGCTTGAACCACCGCTTTCAGTGTGCTTTGGGTTCACCAGCTTTTTTCCGTTCACGATGCCTTGGTCACGAAAATTGAGTTGTGCGGGGTCCGGCTTTCCGCCGCCTTTGGAATTCTGCCACACATCAAACGCCCACTGCCCCTGATCCGATCCGTTCCCTGTGGTGTGAGCGTGAAAGATTTTGCCGCGAGAGATGGTCCGGTAACCGTTCTGGGAGAAGTATTCTGGCAGCGTTGCATGTGACTGCACGATGTTCGAATCGAGCATGTTGTTGGCGTTGCCGTACAGTCCTGTTGTCGCCGGCATGAAACCTGACAATAGTGCCGATCGCGATGGACCGCATACCGGGCCAGGACAACTTGCGTTGCGAAAGACCATTGCTGTTTCTGCAAAACGGTCGATGTGAGGCGTTCTGCACTGGGGATGCCCGCCGTACACGCCGACCCAATCGTTCAGATCATCGACCGCAATGAACAGCACGTTTGGTGCGTCGTCTGAAAACGCCTGATGGGCAACTGAGACGTGTTGAGAGAAAACCCCTAACGCAAGCAGCACGATCGCGGTTTTGGCGACGGTTCGAATCGACCTAAAACCGTTCATGCGGATCTTTTCGTGATACAGAGACGGCTTGGTTTGGGATCGTACGGTGTTCATGGGGTGACCTTGGCGGTGTGTTTGCATTTGCCTGCTTTGTCGTTTCGTTTTTCGTAAAGCAGTGGGCCGTTCGCTGGCGGCAACCGTTATCACGGACATTGGCATTGACAAGCCAATAAAATGCCGACAATTCCATTTTGCGGTAACTCTCGCCTAGCGAACGCTTATCGTAGTGGGTGATGGTGAGGTGAAACCACCTCGGTCTGTGGGATTGTCACTGCCAAGACCATGCCTCCTCCCTTAACCGAAACCGTTGATGCCTGAAGGACACACGATTCACCGGATCGCCCGCGACCATCGGGTTTGGTTTTCTGGTCAAACGATCAGCTTAACGTCGCCACAAGGACGATTCGGAGCGGAAGCAAGAACACTTGACGGTTGTCGACTGCAAGATGTGACGGCGCGCGGCAAGCATTTGTTTTACCACTGGAGTCCGCAGGAAATTGTTCACATCCATTTGGGGCTGTATGGAAAATTCCGCATTCATAAAAATCCTGCTCCCGAGCCTCGCGGCGCGGTAAGGGTGCGGATGGTCGGGCAAGAACGTTCGTTCGACTTGAACGGCCCCACCTGCTGCGAACTGATCGATGCGGAAAAGTTTGTCGCGATTAAGAATCGGCTCGGGCAGGATCCGCTGTGCAAAGATGCGTGCCCCGAAACGCTCTGGCAGCGTATGAGTCGAAGTCGATCTGCGATTGGCACGCTATTGTTGAACCAATCGGTCATTGCGGGTGTTGGAAATATCTACCGAGCTGAAATCCTTTTCTTGCTCGGCATTCATCCCGAGACGCCCGCCAATCAGCTTTCTCGTGAGCAGTTCGATTGCTTATGGGAGTTAACCGGTAACCTGCTAAAGACCGGCGTTAAATACAATCGGATCATCACGGTCGACCCTGGGCTTTTCAACAAACCTCTTAGCAAATTGAAATCTTCAGAGCGTCTCTGCGTTTACAAACAATCAAATTGCCGAAACTGCAACACAAAAATCGAAGACTGGTTGCTGGGCAACCGCAAAATCTTTGCGTGCAGTAAATGTCAGAAAATGCGAAGCTAGCGAATTGCAATGCAATCGCGACGCGACATTTGAAGTGCCATGGCAAATCGCCGCCTTTATTGCCATTCCTCTAAGATGCCTTGGACGTTATCCGGGGCTGTGCATCTGAAATTGGGACGGAGTCGTGGGCGACGGTGCCGCAGGGTGGCCGAGCAGTTTGCAATCGAAAGCGAGTTGACCAATGCGTTTTACAGAAGATGAGATTGTTGCCGCGAAACGGCTACATGAGTGTGGCTTGCCATGGGAACCGCAGGCGGGACACTACGTTTTTGACGAAACGGGGTTTTGCGAACAGTCGTCACCATTCCAAGAAAAAGTCTATTTCATTTTAAACTACTCTTACTTCATGCGAATCGTTGGCGGCGTGAAGCGGTTCACGGAGATCATGGTATGGTTGCCAACCTGGGAGGACCTGCGAGAGGTTTTGCGAGACTTGGGATTGTCTGACATTGAGGTGGCCAACTACTTGGACGAACGGCAGGCTACTGGATTGGGATCTGAGCGATTGGCACTTTATCAATTGGTCCAAGATTGCTTGTCGAAATCCGCCACTTCACCCCAAGAAGTCCAATCATCGGATCAGACAGAAAGCTGAAAGCATGATGGTGATGGTGATCGCATGATTGCGTACAGCGACAGGAACGCTAGCGAAGTTTCTCTAGAAATTTTTCGGCCTTGGACAAGTGTTGCTCTCGCTTCGTGGTGTCCATTTTCTTTGCCATGCTACACATCATCGCCCACCTTGGATTCTTGCTCAATTCGTCGACGTGGTTCCAGATCCAGCGCCAATACAAGCCGTCCCAAATTTCGCACCACGGCTCTTTTTTGTAGTGGCTCATCTTGCGAATGTACGACGATCCCGAAAAGTACGGCTTCGTCGTTATTTTTCCTCCGTCAGCGTTTTGGCTCATGGCATAAACATTTGGAACCATTACCCAGTCGTAGCTGTCAATGAACATTTCCATGAACCATTGGTAAATGTCATCGGGATCGATTTCGCACAAAAACATGAAGCCGCCTAGCACCATCAAACGCTCGATGTGATGGCAATAGCCCGTATCCAGAATCCGCCGGATCGTATCGTCAACTGGGGCGATGCCGGTCGTTGCATTGTAGAAACTGTCGGGCATGGCTCGATGGTGTTGCCATCGATTGGTCGTTCGCATGGGAACGCCAAGATCTTCATAGGTCGCCCGCATGAACTCGCGCCAGCCAATGACTTGCCGCAAGAATCCTTCCAGCGAGTTTAGTGGAACAGTGTTTTTTTCGGCATAAGCAATGGATGCATCGACCACATCGTCGGGGGTTAGCAAGCCAGTATTCAACGCCGGCGTCAGCACGCTATGCCAGAGCCACGACTCGCCGGCGGCGATTGCATCTTCGTAGTCGCCGAAATGGTCAAAGCGATTGGCCAGAAAGTGATCTAGCCACTTCTTTGCGGATCGATGCGACGTGGGATAGTAGAGTTGGTCGAGGCTGCCCGGATGATCCGAGAAACGTTTCGCCACGTAGTCGCGGGCTTCGTCGTCTATCTTGTCCCGATCAAGCGTCGGTATCTCTGGGACGGTCGCGAGCAGTTTCTTGGGAATCTTCTTTCGGTTCTCGTCGTCGAAACTCCACTGGCCACCTTGCGGTTGATCACCGTCCATCAGGATGTCCAATCGCTGACGCTGCCACTTGTAAAAGTCAGCCATGAACCATCGTTTCTTGCCAGCGCGGTATTCCCGGTTCTGCTCAGGTGAGTTAAGAAATCCGGGGTTGGGCAGTACTTGTCCGTCCATGCCCAGATTTTCACATGCCTTGTGAAGACGCTTTTGCAAAACGAAGTCCGTCGGATCGATGTAGCACAGCGTATGGTCTGGCCGGTCCTTCGGATCGATCGATTTCGCTAGCTGGTCAGCGAGTTCGGCTCCGAAGTCGACGTACTGCGTCTCGTAGCCTTGCTCTTGAAGGTCAGCCTCGTACCGTTTCATGCTGGCACGATGCAACCACAGTTTTTGCTTATGGAAACGCATCGCGTAACGGTGATCTGAAAAAAAGAGAGGGTCCTCAAACAGGATCACGCGAGACGGATTGAGCTCGAGACCGGGGTGCTTGGCAAATAGTTGGTTTGGGAAAATCAGCAGGATCATTATTTCTTTGGCTTCGCATCTCGATGAATTCAATCGGCGTCTTTTTTCGGTTCAGTGCGTCTTGCTAGCGGACCGGTGAAAGTGTAGCCACAGGGGAAATGGACCGGAGAGCCACCACGTTTGCCGATTTCGTCGCGTGGACCGAGGTGGTCTTGTCTGATCTCTACAATATTGAAAAACTCTTTGAACTTTGCCAAATTTGGGCGACAGAATGGACAACGGCGGGATCTATCATTCGCTTCCCAAGCCCCTTTTGGAACGAACACGATTGGTTGGTCCCAACCAAGTGCCCAGCCGAGGTGAATTTGTCCTCTACTGGATGCGGGCAGCAATCCGCACAGACGAAAACCCGGCACTCAATGTTGCGATCGAGCTTGCGAATCGTTTGGAATTGCCGCTGTTGGTCTACCAGGGACTTTCTGAACGATACCCGTTCGCATCAGATCGTCATCACACGTTTGTTTTGCAGGGGGCTCGCGATGTGCAGTTGGAAATGGCTAGGCGAAACCTTCCTTACGCCTTGCATGTTGAACGGTCGGGGCATCGCGGTCCGCATCTGAAGACGCTCGCGCAAAACGCATCGTCCGTCGTTACCGAAGACATGCCCACCGAACCGCTGCGAAGCTGGACCCTTTCACTAAGCCGCAAGATTTCTGGTGCGTTGGTGGTTGTCGATACGGCATGTGTCGTGCCCATGCGGTTAGTCGGGCGAAGCTACGAGCGTGCTTTTGAATACCGCGACGCTACAAGAGACCTATATTCGCAGCGAGTTTCAGTACCGCCCAATGATTCCGTGCTTGGGAATTCCGTGTTTGGGACGAACGGCCGAGCGTCGATCGACCTGCCGTTTGAGCCGATTGATTTGCAAGACTGCGACATCGCCAGTTTAGTTGGTCAGTGTGAAATTGATCACTCGATTGGTCCCGTATCGCATTCGCCCGGCGGATCCATCGCGGGCTACCGACGCTGGCAGGAATTCAGAAACAAAGGGCTGTCAAGCTATGCCCGTCGGCGGAACGACGTCGTCGATGATGGGGTAAGCCGAATGTCGCCTTACCTTCACTACGGCATGGTGGCTCCCACGCGAATCGCCCGCGAAGCAACAGCAGATCAGTCAGCCGGCGCTGAGAAGTTTCTGGATGAGTTATTGATTTGGCGAGAACTGTCCTACGCCTTTTGCCATTATCGCCGAGACCATGGCAGAGTCTCGGCGATTCCAAATTGGGCTCGCGAGACTCTGCGCGAACACAAGCGGGACTCTCGCGATCTATTGTCGTGGGAAACGATGGCTCGCGGCCGCACTGGCGATTCGATTTGGGATGCTGCTCAGCGATCTCTGTTGATGCATGGCGAGTTGCACAACAACGTTCGGATGACGTGGGGCAAGGCGGTCTTGAAGTGGACTCCCGACGCAAAGCGGGCACTTGCTCGCTTGATTGATCTGAACCATCGCTATGCCTTGGACGGACGAGACCCTGCATCTTATGGTGGGATTCTATGGTGTTTGGGGCAATTCGATCGTCCTTTCTCGCCGGTGCAACCTGTGTATGGAACCGTTCGAAATCGCCCAACGGATCAACATGCCAAACGAATCGATTCCATCGCCTACCAACGCAAGGTCACGCGACCGCTGTGGAACCCGGTTCCGAAAGTGGCGGTGATCGGAGCTGGAATTTCAGGTCTGACGTGCGCTCGAACACTTGCTGATCACGGCTGCGACGTCAGCGTCTTTGATAAGAGTCGTGGAGTGAGTGGCCGCATGTCGACGCGAAGGCTCGAGGATGCGATCAGCTTTGATCATGGAGCCCAGTATTTCACCGCTCGTGACGGTCGCTTCAAAAGGTATGTCGAATCGTGGATCGATGATGGAATCGTTCAGCGATGGGATGGACGAATCGTTGCCGTTGAAAAAGGCGTCGTCTATTCTGAGAAAGTAGGTGACCAACGTTTCGTGGCAGTGCCCGGTATGAGTGCGCTTGGCAAGCACCTGGCATCAGACTTGAAGATGTGCCTGGGAGCTCAGGTCGTAGCGCCCGAACGAGCGAATGACAAATGGCAGCTCGCTACCGATGATGGATCCGACTTGGGCGAATTCGATTACGTGGTCGTTGCAGTGCCTTCGCATCAGGCGACCTCTCTGCTGGTAAACGCCCCAGGTCTGGCCGAGCAAGCGAGCGGTGTCAAGATGAACGGATGCTGGGCGGTGATGCTGGCGTTCGAGCAATCGTTGAACATCGGCTTTGACGGAGCTTTCGTTCAGCAGTCGCCGTTGTCATGGATCGCCCGCAACAACAGCAAACCTGGTCGGAACGGCGATCGCGAGACGTGGGTTTTGCATGCTGACGCCGAGTGGACCGAGGCACACATGGAAGACTCGCCTGGCGCAATCGAATCGTTCTTGATCGCAGAATTCTTTCGAGCGGTAGGTGGAATAAATGTTGAGCCAAGCTACTCGGCAATCCATCGTTGGCGATTCGCAATTCCGCAAGACCCACTTTCCGCTGATTGTCTGTTGGACGTTCAACGAAACATTGGGGCTTGCGGTGACTGGTGTGGCGGACCGCGAGTGGAAGGTGCCTTCCTGAGCGGAATGGCGATTGCGGGACGAATCCTGGGGCAGATGAACATGAACGCCGCGCCTCTTTTGCGAATGGACCAGCAGCTTGACCTCTTCTAAATCGACGTCTGTTTCAACTGAGCCAATAGCATTTCGGTTCCCTAGGCTTGTGCTCGCGGCCAGTCATTTTTCGAGAGTTTTTGTGTCACAGGTTTCTGTTGTGGAATGTCGACGGCGGATGGAAACGAGCACTGGTCCTACCATTCAAGGCGTCGATGGAGCTTTGAGATGAACTTCGATCTGTGCATTGGGGTTGATTACTCGGGGGCGAAGACGCCTGTGACTCGCAGCAAGACGTTGCAGGTGTACGCGTCGCATCGTGGCGAAGAACCGTCACGTGTTTCGTCACCCTCCTCGTCAGACAAGTCTTCACGCAATTGGTGTCGACGCGAGATAGCGTGCTGGCTGGCGGACCAAGTTAACCAGGGCAATCGCATCATCGCTGGAATCGATCACGGGTTTTCGTTTCCGATTAGCTACTTTGAACGTTACGGTCTTGAGTCCTGGCCCCAGTTCTTGGCTGACTTTGTTGAGTATTGGCCGACGGATCAGGATCACGTTCACGTCAGCGAAGTCCGGGGACATAACAACAGTTTTGAATCGAAACGAACTGGAACCAACAAGGAATTTCGACTGACTGAAAGATGGTCGAGCTCGGCAAAGTCTGTGTTTCAGTTTGACGTTCAAGGGAGTGTCGCGATGTCGACGCATGCGGGCATCCCATGGCTCCATCAATTGAAAAGCGAGCTAGCCGATCGTATCCACTTTTGGCCGTTTGACGGCTGGGATCCTCCCGAAGACAAGTCAGTCATTGCTGAAATCTACCCTTCGATTTTCAAGAATCGTTATCCGCGTTTAGATCGAACGTGCGATCAGCAGGACGCTTATAGTGTCGCGAAGTGGCTCAGCGAGACTTCTCGAAGCGGTTTCCTAAATCGCTATTTCAACCCACCCCTTAACGATAAAGAACGGACCTGTGCTGAACTCGAAGGTTGGATCCTCGGCATCAGCTAGGTCTGCTAGCCCAAACCAAAGTGACACTCATGCAGTATTACGAACATCGTTTCGACCGTGTTGAAGACTACCTTCACCATCGGTCGCCGTACCTGATGGTGGATCGAATCCTTTCGATCTCTAAAGACGAGGTTCAAACGGAAAAAAGTATCAGCGGTGACGAATTCTATTTGCAAGGACACTTTCCGGGTGCTGCGGTCTTCCCGGGTGCCATGATGCAGGAGTTGAGCACGCAATCAGCGGGCATTTTAATCGCAGCCAAATACAATCCGATGCAAGAATACAACACGCATGATCCTCACTTCAATAAGTTTGCGCTTGGCGTGCTGGTTCGGGTGAGAAATGCAAAATACAGAGGTTTCGCCAAGCCCGGAGAAACCCTAACGGCTCATGTCAAACTCAACGAACACGCATCAAACTTGTTTGATTTCACTGCCAAAATCGCGGTGGATGGCAAGACCGTCATGCGAAACGCTTTTCAGTTGGCAACTGTCGAATCAGAGTTGCTGTATCGTCGACCATAGCACTGGAAATTGACCCGATGGCGACCGAATACAACGATTCATGTTGATCTGGATCGTTGATCCCTGCCGCGGCAAGAGTCATTTGACGCGGTACAAAGGCGTTTATTTCCGACTATCGGTAACCCACACGACGATTTGCGGTTTTTTTGACGTTGCCACTTGACTGGCTTCGTACAGTCTACGGCTCCAAGTGTTTGCGAGCAGTCATCAATAAAATGACTTACCCAACACAAAGTGTCTCTGCAACGAGGTTCCCAATCGGAAACCGGTTGCCCCTCTCGAAGGATGTGAAAAATGAAGAAGTTCGTGCTCGCTCTCGCTGCCACCGTTTTGACTTTGACCAGCTCGGTCACTTCGGTGCAAGCCGATTGCGGAACTTGCGACAAAACGATTGTAGAGGTCGCCGTCGCAGGCGACGATTTCAAGACTCTTGTTGCTGCTGTCAAAGCAGGCGGATTGGTCGAAACTCTGTCAGGTGAAGGTCCATTCACGGTTTTTGCTCCCACGGACGCTGCGTTCGCGAAATTGCCCAAGGGCACGTTGGAATCTCTACTTCTGCC
The DNA here is from genome assembly GCF_007860175.1 of Rubripirellula reticaptiva. NCBI lineage: Bacteria > Pseudomonadati > Planctomycetota > Planctomycetia > Pirellulales > Pirellulaceae > Rubripirellula > Rubripirellula reticaptiva. The sequence goes on along the minus strand of NZ_SJPX01000002.1, from coordinate 1,583,058 downwards.
AGAGAACAAGGAGAAGCTGGTTGCTATTTTGAAGTACCACGTTGTCGCTGGAAAAGTGATGGCGAAGGACGTCGTCAAGCTGACCGAAGCCAAGACCGTTCAGGGCTCAGCCGTCCAAATCAAGGTCGTAGAAGGCAAGGTGATGTTGGATAAGGCAACCGTTGTCAAGGCAGACATTCCCTGTAGCAATGGCGTCATCCACGTCATCGACTCGGTAATCTTGCCAAAGGAATAATCGCCTCCTAATTGTCGATTGAGAGTAGAACGCTGGGTGCGACGGTGCCCAGCGTTCTTTTGTTTTTGTGGACTGTTTGCCGATCAGCCTCCTTACCATCGAGAACGCTTTGAACATTCGCTTTCTGGTCGCTGTAGTGTGCATGGCTGTCGGAGCGCCTGCGACACCGGGCTTTGCCCACGTGCCTGCGGAATTTCTGGAGGTCTTTAGTGTCCACGCTGCTTTGCCAGTTGACCACGATGTTGATTTGAAGACTGCCGTTGACCAGGCTCGACGCGAATCAAAGGTGACTGGTCCAACGTACTTTGCACACTCGACCGCGGCGATGGGGCGTTCGTCAGGCGAGACTCCTGCGTTCACGAACTGGTACGCAATTGTTGATCCGGTCGATCAGCCTCGTCGGTCTGTTAGTGTTTTAGATCTAGTCCGTGGCAGCAAGGAGAAGATGCTAACGCTTGGAAAAGCGGAATTTCTGTTGTGTCCGTCGCAGTCGATCACGACGGGTGCACCTGCTCCCATACCCGACGGACTTGACTTCTATAAGGCCTACAGGGTCGTTGATGGGCCAAAGGTCAGCATGGCGGTTTCCGTTGGCGGTTCTGGATCGTCGCAACGCCAACTTGGGAAGCCGCTTTACGTTTGTATCGCGACCCAGCAATGGCATCACGAGGCGACCGTTACCCCTTCTCATCCTAGAGACTGCTTTGTCGTTTACGAGTTGGATGAAGTTAAAGCTGAATCCACCGTCAGTACGATTGACCAGTTCGGGTTAAACGAATTGCGACGGACGAAGTCCGTATGGCTTTGTGTGCACGGTGCGATTCTGACGAAACTCGTGGACTAATCTTCAAACGTACTTGCGCGTCGCGGACAACCTACCGTCACTTGAACGCTCGCTCGGAAGCCATTTGCCTTTCTTTTTACAAGCAAATTGCTGAGCATTTCATACGCCGGCACCATTTAGGTGTTACTGCGATTGTACCGGCAATCGACCGCAACCGTTTTGCGACAGTTGGGAATGCAATCAAAGTGAGTCGCGGTTATTCACCCAACTGATTATTGCGGATGCACCTCAAAGCTTCGCAGATATGCGCCTCGGCAACGCACGTGCCTATTGTGATTGATGGTATTTGTTGCGATTCACATCTAGCTGAGAAAGTCTGGCAAGATTTACGATATCATACGCAGGCGAATAGCTGCCGCGATCGAATCACCGGGAAGTAGCGACGCGCAACGTCGAGACCCAAGTCTCTTGACAGCTAGTAGGGTCATTTTCGTTTTGAAAGGTCCGTCGTGATACGCACATTTACCGTTTTTTCGATGGTTTTGGTCTCCGCTGCAATTTCGTCTGTCCAGGACGGCGGCAGTTTTGTTGACCTGTTCAACGACAAGGACCCGAGTGGTTGGACGCAGCGGAACGGAACTGCGACGTATCGAGCCGAAGACGATTCAATCGTTGGCAAAACAATGGTGGGGCAGCCCGAACTTGTTCCTATGCCTGGAATCGGCGCTGGTCAGGTGCCGTACGAAGTTCGTCGGCGAAATCTAACGAGTCGCGAACTGTAAAGCGATCACCGTTTGCATTTTCTTAACATACGCATTAGCAACAGGCTTCGTCATGCGACCCATCGTTCAAATTTCGCTCGACCTAACCAATATCGACGAAGCCCTCGATACGGCCCGCTTAGCAATGCGAGCTGGCGTGGATTGGTTGGAAGCGGGTACGCCGCTGATTCTTGCGGAGGGATTGCATGGCGTGCGTGCGCTTCGCGAAGCCTTTCCTAGTACGCCGATTGTCGCTGACTTGAAGACGATGGACGGTGGATATTTGGAAGTCGAGATGATGGCAAAGGCCGGTGCGACGCATGTCGTTGTGATGGCTCGGGCGCACGAAGAAACGATTCGCTGTGTCGTGAAAGCGGGTGCTGATTTTGGTTGCAAGGTAATGGGCGACAACATGGTCTGTGATGACATGGTGGCGGGAGCAAAGTGGTTGGAGGATCTCGGTTGCGATTTTGTGATTCATCACATTGGTTATGATGAGCGGCGCGGTATCGCGGCACGCGGCCAGCGGATGCCAAGCCCGCTAGACCAGCTTCGGCAAGTAGTGGATGCGGTAAAGATTCCCGTTCAAGCCGTTGGCGGACTTTCGCTAGAGCAAGCAATTGAGTGTCCAAAGTACGGTGCACCGCTGGTGGTCCTGGGGGCTCCCTTGACCATCGACGCAGACGCATTCAAAACGGCAGATGGAGATCTGGAAGCTTCGCTGCGAATGATCTGTGATGCCGTTCACTCGCAAGACGTAGGTTAAAAAATGAAATCAGCTGCTGTTGTGAACTTCGCACCTGAAAAGGGAAGCGTCGAAATTCGCGAGGTCGAAAAACCAGTGATTGGTGCTGACGATGTGCTGCTGGAAGTTGCCAATGTAGGCGTTTGCGGCAGTGACTTGCATCAATGGACAGCCGATCATTCGTGGCCCGTGAACTATCCGGTTGTGCTTGGGCACGAATTTGGCGGACACATCGTCGAGACAGGTTCGGGGGTCGAAGGCTGGAAGGAAGGTGACCGCGTCGTCAGCGAGACCGCAGCGATCATTGACCAGCGAAATCCGATGTCGCGTCGTGGGTTGTATAATCTCGACCCAACGCGAAAAGGATTTGGCTACGGTGTCGACGGCGCGATGACCAAGTACGTGCGTGTCCCGTCGCGGATTTTACATTCGGTTCCCGATTCGCTCGCGTTCGAACACGCTTGCCTGACCGAGCCTTGCTGCGTGGCTTACAACGCGGTTGTTCGCAATGCGAGAATCGAACCGGGAGATCGTGTTGTCGTTCTCGGTCCTGGAACAATTGGCATTCTTTGCGCAGCGATGGCCCGACTATGCGGAGCCGAGGTCGCATTGGTTGGCCTCGAATCGGATCGTCATCGACTGGCGATTGCAAGTGAACATTACGGATCTGAAGGAATCGTTGGGGATCCAATGGACTGGGCGCGCCGGCGTGACGGCCTGGGGTGCGATGGTGTGATCGACGCAGCAGGTGCCAGCGCGACGCTGAAGATTGCGATTGACATCGTGCGACCGGCGGGCTGGATCAGCAAGGTCGGCTGGGGGCCACAGTCGCTGGGATTCAATCTCGATCCGTTGGTGCAAAAGAACGTCACTCTGCAAGGTAGCTTCAGTCACAACTGGCCGATTTGGGAACGTGTGCTGGCGCTGTTGGCCAGTGGTCAACTGGACGTCAAGCCGATCATTGGCGGTGTGTGGCCCATCGACAAGTGGCACGATGCGTTTGAAAAAATGCACAAGGGCGAGGTTGTGAAGTCAGTGTTAAAACCGATTTGAGTCTCTGACTTCAGATTCATTTTTATCGCAAACGAAAGGACCACGCTCGTGCCAAAACTTGCTGCGTTTCCAAAAGCTTACATGCAAGCCCTGTGCAAAGACGGCACGATGAAGCTCGCCGAGTGGTTTGAGCTTGCGACTACTTTGGATGTCGAGGGTTTAGAGTTTTACGCTGGCTTCATTGAAATGGATGACGAAGCGAAGTGGTCTGGGTTCCGCAGGCAGGTCGAAGATCTTGGCATGTCCATTCCCATGCTTTGTTGTTCGCCCGACTTCACGCATCCCGACGCTGCGTTTCGAGAGCGAGAGATCGCCAAGCAGAAACGTTGGATCGATATGACTGACGCACTGGGTGGAAACTATTGCCGAGTCCTCAGTGGCCAGCGTCGACCCGAATTGACGATTCAAGAAGGCGTTGGTTTGGCCGCCGATAGCATCAAGGCCTGTTTGCCATACGCGCAAGAACGAAACATCACGCTGATTCTCGAAAACCACTACAAGGACGATTTCTGGGAGTACCCCGAGTTTGCTCAGGCGATGGATGTGTTTTGTGACCTCGTTGCCGCGATCGACCATCCCAACTTTGGTGTTAACTACGACCCCAGCAACGCGTTCCTCGCCGGCGATGATCCGATCGAGTTACTCAAGCGAGTGTCGCACCGCGTCGTCACCATGCATGCGAGCGATCGCTATTTGTTAGAAGGTACGATCGAAGACTTACGACGCGAGGAAGGTGGATCGCCAGGTTACGCAAAACGACTCAGTCATGGCGAGATTGGCAAAGGGCTGAACGACTACGATGCGATCTTCAGCGAACTGAAAGGCAAAGGCTTTGACGGCTGGATCAGCATCGAAGACGGCGTTGATGGTATTGATCAACTAAGGCGAAGCGCCGAATTTTTGCGTAGAAAAATCGCACAGCATTGGCCATCGCCAGCGTCTGCTCGGCTTCCACCAGGTGAGCCTGGTCTCTGACTTCAGTAAGTCAGCTGGATCAAGCGACCATTGCAGGTTCGCAATGCAATCGATGCTGGTAAAGTCGAGAAACAGTTTTCGATCACCTGGCCTGCCTTGCCCTGGCGTTTCGTGAATCAATCAAGCAAACAAATCCGCATGGGCTGGGTCGCCTGCTATTTGCTGGGAGATACGTTCGGCTAGCGCTGAGATTGTCATCAGCGGATTGCATCCGATCGAGGTGGGGATGATCGACCCGTCGGCAACGTAAAGACCGGTATGGATGGATGGCGTTTCCAAACCCGTGGCGGCATCCCATTGGCCGCCTCGCGATGCATCAAAAACTCGCCCGCAATCATCGACGACACCATTTCGTGGATCATCAGCCATCGCGCATCCCCCCAGTGGGTGCACGGTGATTAAGTTGTCGCCAAAGATTTTCAGGTATTTGTATTTGCCGCCATGGGCGGCAGCGACCTTAGCGAATTCACGGCGGATTAGTTTTCGATAGGGGCTGTCTTTCAAGCCGGGCCACTTCACGCTGCCCAGTCCATCGTCGCCCAGCACCACTCGCCCCGCCGCGCCGTCGTGCCCCATGCCAAGCATCACTAGTGTCTGGTCAAGATCCATGTCTTGCATCAAAAGACCTAGCACGTTGGCGTATGATCGCGAGACGCTGCCATCTTGAATCAGCACTCGCTCAGACAACCTGGTGCGGCCTGGGTAAGTCAGATTCGTCTGAATCGTGGGGCCGACCGCACAACCGCTTTGAGCAAACGCGCTGAAGCCGCCAATGTTGGTCAAGTGATCGCTCTTTCGAATGAAGCCAACTGCGTCACCGTTGGTGGTCCAGCGATGGCCAACACGATCAGAAACGGATAAGCCAGCCGAGCGACTGCGTAGCAAGATTTCGTTGCTGCCGATACTACCCGCACCGACGACCACCATTCGAGTGGTTGTCGTTCCAGACTGCGTGCAAAGTTTGCCTTCGCGATCCGGGTGAAAATTGTTGAAGTGAATTCGGTAGTGATCACAAAGTTTTTCGATCCGGACCACTTCGGTGTGCGTGTAGATTTCAGCGCCGTGTCGTCGAGCAAGCGGAAGGTAGTTCATCGCCAGCGTGTTCTTGGCGCCGACATTGCAGCCTGCCGTGCAGTCGCCGCAATCGATGCATCCACGTTGCCGTAAACCTTGACGATTCAAGATAGCGGCCGTCTCATTCTTGCTGCCGCGAGTCACCGTTAGCGAAGCTGGTTCGAAATTTGCACCGCAAATTTCCAGACGCTTGGCCGCCAATCGTTGGCTTCGCATTTTCGGACTGGCGTCGATCGATTCAACACGGGCGTCTAGCTCCAAACTGGCGCGGTCGTAGTACGGATCCAGCACGCGTCGATCACGTAGGGCCGCGGGCCAGTCCGTCTGGTTGAAGCAATCCGCATCGGGGCGAATCGCAACATTGGCGTTGATCAACGACGAACCGCCCAATCCGTTGCCCGACAAGACGTTCACTTCGTCATTCTGCATCGCGTTGAACAGGCCGATCGGATTGTCGATCGTTTTTTTGTTCGGACCGAGCATTTGGTATCGCGATTGCTTCATCGCGCCGGCAAACGTATCTGCAAAGGTTCCCGGAATCCACTCGCGTCCACGTTCCAAAACCGCCAATCGAACACCGGACTGTTTCGCCATCGCCAAACGGGCCGCACAGATCGATGCTCCGTAGCCTGATCCAATTACGACGATGTCAAAATCCCAAGGGCCGGTTGCGGCGCTGCGTGTCTGGTGAAATAACGCATGCCCATGGCGGGCAAGTGATCCGCCAAACGGTTTCATGTTTGCGGCATGATCGGCGATTGCCCGTTCTTTAAATTCACTCGACCCCGTCCGCGCGCGGTCAACGATCACTGGCAATGATCGGACTAACGCGAAGTCAGCGCTGGCGCGTGGTGATGCAATCGAACTAGCTGCGCTGGCAACAAGCGCCGCGGTCGATTTCAATACGTTTCGTCGGGTTTCCATAGACACTGGTATCGGTGGGCGAGCGGCCGAGACTTCCGCGTCGAGCGTTACAATCGCGTTAGCGTGATGTCCACGGTGAACGGTTGTGTCGATCGTAACGCTAGCAGCGATCCCCTCAGTTTTCCCAATGCCGGCGGGGCGACAAAGCCGGATTGTCCATGGCATGTTCGCTACACAGGTTGAAGCCAAGTTTCACGAAACGATTGCGGCAGTCACAAGGTCAGCCGACAAAGTGGATCGAGCTTGTTTGGTTCGTTAAGATGGGTGTCCAGTCGCTTTGTAGATGGTCATCGCCTCGATAGCAGCCCAATTTTTCAATTTATGAGCAACTTTCTGATGTTCCGTTTTCTGCTTTGCCGTCAAGTTTGTTTTGTCGGAGTGGTTGCCATGTTGACTGGTTTTGGTGAAGTCGGCGGCGAAGATATCGTTACGGCTCTGGCAAATCTCAGATCGACAGATCTTGAAATACAAATGCCGACTGGCGATGACGTGGTGACCAGCATTGAGCTGCGCGAACATCGTTATGTGTTCAACCGCCGAACACTCGTTGATGCTTATCAAGCAGTTGGTGCACGAAGCGAAAAGTGGGACGACGCCGCGGTCGAGTTTCTTGATGACATGGCCAAGTACTTTTCGCGGACGGGTGGGAATTTTTGCTCGGCAAAGCTGGCAAACAAAGGCGAGAAAGTCATCGAACTCGGGTGCGAGGATCCGTTGGTTCGGTACTGTCGGGCCGTGATGATGAGCGACGGCGATGCATCGGATTCGGACCGTGGCAAAGCGATGCAAATGATCGAAGACGTGTATCCGTTGATCGTGGTGCGACGCTATCCAGCGATCCGCTGTTTCGCCGCGGCCGACCGTCTTCGCAAATTCTATGAGGCCAAAGATGGCGAAAGCCAGAGAGCCAAAAAGTACTTTGACGAATGTTGGCGTCACTCGTTACAGATGATCGTCCAGGATGATTCGTCGAATCCCGAATCGCTGCCCATCGTTGATTCGGCGTTGAAGTTCTTTCACGCGATGCCGCTCAAACTCCGAGGCAACTACTTCTTCACTGCCAAGAAGTTGGAGAAAGAATCACCGTGGTTGGTCAACGTGATCGGCGGCGAACTGCATCTCGATAAAGCGTGGGCCGAGCGCGGCGGCGGCTGGGGCTATAACGTCAGTGATTCAGACTGGGAAGGGTTCGCGGAACATTTGAAGCGTGCCGAAAACTGCTTCAAACGAGCCTGGGAGATCTGCCCCGAACGTCCACACGCGGCGACCGGCATGATCACAGTATCCATGGGGGCGTCCGAAAACCCACGCCAAGCGATGCAGGTGTGGTTCCAGCGTGCCATCGATGCGCAACTCGACTATTCGTTTGCCTATCACCGGATGTTCAACGGACTGAGACCGCGCTGGCATGGATCGCACGAACAGATGTTACAGCTCGGACGGTTGGCGGCTTCAACGCAGCGCTACGACACCGACGTGCCGTACATGTTGTGCGAATCGCTGTGGAGGATCTTGCATGATTTCCAGAATGACGAGGGCGATGGTTTTTTGCGTGAAAACGAAGTCTTTGACGAAGTCGAATCGGTTTGCCGCAAGTACATCGATCATTATCAGCAACAGGAATGCGAATCGCCCTGGTGGCAGACCGTATTGACCGGGTTCGCGTTTTTGGACCAGCGTTACGAACTTGCGAAGGATCAAATCAACGAACTCGATGGTGAACTGAACGAAGAAGCGCTGAGCCGATTTCCGCTCAGTAGTGATGCCGTGATTTCGAAAGTCTTTCGAAGCGTTGGCCCCCAACATGATGCGATCGCCGCGATCGACGCGGCGATGAAAAAGGCGGAGTACGGCAACGCGATGGTGTTGATCGAATCGCTGTTAAAAGGGGAAGGATTGCGACCACAAGTGATCGGCTCGCTGCGCTCGGACTTGCAGGCCGCAAAGTGGTTGACACAGTTTGCGACCGGTGAAGAGGTCAGCTTGCTTCCGGAGAAGGATCTGGCCGGTTGGTTGATCCTGTCGGGAAAGTGGATAAGTCGTCCCACTGGCGCGCTGCGTGGGGAATCGGGTGAGTCCAATCGCAACGGTTTGATGACTACTTGCCAAGCCGATTTTGGGCAGCGGTGGGTGTTGACGGGCGAGATCGCGCGCGGCGGTGGTCGTGCTTCACACGGAACAGCAGGCGTCTATTTGTACGAAGGTCGCGATCGAAAATACTCGTTCGTTTACAACCATGCGTCTCAGTGGATGAGCTATGGCGCCATCGGTGAACTGAGTACGAACGAGCGCAGGTTCGTCCCGAAATCAATCGTCGTGCCGTTTGAGATCCGATTCGAGCAAGGTGAAATCAACGTGTGGATGGACTACCGCGAATTGGTCAAGAAATACAAACTGACCGACTACGATCCGCAGGCTGCATTGTCGATCGCACTCGGTACGGTGATCGAACACGATGGCACCGTACTGACGTATCGCAATTTAAAAGTGAAACGTTTACCAGAAAATGACTAGTGGGTCAGCGTGCCTTGGATGGGAGATTGGGTGTCGTTCGCATTTGCAGAGCGCAAAACCCAAATTTGCGGAATCCACTTGAACAGACAGGAGTCAAATGCTGTGTTCGGCATGCTGCTCAGGTACATTGATCGATCCCGCCCCTCCAATGAGTACGTGTTTATGCGCCAGATCCTCTCGCCAACTTCGGTCATTTTCGCTTGTGCATGTTCCGTGCTGTTGACTGCGGCCGAGCCGGATCTGGTGACCTGGAAGACGCAGCAACTGTCGTCAGAATTTTATAGCGAGTCTGCGACAACAGGCGACTTCAATCGCGATGGGCTGACGGACATTGCGTCCGGTCCGTTTTGGTACGAAGGACCTGATTTTCAATCATCGAATCGTTTTTATACTGGCGACGCGTTTGACCCGCACGCGTACTCGAATAACTTCTTTGCCTTCACCGACGACTTCAATGGCGACGGTTGGGACGACATCCTGGTTTACGGATTTCCGGGCAAAGACGCATCGTGGTTTGAAAACCCCAAGGGTCAAGATCGTTTTTGGCCGCGTCATCAAGTACTGGACAGCGTCGATAACGAATCACCAACTTATGCCGATATCAATGGGGACGGAAAACGAGACGTTGTCTGTAGCAGCGATGGTTATTTTGGCTTTGCCGAAGTTCAACGCGATCATCCGGCGGCAAAATGGAAGTTCCGACGGATAAGCGATCAGTCAGCGGGCGGCAAGTTTACGCATGGTTTGGGCGTCGGCGATATCGATGGCGATGGACGAATGGACTTGATCGAAAAAAGTGGATGGTGGCAGCAGCCCGAGTCTTTGGACGGTGATTCGGTCTGGACGAAGCATCCGTTTGAGTTCGCACCCGGTCGTGGTTCGGCGCAAATGTTTGCCTATGATGTCGACGGCGATGGCGATAACGACGTCGTCACGTCGTTGGATGCACACGGGTACGGGTTGGCATGGTACGAGCAAACCGGTGGCGATGGCGAAGTGCAGCGTGACTTTATTGTGCACCGCATTCTTGGATCCAAGGCAGACGAGAGTCCCTTTGGTGTGGTCTTTTCTCAGCTTCATGCGGTCAAACTCGTCGACGTCAACGGCGACGGACTTAAGGACATCGTCACTGGAAAACGATGGTGGGCACATGGACCTCATGGTGATGCCGATCCGAATGATCCGGCCGTTCTGTATTGGTTTGAGCTGAGTCGATCTGCCGAAGGAACGGTCACTTGGATTCCTCATCTTGTGGACGATGCGTCCGGTGTCGGAACGGATCTGTGCGTGGCTGACCTCAACGGTGATCAAGCACCTGATGTGATCGTTGGCAACAAAAAAGGAACGTTCGTCAGCCTGCAAAAGCGAACCCCGGCCAACGCGGGCGACAGCAGCCGGACTCAACCTCGACCAACTGAACTGAATGCGATCAGCGAGACGGCAGGCCTGCCAACAAACGAAGGCTTGTCGCCGATCGAGGCCGCCGAGGCAATGACGGTTCCCGAAGGATTCCGAGTGCAATTAGCAGCTGGTGAACCGATGGTTCACCAGCCGATCGCGATGACGTTCGACCATCGCGGGCGATTGTGGATCGCCGAAGCTCACACGTATCCGGTTCGTGCTCCCGAAGGCGAAGGTGACGACAAAATTATTATTTTGGAAGATGTGGATCACGACGGTGTGTTCGACAAGCGAACGGTTTTTGTCGAAGGATTGAACTTGGTCAGCGGCCTAGAGGTTGGGTTTGGCGGCGTATGGGTCGGCGCGGCACCTTACTTGATGTTCATTCCCGATGCGGACGGTGATGATGTGCCGGACGGCCCCGAGCAAATTTTGTTAGACGGATTCGGATACCACGATACTCACGAAGTACTGAACGCGTTCACTTGGGGACCCGACGGATGGTTGTACGGTTGTCACGGCGTGTTCACTCATTCATTGGTCGGAAAACCGGGCACGGTAAAAGACGATCGTACTCCGCTTAACTGTGGCGTATGGCGATACCATCCGATTCGGCATCAGTTCGAAGTATTTGCGAGAGGAACCAGTAACCCGTGGGGAGTCGATTTCAACGAGTATGGGCAAACGTTTATCACGGCGTGTGTGATTCCGCACATGTTCCACATGATTCAAGGCGGCCGATACCATCGCCAAGGCGGACAACATTTTAATCCGCATATTTACGAAGACATTCAAACGATCGCGGACCACGCGCACTATGCCGGCAATATCCGCGACCATGCTTGGTGGGGACGAGATCAACCCGCCGGTGCAGACGATACTCATGCGGCGGGCGGTGGCCACGCCCACTGTGGTGCGATGATCTACTTGGCCGATAATTGGCCGCATCAGTATCGCGGGTCCATCTTCATGGCGAATGTTCATGGCAACCGCATCAACAACGACATTCTCAGTCGTCAAGGCAGCGGCTATGTTGCTTCGCACGGATCCGACGTGCTGTTTGCAAACGACCGTTGGTTTCGCGCAATCAATATGAGGTACGGCCCCGACGGCAGCGTCTACATGATCGACTGGTATGACAAAAACGCTTGTCACCGCGCGGACAAAGAAATCTGGGACCGAAGCAACGGGCGGGTGTACCGAGTATCGTTCGGTGCCACCGACTGGCCGGGGCTGTCGCTTGACAGCGCCACGATGCACGAACTGGCATTGTTGCATCGCAGCACCAACGAAAACCACGTGCGAACCGCTCGCCGGTTGATGCAAGAAAAACTGCTGCTGCGTGGCGAATCGGTCGACGCGGAGGATCGCGTGGTGGCGATCAAGTCGCTGCGAGAAATCGCGATGGGCAATGAAGAAGTCTCGTTGCGATTACGAGCGATCTGGACCCTGCACTGCGTCGGTGAACTTGGCGACGCTGATTTAGAAGCGTTGCTGCATGAAAGTGGGCACAAGTCGGAATACTTGCGAGCTTGGGCGATCCAGCTTGCCATGGAAGACTCCGCCGCCAGTCAGGCACTGCTGACGCGTTTCGCCGAGATGGCGAGCAGCGATTCGTCATCGCTGGTTCGACTTTATCTCGCGTCGGCGCTTCAACGTCTGCCAATCGAATCGCGATGGGCGATCGCAGCAGGTTTGCTCAGCCACGCTGATGATGCGAACGATTCGAACTTGCCATTGATGTATTGGTATGGCATCGAACCACTTGTGCCAGTTGACACGGATCGGGTATTCGCGCTAGCGTCTGCCTATCGGATTCCAAAGGTCAGCCAATTTATCTTCCGCCGTGCCGCGGCCGATGAGGATAGCATCGGTGCGCTGCTAACATCGCTTGGCAAGACGGATAAAGCAGAAATGCAAGCCATCATGCTCGGCGAAGTCGTTGCGGCGATCAAGAATCAAGGCAAATTGCGGATGCCCACGGCATGGCCCGACGTTTACGCCAAGCTGACGGCCAGCAATGACGCAAAGATCCGCCAGCAAGCTCAACTGGTTACCGTCAAGTTCGGCGATGCGTCGATTTTTCCAGTGCTGCGGTCGATTGCGAGTGACAGTGCGGCGTCAACTGAGCAGCGGACCAGCGCGTTGCAAGCACTGATTGCCGGCAAAGACAATGCGTTGGTGCCGACCTTGATTTCAATCTTGGACGACGATGTCATGCGAGCAATGGCGATCCGTGCGATGGCGGGTTACGACGATGCGAAGATTCCCGACGCGATCCTGGCTCGCTACCAAACGCTTTCGCCTAGCGAACGATCCGACGCCGTGGCAGCGCTGTCATCGCGATCCGCCTGGGCGCACAAGCTGCTGGGTGCCGTCGAAGATGGTATCGTCGACCGAAAAGATCTGTCAGCGTTTACGATTCGGCAAATGCAATCGCTTGGCGACGCGGAGATTTCCGAACTGATCAACAGGACTTGGGGGTCGATGCGAGCGACGACGGCGGACAAGAAGCAGCAGATCGAACAATGGAAACAACGGCTCACACCGGAGACGCTGCAATCCGCGAATCGGTCGCACGGACGTTTGCTCTACAACAACACCTGCGGAAAATGCCACCAGCTATTCGGTCAAGGCGAAAAAATTGGTCCCGACATTACGGGCAGCAACCGTGGTGACTTGGACTACACGCTGCAAAACATCTTGGACCCAAGCGCGTTGGTCGGCCGTGATTATCAGGCCACCACGATCGTGACGATCGACGGCCGAACAATCAATGGTCTCGTGCGTGAAACGAACGAAACCGCCATCGTGATTCAAACGGCCAATGAACGTTTGGTTGTCGATCGCGGCGATATCGAAGCACAGAAGTTGACCGAGGTGTCCATGATGCCGGACGGACAACTCGATCAACTGAAGCCGGATGAAGTCGTCGACCTGATAGCCTATTTGGCGAGTCCGACACAGGTGCCGTTGCCTGGCGAAGGACCTGTGCTTAACGAAACAAGCGGGCGTGTCGAGGGAGCACTAGAAGGTGAGTCGCTGCACGTTGCAAAGATCAGTGGGGGCAACGTGAGTCCGCAAGGAATGGGCAATTTCAAAGCGGGCAAGTGGAGCGGCAATGCTCATCTGTGGTGGACGGGTGGAAAGACAGGCGATCGACTGAGTTTGACCGTTCCGGTGAATAAGGCTGGGCGTTACGAAGTATTTGTCGCGATGACCCAAGCACGCGACTACGGAATCGTCCGTTTCGCCGTGAATGATTCGCAGGTGGCTGAGAGATTCGATCTGTTCAACGGACCCAATGTCGTTTCGACGGGGCCGGTTTCACTCGGCACGTTCGAATTGGCGTCGGGCGACAATGCACTGCACGTTTCTATCGAGGGAACGAATCCGCATGCTGCGCCCGCATTCATGTTTGGTCTGGACTATGTTCATTTAAATCAAGCGATGCCAAGCAATTAGTCGCTCAGTAGTGGCGTTCACGGCCCTACAATCCAGCGATCTCAAGGTGCTCGCATTTTGCGGGTGCCGACTTTGTTCCCATCCCTTTTCGATTTGGAGCTCCGCAATGCAAACCTGCCCTTTCCTTTGTCTGTTCGGTTTGACGTTCAGTGTTCTGGCTTACTCTGCCGCGGCCGAAGATGTAAATCGAGATTGGCCCCAGTGGCGTGGTCCAGACGCAAGCGGAGTTGCGGAGGGTTCTGAGCCGCCGACCAAGTGGAGTGAATCGGAGAACATCAAGTGGAAGATCGAAGTTCCTGGTGTCGGCAGTAGCACCCCTATCATTCTTGGCGATCGAGTTTACGTCAGCACGGCGGTGAAGATAGACCGGGTCGCCGACGCGAAAGCGGCCACTGAGGACAAACCGGCCGAAGCAGCACCGGTTGAAGTCGCGCAGGCCGAACAAAGCGACCGAGGTTCGGGGCGACGTGGTGGTGGCCGTGGACGCGGTGGTTTTGGTGGTGGGCCAGCACCAACCAACTTTTACGATTTTATCGTTTTGGCTTACGACCGAGCCACGGGCAAAGAAGTTTGGCGGACGTCGCTAACGCAGCAAGTCCCACACGAAGCTGGACACAACACCAACACCTTTGCATCATCATCACCAGTGACCGACGGCGAGCGACTATACATGTCATTTGGTTCGCGCGGCGTCTTTTGTCTTGACCTCAATGGCAAGCAGCTTTGGGACGTGCACCTAGGGCAGATGAGTACGCGAGCACAGTTTGGCGAAGGCAGCTCACCAGCGATTCATGATGGAACTCTTGTCGTGCCGTGGGATCACGAAGGCGACTCGTTCATCGTTGCCTTGGACGCCAAGACGGGCGATGAAAAGTGGCGTCAATCGCGAGACGAGCAAACGACTTGGTCAACGCCGCTGATCACCGAATACGACGGACGTACCCAAGTCATCACCAACGGTTCCAACCGAGTGCGCAACTACGACCTTGCCACGGGTGAATTGATTTGGGAATGTGGCGGACAGGCTGGCAACCCCATCCCAACGCCAGTTCGTTTTGAAGACAACGTCATCGTGATGACCGGATACCGAGGCTACGCGATCTATTCGATTCCACTGAGTGCCAAAGGTGACATTACTGATTCGGACATCGTCACTTGGATCGAAGACGATGCCGCGCCGTACGTTCCGTCGCCGGTGCTTTATAATGGCCAGCTCTATTTCGTCAAATCGAACAATGGGATCCTGGTTTCGCGAAACGCAAAGACGGGCGATCTTGTTATCGACGAGACTCGCCTGCCCGATGTTTCGTCGGTCTATGCGTCGCCGGTTGCCGCCGCGGGTCACATTTACCTGACCGGCCGCGACGGTACGACGCTGGTTTTCAAGCACGGCAAGACCTTCGACGTGATTGCGACGAACAAACTTGACGATGAGATTGATGCGTCAGCCGCCATTGTCGGAAATGAGATTTTCCTGCGAGGCAAGAATCACTTGTACTGCATCGCCAAATAGTCCACGACTTGCTGCACGAATGTGAAAGTCCTGTGCGTAGTGGACGAAGACTGCTTCGATTCTCTTGGTTGCGGTTCCAAAGGGGGAAACTAAAAAACCTTCGGAACGATGCGTTTTGAATCGTCGACTAGATTTTTCCGTCTAGGCCCATCTGGTAGTACTTGTGGGTGATTTTGTCTTGGTTTTCTAGCAACCAGTCAATCGACGGTTCGTTGTTCATCGCTTTGTGAATCGCCAGCGTCATTGCTTTTCGGTGAATGTCGAACAACGCCTTGTGATCCAAATTGTCATCGTCGATGACACCGGGGTTCAGCCAAACGCTGCAAATGATTCCAAGTTCATTGACGCGGTCCTTCGGCAGGTCACCTGCACGAACTGCATCAAGGACACCGTTGGCAATCGCGGCTTGGACGGTGCCCATCAGAATATTTGTGTAGCGGCTGTTTTTGACTGTCACCTTGCTGACGCAAAGAGTGACTGGACGAACCTGAATGTCCGTGTTCAAAATTGCGAATACCTTCGAGTGCCCCATCGACTGGTCGCCCGTTAATGTCGCCAAAGCGGTACCGACTGGACCGTCCAATTCACCAATCACGACTTCGGGTTCGGCGGCTGTGAATGGTGGGCCGCCGGCGACCAATGCCTCGCCGGTTCTCATGATGATTCGTTCGGACATTCGATGGCACTCTCAAAAAACAAAGGTTCAAGCGGGACATGGCGAATCCGCTGTTGGTAACGGTTTCGCCATAGGGGGAACCGAGTGTATCGCGAATGCGGCGAAGCGTTAACCGTGCCTCCAAGGGTTAACGGCCTTCAGGTTAACTTCAGTGAAAATTGATTTTTTAAACGTGGCTGTCTCAAGGTCGCGACAACCACAGCCCATAGAATCAATTTGGTTATGACGTGCAGATCCAAATGTGTCAGGCAATAACCCATTGGGGTAAGTCCGACAGTTCGAGACCTAATCGCAAGCGTATGAAACGCTAGTCTCGTTTGGGTTTAATTTTTCGTTTCTTTTTGGTTCTGCAAACGCGCATAAAAAAACGCGGCGACTGCTCACACTTCTCAGCGTGAGCAACATTGCCGCGTCCACGTTCACTGGAAGCTACTACTTCTTCTTAGCGACAGCCTTCGGCGCTTGCTTTGCCTTCGGGGCCGATTTTGCGACCACCTTGACGGCAGCAGCTTTCGCGGCTGGCTTCTTTGCGGCTGGCGATTTCGCAGCAGCCTTTACGGCGACTGGCTTGGCAGTTTGAGCGACTGATTTCACAGCAGCCTTTGGCGAAGCTTTCACCTTGGTTGCGGTCGTTACTTTCGGAGCCGCGGTTGCCTTGGCGGTGGTGACCTTTGCTTTGACGCTGGTCGCCTTTACCGTGGCAGCGGAAGGCTTGGCAGCCTTAACCGAAGTGGTCTTGTTGGCCTTTACGTTCGCTACTTTTGTAGCCATCTCGAATCCCTTTGAAACGAATAAAACGCGGGCGAAAGCCCAACGTTGAAATCCATTTAGCAGAAGAAATGAAATTTAAAAATATCAGTTCCTCAGCGATCAAGGAAAAACACGACGGTGTTTGGGTAAAGCAACAAGCAGCCCGCCAATCAATAAGGACCCTGACTTATTTTTGTGCCGGCATTCCTGATGCGCATGGGCTGGGGTGGCAACGACGTTCGGGGTGGCGTTCATATGACATTTGTCGGTCAAAGATGATGGTTGAGTCGCCTCGTCGCAAGAATGTGTGGCGATATCTTACGGTGGGTACGGCGAAACTTGTGTGCGTCGCGGAGCTTTTTAGGCAGTTAAACGCCGGCGGGAATTTGGCCGATTGTCATGTCGCTTGGCATAGCGTCTTGATAGATCAAGTTGTCAACCTACACGACGACGCTAAGCGGATAGGTGTTTCAGAGTGTGGGTTCGCCGCTGGTGAGCGAAAAGATTTAGCTGCCGCGATTGTTTGAGTTTTTCGGGATGCCGTCCTGTGCTTGGAACTGTTGCGTCTCGACATGTTTGTTGTATTCGGCTTTGAAGATCAAGCCGGCGCGCGATGCGACCGACCAACCGATGTCTTCTAGCATGGCGGTGACTACTGCAGTGATCCGCTCGTGTGCCACGCCGCTTTGGACGTCAAGTTGAACTTTGGTGCCTTCACCCCGAGCCGCAAATTCTGGATTGCTTGTGATCGAGTCTAGGAACAGCAGCACGTCGGGGATGGTGCAGTGCACGATCGAGTCTTCGCTCAGATTCGCAATCACCCATATGAACGGTGAGTCATGATCCAAAACGGCAGCAATGTATCGGCCGTCCACTCCTGCTGATTTGCTAAAACCAACAGGAACCCCCAACGCCGAGATCAAGACAATTGTCAACGTATCGCGAACGGGCGGACAACTGCAACTTCTGATTCCAACGACTCGGATGAGGGCTCGTGTGTCGATTCAAACACAACCATCAATCTCATCCGAAATCCGGATGGCTATGGTCCGCATCGCGAGTTGGTTTGATCGGTCACCTCGTCATTTGGTCAGTTCGTCTTTCAGCCCATCCATCTTGCTGGCGTCTGCGCCCAGCGGCGCTTTTGGCCATGGCGTTTCGCCTGGTGCCCACTCGGTGGGCTGGGTGGCGCGGACCGCATCGACGGCTGTGACCAACCAGTCGGGCACATTGGTCTGTTCGTCCAGGCCATAGACGTACGGCAATGGCGGGTCCATCAACAGCGGTTTGTCGCCCAACGGGGGACGTTCGGATGCGGCTTTATCGAGTCGTTGTTTCAGATCTTGGACAACGCCTGGATGTTTGTCGGCGACGTCGGTTTGCTCACCGGGATCTTTCGCAATGTTGTAAAGCACGTCGCCCATCAACTTGAAATCGCCTCGGCGAATCGTTGGCAAACGAACGCTTCCCGTCACGTCATAGATGATTTCTTGACGAGGGCTTTCCTGGCCGGCAAACAACATCGACGTCATGTCGATTCCGTCGATCGGCCGGTCCTGTTGGTGATTGCCGTTTGCCAATGTGATGAAGGTTGGGAAGAAGTCGGCAATGAACATCAATCCCGATTTTGTTGTCCCTGGTTCGGTGTGTCCTGGCCATCGCAGGATCGCGGGCTGTCGCACGCCGCCTTCGTAGGTCGTGTTCTTGGTACCGCGAAACGGTCGGCTCAGTTCTTCGAGCACTGGTCCGTTGTCGTTGCAAAGCACTAGCAACGTGTTGTTTCGAAAGCCGTGCTGGTCGATCGAGCGTTCGATGCGCCCCACTGCGTTATCGAGGCTGCTTAGCATGGCGTCGCGGATTGCCATCGAGTCGTCGGGATCGCCCGAGAAGCCTGGTGGCGGATTCAGTGGACCATGCACTGCGTTAAAGGCGACGTACACAAAGAATGGTCGATCGTCGTTCTTTCGGGCTGCGATCACGCGATCCGCTTCCGCCGCGATCAAGTCCGTCGCGTACCCAGTTTCGTGAATCGGTTGTTGGTTGCGATGCCAATCGTAAACGGCAAAACGAGCCGGTGCGTTGTGGACGATCGTTTTATTGTAGTAGTCGATGCCCCAGGCGTAATGACCGTATTGATGTTCGAACCCCTGTCCCATTGGCAAGTGCCCGGGCAACCATTCGCCAAGGTGCCATTTCCCGATCAGGGACGTGAAGTAACCAGCATCGCGAAGGGCTTCGGCAATCGTTCTTTCTTCGGTATCGAGTGCATGGATGCGGCGTGTTGGTTCGCCGCGATCGTTGTGAGCCAGTGTCAGACCAAGCTTGGCAAGGTAGCTTGGTTTGCCAAAGTCTTCGGTCCGCCAATCGCTCCAGGTGCGAAAGGCGTAGCGTCCGGTCAGCAGCGCGGCACGCGTTGGGGCGCAAACACTGTGAGTGTAGAAATCGCTGAGTCGCATTCCTTCGTCGGCCAGCGCATCCATGTTTGGTGTCAGTGCCGGATTACCGCCGTTGAACCCTGGCTGAGCCCATCCCATGTCATCGGCCATGATGAAGACGATGTTCGGCCGACTTCCCGATTGAGCATGGCCGACTGGCAGGATGCCAAGCTGGATTAACGCCACGACGGCAGCGATGATGAATGGTCGCATAGGGCTTTCACACGCTTTCGCGGGAATCGACGGAATGGGGCAGCGCAAAGGAAGACGACAAAAAGTCAATCTTAATCAAACGGCCGATGCGACTTTGTAAAGTTGATCGCGATTGATGGCACAGCAAGTTTTCGAAATTCGCAGGCGATATTAAGCCTGCGATCCGTACGGGCGTGTGCTGATGACGCCGTCGGTTGGGCTGCTGGCGGTCCCGTAGAGTCGCTTGGGGATTCGCCCAGATAGATAGGCGTCGCGTCCGGCCAGCGTGGCGTACTTCATGGCGCGAGCCATGCGGATCGGGTCGCGAGCATGAGCGATGGCGGTATTGAGCAAGACACCGTCGGCGCCTAGTTCGAACGCTTCGCTGATGTCGCTGGCCGTGCCGACGCCAGCGTCGATGATGACAGGATAGTCCGCGTCGTCTTCTTTTAAGTATTCCAGGATGATCTTCAAGTTATTGACGTTCAGTAGTCCTTGGCCACTGCCGATCGGGCTGCCAGCTGGCATCACGCTGGCTGCGCCGGCGGCTTTCAGTTTTTGCGCCGTCACGGGGCAATCGCTGGTGTAGCACAAGACTTGGAAACCATCGGCTGCCAGTTCGCGGCAAGCGGCTAGGGTTTCCGTTGGATCGGGCAACAGTGTCTTGCTGTCGCCCAGGACTTCCAGTTTGACCCAGTCGGAACCGGGGTTCCCAAGCGAGCGCAGGATTTCGCGTCCTAGCTTTGCGGCACGAATGGCGTCGGCGGCGGTGTAGCAACCAGCCGTATTGGGCAACAGAATGTACCGGTCCAGGTCCAAGAAGTCCAAGATGTTTTGGCCGGTTTTGTCGTACAGTCGCTCACGCCGCACGGCGACGGTGACGCAGTCGGCACCGGACGCGTCGAGTGACGCTCGCATCTGTTCCATCGTGTCGTAACGACCGGTGCCAACGATCATGCGGCTAGCCAACGTGTGCGTTCCGATGGTCAGCGGTCGGTCGTCGGCAATGATTGGATCGGTGGGCAAGTGGAGACGCTGGGTGTTACGGGAGCGGCGGGTGATAGGGTGTCGCGATCGAACGAGGCTGCGCGGCCGTATCCTAGCCGCCGCCGACCAGCGTGACGACTTCGATGTCGTCGCCATCGCTAACCGTGGTGGCGGAGTAGTCTTCGCGAGGCACGACGTCGCCATTGACTTCGACCGCCAAATAATTTGGCGGCACGTCGACTGTTTCAAGCAATTGCTTGACCGACATCGACGTCTGGATTTCGACGGCTGTGCCGTTAACCGTGATAGAGATCAAGTCAGTCGTTCGCTTCGTCAAAGGCTGCGTCAAACGCTCGGTTGGATGGCGAGAAGTCCAGCTTCTTGGTGAACTCGCAGGCTTCGCGAGCACCGAAGGTTCGTTCCATGCCACAGTCTTCCCACTCGATCGACAATGGGCCTTCGTAACCGATGTCATTGAGGGCACGGATGATTTCTTCGAAGTTGACGCCACCACGACCAGGGCTGCGGAAATCCCAGCCTCGACGGTAATCGCCAAAGTTCAAGTGGCTGCTGAGGATACCGCTGCTGCCATCAAGTTTGACGATCGCGTCCTTGATGTGCACGTGATAGATGCGATCGGCAAACGTGCGAATGAATTGGACCGGATCAACGCCCTGCCAGATCAAGTGGCTGGGATCAAAGTTGAAACCGAATTCGGCGCGATGGTCCAGAGCTTCGAGTGCTCGTTGGGCGGTGTAGATATCGAACGCGATTTCAGTCGGGTGAACTTCCAATGCGAACCGCACGCCACACTCGCCAAACACGTCCAGGATCGGATTGAATCGATCCGCCAGCAAGCTGAAACCATCGTCAATCATCGACGGCGGGACAGGCGGGAACGAGTACAGAAGGTGCCAAATGCTGCTGCCGGTGAACCCGTTGACGACGTCAACGCCAAACTTTTGGGCGGCGCGAGCGGTGTTTTTGAGTTCTTCGATTGCCCGCTCGTTGACGCCGGCTGGGTCGCCATCGCCCCAAACGTAAGGCGGCAAAATCGCTTTGTGCCGTTCGTCGATGTTATCCAGAACGGCTTGGCCAACCAAGTGTGCGCTAATCGCATGGCACTGCAACCCAGCGTCGTCAAGCAGTTTGCGATGGTTGTCGCAGTAATCGTCTTCGGCCAGCGCGCGATCGACTTCGAAGTGGTCACCCCAACAAGCCAGTTCAATTCCGTCGTAACCAAAGCCGGCGGTCATGCGGGCCATTTCTTCGATCGGCAGGTCTGCCCATTGGCCGGTGAAAAGAGTGACGGGACGAGGCATCGAGGTCTCCGAGGAAAAGCCATGGCAAGAAGTGAGGGACCACTGAGAATAATTCAGAGATCACGAGGGCTGCTATTTTGGCTTTCCGACAGTCATCATGCAACGACCCGGACAAAATGTGCCTCAATGCCGGGCGATTGGCCGTCGATTTGTGGTTTTCTTGGGGCAGGGACGGCCGTGTTGTTGAATTCGGAGCCGATCAAGCTCACTCGCCAAACGCCATTCGGCGGGCCTGGGACTGAAGTTCGGTACGAAGTCGTTCGGCCGAGCGTTTTTGTTCGGCGAGTTCGGTGACGGCGTCCTGCTGAACCATCCGAAACTGGCGTTCGCGGTGATCTTGGACTGACGCACGCACGTTTAATTGGGCCTCGCGAGCGTCAAGATCCGCTGCCCAAGCCTGTAAACGGTCGATCAGGTCGGTCGCCTGCAGTTTTAGCCATTCTTGATTCGCGTCGGATTGTTCGAAATCGATGGGTTGCGGGGCCGCCGAGCCCGATCCAGCCAATTTGAGGCGATCAGGCCGGTCGACGCGAAAAGTCCGCCCGGGTGCGGAGGCGTCTGATTTTTCGCCGTCGGGAGTCGGATTTTCCGTCGAGGTTCGTGCACGCACGACCGATCGTCGTCGCGGCAGCGACGGCGAGGATGTTCCGAGCGACGCCGGATCGATGCGGTACGAAGGTTGGCTGGACATGATTGCATGAGGGGAGATCAAGGGTGCCGAAACGCCGAAGATCGCCAGAATCAACCGGAAAACTCGAGACTTCTACTTCTCGTTCCATCGACCAGCGATCCCGGGGCACTGCATTGAAGTCCGGTCCTGGCTAGGATTGAGGGTGAGGAGGAGCACGTTTGCAGCGAGGGCACGGCTTTTGCGGGTGTCTTTGTGGATGTCACTGCGACCAGCGATTTTCTTCGCAAGTCGGTTGGGCGAGTCCTGTGGCACGATTGCCAAGCCGACCAACCATTCCAACCGTGTTTGTCTTCCCGAACCCTTTCCCTTCTACGGATTCCAAGTGATGCGATCGCATTCTCTTTCCCTGAACTATTTGATTTTGTCATCCACAAAGTTGTCAGCCATGTTGTTGACGGGCATTTTGATCTGCTCGGTGGACACCTCCGCAGCGCCTGCGCAGGAAGCTTTAGCGACAACACCTGCAAAATCAACGAGCTCGGAAATCGAAACCGCAGCCAGTCGTGGAATCGAGTTTCTCAAGGCGCGTGGTCAGGCTGACGACGGATCGTTTAGCGGCGAGACCGGCGCGGCGGTAACGTCGCTTTGTGTGCGCGCGATTCTGGAGCACCGTCCAGCCGCGATTAACGATCCGGCTGTCAAAAAAGCGATCTCGTACATCGAGAGTAAGTTCCAAGGCGACGGCGGCATTTATGCAACCGGTTCGCGGTGGAAAAACTATGAAACGTCGGTCGCCGTGATGGCGCTAATGAAGGCGAACCAGGACGGCAAGTACGACAGCATGCTGAAGAAAGCCGAACTGTTTCTAAAGGACATCCAGTGGGACGAAGGCGAAGGCATCAAACCGTCGGATACCGCGTACGGCGGCGCGGGTTACGGCAGCCATTCGCGTCCGGACTTGTCCAACACATCGTTCTTGGTCGAGGCGCTGCATGAATTGGGCAACGAAGCCGATGACGAAGCGATCCAGAAGGCATTGAAGTTTGTCATTCGAGCTCAAAACTTGGCCGGCCACGGTAACGACACCGAACATGCGGACGACGTTGGCGATGGTGGCTTTTATTACACTCCTGCCGCAGGTGGCGAAAGCCAAGCCGGCAAAGACGACGGCGGTGGGCTGCGAAGCTACGCCTCGATGACCTATGCGGGACTGAAAAGCATGATCTATGCGGGGTTGTCCAAGGATGATCCACGAGTGGTTGCGGCCATGGATTTTATTGGCAAGAACTATTCGCTTGAATCAAACCCAGGCATGGGGGCCGCCGGTCTGTTCTATTATTACCACACGTTCGGCAAGGCCCTGCAAGCGGCGAGCATCACCACGATCGATGACGCATCGGGCACGCCGCACGTATGGCGAGACGAGTTGGTTCGTACCTTGGTGTCCGAGCAACAAGCCGACGGTTCGTGGGTCAATGGGGAAAATGATCGCTGGATGGAAGGCGATCGAAACTTGGTGACGGCGTACGCACTGTTAGCACTCGCTTATGCCGGTGAGTAATCAAAGACCATGACTCGTCATGGTCAACAAATCTAAACGCAGATGGGAATAAGCGGATGAACCAAAGCTCGATGAAATCATCAGTCGTCGTTGTGGCCATTTTGGCAGCCTTGTTTTGGGCCCCCGAAAATCAGGCTTACTGCGAAGATGCCGTATCCGACGTCGATGGCGCCTGGGTGACATCGATGGCTAGGGTTGGTGATAGCGACAAGTTTGTCGCGTCGACGGCCAGCGGACTTCTGCTGCGCCCGGCTGATGTGGTTTCATTCGAAGCATCGGATCCGGCCGTTCTAATGACGCTTTATTCTCATCCCGCTGCAGTTTGGCGAGTCGTTGCGACCGGCGATGGACAAACTGTCGCTAGCGTTGATTATCGCGGCAATTTGATGACGTTTAATACCGAAGGCGGCGAAGCGAAGACATTTGAAAAAGCGTTCGAGCGATGGTGCCAAGCATTGGTGTTGATGCCGGACCAAAAATCAGTGATCGCTGGTAACGAAGGCGGCAAAGTCTTCCTATGGAATTTGGCCGATGCGAAGGTCGCAAAGTCAGTTGAACTTGATGGTCATGCCGTCACCGGATTGGCGGTGTCGCCGGACGGTGCGATGGCTGCGGCGTGCGATGGCGGCGGTCATGTGCATTTGCTGAAATTGCCAGAACTGGAAGCGGTTGGAAAGATCGAGTTTGGAACCGAACCGGCTTGGTGCGTTGCGATGATCGACGACGGCAAAAAGTTGGTCGTCGGAAGCGGCGATCGCAATCTGTACCAGTGCGAAGCTGTGGCCGACGCGAAGTCCGAAGTGATCGCCAAGGGGACTGACTGGATCACGCAAATTGCTGTTTCACCGGCCGGGCAAATCGCGGCATCCGAAGTCGGTGGTCGACTGCACTTTCCGGCCAGCGATTCGATGGACGCGCCCAGCGGCGTTTGGTCGTTGGCTTGGAATGGTGACGGTCAGTTGCTCGTCGGGACTCGCAAGAGTGGCGTGGTCGCGGCCGGCCGGTCCTGGAGCTGGTCAAAACCAAAGCCGAAACCAGCCGCTGCACCCGAGACGACTAAGCCGGCCGGGTCGCAAGAAGGCAAGGTAGACGACGAAACGCCTCCACAAGACGGTTCCACTGATGAGTGAGCCGCTAAATGAGCCAGGCGAGGCTGACGCTGGCAAATCGACTTCATCACAAACCGCAACGGCGATCGCATCGGGGCCACCCGAGTACGTGGTCCGCTGCGGGTCGATGCGGACGCTTGGCGTGATGACGTCCAAGCAAAGCTATCGGTACGGTGACGAAGTGATTGTCCGCACTGATCGGGGGACGGAGATCGGAACGGTTCTGTGTGAAGCAACGCCGACAGCGCTCGATTCGATGAACGAGCCAACGATGGGCCGCATCGTCCGGGCGATGTCCGACGACGACCGATCCCAGTGGCGACATCTTGAATCGAAAACAAGTGACGACTTGGATGCCGCCAACCGCTGCGTTGAATCGCTTCGTTTGAAGATGGAATTGGTCGACGTTGAACGCATTCTTGGCGGCGAACGTTTGGTGATTTACTTCTTGGCCGACGAACGCGTTGACTTTCGCGAACTCGTTCGCAAACTTGCCAAAGAGTTTCAAACACGAATCGAGATGCGCCAAATCGGTGTTCGCGACGAAGCAAAGTTGTTGGCCGATTACGGCGATTGCGGCCAACCGATCTGCTGTGCAACGTTTCTCAGCAAGATGCCGCCAGTGTCGATGAAGATGGCCAAGTTGCAAAAGGCGACGCTGGATCCATCGAAGATCTCGGGTCGTTGCGGCCGGCTGAAGTGCTGCTTGCGTTACGAATACGACACGTACGAGGCACTGGCCAAGGAACTGCCGCCACCCGGCAGCGTCGTGTTGACTCGAGAAGGCAGCGTGACGGTCATTGCTCAGGATATTTTGTCGGGGCAGTTGACCGTCAAAACAGACGACCATCGCCGAGTCTTGATCCAGTCGGACGACGTCATCAGCATCGTCAGCCGTGGTGAAGAACTGGGAAAACCCCGGCGCAGCCGAACCCGCAAGCCTCGGGATCCTGATTCGGGAACCAAGTAGTCGGCGCTCGATCGAGCAACTTGCGCAGCGAAACTAGGTTAAGTTATCGGTGCCCGGTATTCCCAGAAAACCGATTCCCATTAACAATCTTGCCTCGGCCAGTGGTTTGTCCCCCAACTCGATGTTCCCAGATGAGTTTGAAATGAAGTCTCCGTTGCAAGCAATGCGAGATCTGTTGGCCGAGGACACGCGTTACAAGATCGAAGCGTATCAATTTATCCGTGAATCGCTGCAGTTCGCTCACGAAAATATGCCCGAAGCGACGGATGTCTTGCACGGCGAATTCGGGGATGATGATCTAGAAACCGATGAACAAGTTGCCGCCCGGCACGTCACTGGACAGCAACTGTGCGAATCGTGCCGGCAATATGCGCTGCAGCAGTACGGGTACTTGGCCAAAATGGTCCTTGCCAATTGGGGCATCCATCGCACCGGTGACTTCGGTGATTTGGTTTACAATCTGATTCGTATCGAGCAGATGCGAAAAAGTGAAACTGACCGCCGCGAGGATTTCGATGATGTCTATAGCTTTGAAGATGCGTTCGAACCCGAGTTTGAATTCATTCCCAAAGACGAAGATTAGGTTTGCCGTAGGGATCGCCTTGGCCCTGTGTTTGTGTGCCAGGACGGTTGCGCAAAAAACAGCGGTTGCGCAAAAAACAGCGGTTGCGCAAAAAACAGCGGTTGCGCAAGAAACAGCGGTTGCACAAGAAGCGGCGATCGAACCTGCGCCGGCGGATGTCGGCACTGTGCCGGTTGCATCGAAGCCTGTTGGTTCAAAGTCAGCCGATTTGAAACCAACTGATTCGAAACCAATCGAAGAAGCTCGCAATGACTATCTAGGCCGGACGCTGGCCAAACCGATGTCGCACCTGGGCGCGTCCTGGTTGATTCGCCCCGAGCGTGATGAAGAAGAGAGCACGTCGGAATCGTTTATTCAATTGAAACTTGCGCCCGGCATGACTGTCTGCGACTTGGGTTGCGGTAACGGCTACTGGACTCTGCCGATGGCTCGCGCGGTTGGCAAAGATGGCAAAGTGCTTGCCGTCGACATCCAACGCGAAATGTTGCACAAGCTTCGTGAACGATCCGGTCGTTTGAAGTTGCCGCAAATCAAACCGGTCCTTGGCGAGATCGATGATCCCAAGTTGCCAACCGGTGAAGTGGACTTGTTGTTGATGGTCGATGTCTATCACGAGTTTTCGCATCCGGAATCCATGCTGTGGGGCATCCGCCGATCACTTGCGCCGGAAGGCGTGGTGGCGCTGCTTGAGTACCGAGAGGAAGATCCCGCCGTGCCGATCAAGCCGCTGCACAAGATGTCAAAGTCGCAAATCATCAAAGAATACGAAGCAAACGGGCTGAAGCTTGTACGCGAGTACAACGATCTTCCCTGGCAACATCTGATGTTCTTCGCACGTGACGATAGTCCGCTCGAACAGATCGAGCCCGTGGCCTTCAAGTGATCTTATTCAGTTCACCAAAATCCCCTCTTCGCTGACCTCACCAACCGAACGGAAACTCATGAATCCTGTTGTCCGCGTCCAGCTTTCCATCATGATGTTTCTGGAGTTCTTTGTTTGGGGAGCCTGGTACGTCACCGCACCTAACTTTTTGCAAACGATCGGCTTTGATGCCGGTGATATCGGCAATACGTATTCGGTTGGTCCGATCGCTGGTTTGTTGACGCCGCTGTTGGTTGGATTGATTGCCGACCGCTTTTTCAGTGCTCAGAAAGTGCTAGCGATTTTGCACCTGCTTGGTGGCGGGATTTTGTTTGCTGCTGTCTCCGTGATGAAGGGTGAATCGCCATCGCCGTCCGTGCTGAACTGGGGATTTTTTCTTGGTTACATGCTGACTTATTATCCCACGTTGGCGCTGACCAACACGATCGCTATGAAGAACATGTCGGATCCGGAAACTGAATTTCCTGGCATACGAGTATTGGGAACGATCGGCTGGATCGCGGCCGGTTTTGCTTTGACTTTCACGGGTTTTGAAACCAACGCGGGAATGTTTTACATGGCCGCAGGCGCAGCGATCTTGCTAGGCGTGTTCAGTTTCTTTTTGCCTGATACGCCACCGGTCAAGTCCGACGAAAAGGTTAGCATTCGCCAACTCTTTGGACTTGATGCGTTGGTATTGCTCAAAGACCGCTCGTACGCCGTGTTCGTGATTTCATCGATTCTGATTTGCATCCCTTTGGCTTTCTATTACCAAATCGCCAGCCGCGTCGTCGAGTTGGTTCAGTTGCCGATTGCGTTCACGATGTCATTTGGCCAGTGGTTCGAAATCCCGTTCCTGTTGGTTGTACCGTTCTTCTTCAAACGCTTGGGCGTGAAGTGGATGCTGGCGATCGGCATGTTGGCTTGGGTGCTTCGTTACACTCTGTTCGCGTTTGGTGCATCGGACGAAATTCGCTGGATGATTATTGGCGGGATCGTTTTGCACGGCATCTGTTACGACTTCTTTTTCGTCACGGGCCAGATCTACACCGACAAAAAGGCTCCGCCGGCGATGCGTGCTCAAGCCCAGGGATTGTTGGTCATGTTGACGCTCGGTCTCGGCATGATGATCGGTGCTCAGGTTGCCGGGCAAGTCGAAGGCCAGCACACGACCGAACAAGCAAAGCAATTCAACGAACAAGTCGTCGAGAAGACCAAGGCGATCGAGTCGGCCACTCAGGCCGGTGCGAGTCCCGATTCAATTGCCGCAATGGTCGCCGAAAAGGACGAACTGCGGCACTCGGAATTGGCATCGATCGAATGGAAAGAGCTGTGGATGAAACCTGCCTTCTTCGCGCTTGCTGTGTTGGTTGGATTTGTGCTGTTGTTCCGTGATCATGGCAAAGATCATGGAAAACCGTCCGGCACGACTGCGGCGATGTTGTTGTTTCTGGGCTCCTTAGCCTGCACCACGAATTCCTCGGCAGCCGACATTTCTGCGACTGACTGGCCCGCTTGGCGCGGTGCGAATCACGACGGCATCGTGACGACGGCGACCGGTGTGCCGACGACTTGGTCCGATACCGAAAACGTGCGATGGAAGTCACCGATCAAAGGACGCGGTCACGGATCGCCAATGGTGTTGGGCGATCGAGTTTATGTGCCGACCGCGCTAGCGGATTCTCAGCAACAGCTTGTGCTTTGCTTTGACCGAAATACGGGCCAGCAGGTTTGGCAAGCGATCGTTCACGAAGGCGGTTTTGCCAGTAAGAGTGGCCGCAAAGCAAACGACAAAGCCTCGATGGCTTCTTCATCGGTCGCGACCGATGGCACGCGTCTGTTTATCAATTTCTTGAATGACAACGCTGTTTGGACGTCCGCGTTATCGCTGGATGGAGAACTGCTTTGGAAGTCAAAGGTATCCGACTACGAAGTCCATCAAGGTTACGGTAGCTCGCCGGTGATCTATCGATCGATGGTGATCGCATCGGCTGACAACAAAGGCGGCGGTGCGGTCGTGGCGATGAACCGCGAAAACGGAAGTATGCTTTGGAAACATGATCGTCCTGCCAAACCCAACTACGCATCGCCATCGATTGTCCAAATCGATGGTGAAGACCAATTGATCATGACGGGCTGTGACATTGTCGAAAGCTTGGATCCGATGACCGGAAAAGTTCTCTGGAAGGTCGATGGCGCAACCACCGAGTGCGTTTCATCGACACCGACCGACGGTCGATTGGTGTTCAGCAGCGGTGGCTATCCCCGAAATCATTTGGCCGCCTATGACGCGACCGATTCGGGGAAACTGGTTTGGGACCAAAATTTGCGAATCTATGTTCCTTCGTTTGTGCTGCGCGACGGTTATTTGTATGCCGTGCTCGACGAAGGAATCGCGGTCTGCATTCGGGCAGCCGACGGTGAGACGGTGTGGAAGAAGCGACTCGGCGGCACGTTCAGCGGTTCGTTGGTTCTCGTCGGCGACCGAATCTACGGTACCAATGAAGACGGCGAGACGCATGTTTTCGAAGCCAACTCCGACGGATTCAAAAAGGTCAGCGTCAATAAACTAGGCACCAGCGTCTTTGCAACGCCAACGTTTAGCGGCAAGCAGATCTTCCTTCGAATGGCCGAGTATCAAAACGATCAGCGCCAGGAATATCTTGTCTGCATCGAGTAAGTCGGCTGGTTGGCTCTTTTGTCCCAGCGAGACAGTTGATTTGCGTCATCACTAAATGCAGCAAGCGGCTGGTGAGAACACTGGCCGCTTGTTGGCATGAACGATTCAGACTTGGGCGCTACAGGGTTAGTTGCCGTCGCCAACGTCTGATTCTGATTTTGAAAGGTTGTCTTACTCGACAGCGTTTTTGACAGCATCGGCAGCTTCGCCGATCTTTTCTTCGGCGGCATCGACGCCATCACCGACGACTTCTTCTGCTTTATCCTTTGCTTGACCGATTGCTTCGGTGGTTGAGTCGACAGCAGCGTCAACTGCTTCGCCGGCACTGTCGGCTGCTTCGCTGGCGGTGTCGGCAACGTCGCTTGCGCCCTTACTGATTTCATCAGTGGCTGCTTCGCAACCGACCAACGACAACACGAACGTCAACAAAGCAACGCTGAAAATACCTGACTTCATCACAAAACCTCTTCCAACTATTCAAACGATTGATCGAATCAAGCGGACGCAATCCATCGCCCCGCGTGCCGCCCAACTTGGGTAGCAGATGTTCATTATGGGTCGTCGCCCCCCCTTTCCTAGTGGACTGCCCGCGAATTGTGATGATTTTGCGATCAGGATGGTCGTTGTTCCAGCAATTGCCGGGCTGATAAATCGTGATTCATTGACTTGAAAGTTGGCCGCCAACGTTCGATCGAGGATTGAATCGTGTCGCTGCCAAGATCATTAAAGAATTCAGACCAAGCTTGGTGGGGTGAGAATCCAAGTCCACCTCGCATCGCGACGTCGAACGATTCAAACAATGAAACGGTGCCCTCGTCGTGGGCAATTGCCGCTTCGATTCGCATCGGAATCGATAGGAGCTCGACTAGATCAAGATCGGTTAGTTCCGCGATGGGCCGAAAATAACTCTCGGCAAGTTTTATGGTCTCCGGCGCTAGATCCTGGGAACGTTGGCCGTTCGTGTAATCGTAGAACCCTGCGCCGACCGACTTGCCTAGTCGTCCAGTCTTGATCATTTTTCCTAGCATGGGTGCTGGAGCGATCCGATTGGGAAACGATTGCCAGTACACGCGGCCAGCATCAAACGTTGTGCGAGTTCCGATGGTGTCAATCAATTCGAGTGGCGACATCGGCATTCCATACGCGATCGCCGCACGCTCGATCCGGTCGGCGGCAACACCATGGCACAGCAGCAGCATCGCTTGGTTCAAATACGGTGATAACAACCGATTGACGATAAAACCGGGGCTGTCTTTGACCACCAGCGGTTCTTTTCCGAGACGCAGGACATGTTGGTTGCAGGCTTGGATGGTTGCTTCGCTGGTGCGTTCGCCGCGAACAATTTCAACAGCCGGTCGCTGTTCGACCGGCATGAAGAAGTGCATCCCTGCAAATCGGCTAGCGCATTGAAGCGACGACGCGATCGTCGTGATCCGCAGCGTTGATGTGTTGCTGCAGAAAACCGTTTCATCAGCAAAGACTTGCGCCGCTTCGGCAAAGAACTTTTGTTTGACGTCCAATCGCTCGGCAATGGATTCGATTAAAATTGTCGGTCGCGGCTCGCTGTCTCTACCATGTCGAATTGGAACGGTGGTCAACGACTCGCTGATTTGAGCTGGTGGCATGACCTGCCAGTCGTCGCTTAGGTCTAGTGAATCGATCGCGAGCTCGATCGCAGATGGATTCATGTCGACCAGATGGACCGATATCCGGGCGTCGATGTGGGCGCGTAAGATCGATCGTCCGACGACACCGGCACCTACGAGAATGGTTCCGGCCAAACTCACTTCGGCAGCCTACCGAAAAAATCTAGGAAGTTCTTCCAATCCACATGGGTCAATCCGTGGCCACCGGAACCGATGTGATAGCCCGTTTGGCCCACGATGACGGGGTGATCCAGCGGTGGCGGGTAGGCGGAGTTGGTCAAATCAGAGTCTGCGATGACTTCATCGCCGATCGATCGTTTGCCAAGCAATTGATACACCGGTGCGGATAGCACGAGCGATAAATATTCGCCTCGCGGGTCAGCCCACAAGTCTTCGTCAGCGCTGGCTACATAGACGGGACGCGGAGCGATCAGCGAAAATAATTCGTGTTGATCGATCGGCAATTCGTTTTCTCGGCCAGCATACTTTGCAAAATTGGGACTGAACCAATGCGGAAATGCGGACGTGATTCGATCGACGGTTTCACCAAAGGCTCGACGCGATAGGGCAGCGCCGCCGCATCCGGAATGGTTGCTGTACGCGACCGCAAATCGAGGGTCTTCGGCAGCCGCCCACAGCGAAGTTTTTCCGCCCCGAGAATGGCCGACGACAGCAACTCGCGACGAGTCAATTTCCGGCAGTCGTTCGAGGTAGTCCAGCACACGACTGGCAGCAAATCCCCAAGCCGACAGACTTCGCCAAGCGTCGTCGGCCAGTGGTTTACCCTGAGCGAAGAATCCGCGAATGCCATCGGCAAAACCGTCCGCGCGATCGGGATCGACATCGGATGTAAAGAACGCGGCCGCCGCGTATCCACGATCGATCAGGTCTTTGACCGGGAAAAACGAATCGTACTTGCTGTTCACTTCATCAACCGATGGAAACGATCGGTTGTTGATGAGAATGACCGCAGGCAGGTCATTACCGGCATTGGTCGGAGTGAACAACACAAAGGGGAACGAAAACGTGTGGTCATCGATTTGCAGCGTGGCCGTGATTGTTTTCCCGATTGCGGTGCCATCCAGGATGGTTGCTTCGGAAACTGTCGCGAAAGAAAGCGAATACTGTGTGTCGGGGCGCTGGCCGTAAACGAGTTTCCGGAACGAATCGAGCAGTTCAGGTCGGCGCTGGTCGAACCATTGGTCGGCAGAGGTGACTGGATCGCCATTTTGCATCACCAGCGGATCGGGAATTGAATACTTGGGCACCTTCGATTCGTCGTAATTGAATTCCGATCGCTTTTGGGAAAGCTTGGCCACGATCGCCGGATCGGCACGCCATGCTTTTGCCGCCGTGCCGGTCGATTGAGCGTTTGCTGGACCTGGCGAAGTCATCGCCGTCAAAATCATCCCGATCAAGATCACAGAAACGGCAGAGGGAGGTATGGTCATCGCGAAGATCCTGGATCAATGAGGCAAACGGAGACAAAGACGCAAATCTAGCGTCCCCATCCAGCAATTTGATGCCGCTGATGATACCGTATATTTGGATTACTGGCGTTCAAACGAAGAAGAGGGCATTGGTATGTGTTGTTTCAGTCAGCCCGTTTCGCATGTGGGGAACACGCGAATCTTTGGTCGCTTGGCCGCATCGGGGACTCAGTTCTTGGCGTACGAGATGGAGTACGAGTCCGAATCGCCCACAGCGATGATATTGCCGCTGCCGATTGATTTGGCTGTCCGTGATGGAGACACCCATGATTCAGCGGCGAATGATTCATTGGCTGGCGGTAGGCCACTGCGATTCATTTCGTTGGAAGGGTACCCCGATTTCTTCTCGCATTTTGAACGTGGGTTTCCGTTCATCCCTGGTGTGTCGATTGGTTGTTCAACCAACGAACTGATCACGAGCTCATCGGCGGCAATGATCGAGGTTCAAGAGATTGGCGACTACATCGCTTCATACGTTCCCTCGCTGCAGGACTTTGATCGGCTTGATCCTCAGTTTTCGATTGCCTCGTCGGTCTGGGATCAATTGCCGCTTTACCACGACTTTGGATTCGCTGTTTTTCAGCTCAAGAAATTGTCGGGAAAGCCTCATCCGATGGCGATGGAGTTTGCGACACGCTGGCCTGCGGAAGTGTTCTTTCCCACGGTGCACATTCACGACGGTGAAGTGCACTCGGTCGAACGATTTGACCATGCGTTGTATTTGCAGCATGCGGCTTGGGATAGCATCGTCGATGGCTACGTGAACAGTGACGTGCGAGACCAAGCCACTGGATTTGTACGTTCCAATCGCCCGGCCAAGCAGTTCATGGCGACGGCTGATTCGGCGGGGTTGCTGCAACCGGATCTGCTGGTGCACCGCAGCATCTTGAGCGGTGATCTTGCGAATGAAGACCAGCGTTTTTCAATTTCCGGTGATCCGATCACTCCGACGATGAACTGGAACAATCTGAAACAATTGTTGCCGTGGGGAATCGGTGCTGGGGCGCTGGCATGGTTCTTGGGTCGACGTTCGCGTTTGCGACGTCAGGCAACTTTGAATTCTAAACCACTTGAAGGTGCATAAAAAAAGCCAGCCTGATTGAATCAAGCTGGCTTGGTAGTTCGTGGCTGTTAAACGTTGCGGCGATCAAGTCGCCAGCGATCGGGAACGAGCGACCGCTAAGCGGTGATCGGTTCCGTTTACAGGTTCGGCGTCGTGTACGGTTCGACGTCGCCAACCATGTGGAAGTGGTTGTGGTCGATGTACACTACTTCGATTGCTTCGCGGTCATGCAGTGTATGAGGCACTGGGTAGCCGACGGTAGTCTTTTCGTCGAAGTAAATCGTGCACTTGTAGTGAGCGTGGTGCAATTGTGCCGGGCCGATCAAAGGATAGAAACGCGGCGGATCGATGTAGTCGGCGATCTTTTCTTTGATGATGCGAACGTTGTTCCGTTGCTTTTCATAGATCAACGGAATGCCACCTTGGACCGGGCGAGCGGTTTCCAGGGCATGGATAACTTCGTCATCACTTGGTGGGTCAAGTGCCTTGACGGTACCGCCCGACGTGGTCGGCGCCAGGATCGGCACGCGTTCATAACGCTCGTGCTTCCAGAACTTTTCTTCTTGCTTGTGTTGATAGTAGGGGCTGACGGGAATCGGATATCCGAGGAATCCGAGATTGAATCCGCCACCCGTACCAAAACACCCGGTGGTCGAAATGGCCATCAAGGCCAACGTCCCCAGGGCGATTCGGCCCAAGATGCGATGTTGCCCGACGCACGTGCGTTTAGGCGAAATTGAATCGTGGGTCGCGTTACTCGTTTCGTGAGTGCGACGGCAATTCGAGCTGGTCATCCGAGAAACCTTCCGTGGTTCGTTCCATGTGCGAGAGGCTTCGGCACCTCTTGCGTACCAGTAGTATCGTGTGAACCTGTGCCGATCTTGCGGGTAATTCCGAAGAATCGTTCGATTTGGTGATTGGACTTTGGCCGAGGCCGTCTTCACTGGTCCGTGTTTGCTGGGCATGGCCGTGTGCGGGCACGTCTGCCGCCGCAGCTGCCTGCGTGAATCACGAAAGAAGCTTCTTCCACGAAGTCGACGCCCACGCACGAAAAAAGCCCGCCTGCGACAAGTGTCGCGGACGGGCTTCTGTTTCACGCTAAAGCTTTGGCTAGTTTAACAACCAGCTATGGATCAGCGGTCTGTGAAGTCCAAGAACCACCAACCGTCGTCCCATTCCAAGCTGACCTTACGCCATCCCAGTGGGACTTGTGGATAAGGATAGAACGGGCCGATGTATGGCCATGCCGATGGGCTGTACTGTTGTGGGTACGTGACCGCCGCATAGTTGGGGTGAGCCGCGTAGCCTGGCCAAGCATAGTTAGGCAGGTTGGGCGAATCGTACCGTGGTGCTCCGCCGCCGGACGAGTACGGTGCCATTGGGACAGGCTGTCCCATCACTGGTGCACCGTGCATGCCAACGGTTCGCATTTGGCCTTGTTGTGGCTGACCATTTTGCGTGCGGTAAGGAGCCGTCATCGCTTGTTGGGGTGCCATTTGTTGCTGCGGATAGCTCGGAGCCGATGCCAATTGAGCTGGTGTTCCAGATTGTGGCAGACGGGCCAAACTCGCAGGTTGTGTCGAGGCAACCGAGATCGCTTCGCGAATCCCTGAAACACCGGGCACCGATTCAGCAATGCGAAGAATTTCAACGCGTTGTTCGGCACTGGCGGCACGGCCGGTCAGTTGCAAAACGCCGTTGTTGCTCTTCACGTCGACGCCAAAGCCCTTCAATTGGCCGGCATCTTTCGCTTGACTGAGCGCGTTGACCACGCTGCTGACAACCGCATCATCATCGAGTGGTTCAACCGCCGATGCAGGGCGAATTTCGCCGGGCATCACTGAGCTTGGTTGAATCGCCCGAGCTTGAGCAGCCAGAGCTTCTCGGAACGAAAAGTCGCTGGCGGGTTGAGCTTCGGTTGCTAGTTCCAAAGGAACTTGTTGAAGTTCGATTTCCTCGGCCGTTGCAACTTCGGTCGAGGGTTTCACGATCGATGCCTTTTCGGCTGTCTCAGTCGCAGCAACTTGAGCTGCGATCACGCTGACTTCGTCAACAATCTTTGCGATGCCTTCGATGCCGTCGGCGGCGTCAAGGACCAAGTCCTTCTGAGCCGCTTTGCTTACGCTGCCTCGGAACAACACCACGCCATCGTCGACTTTCATGTCGAGGGTGAAGTCCTTGAGAGCTCCTGAATCACGATTCGTCTTTAATCGCGAGATGATCTGTTCCGCGATTTCGCGGTCGCCACCCCAGGCCTGCATTGGCCCGAGGGTAGCGAGCGCGGCAATCGCCAATCCGAAATACTTGCGTCGCATTGAATATGCCTCCCTGCAGTCCTAGATCCGTCTGGGCCTGTTCCACTACAAGTTCCGCCGACACGATGTCGATGGGCAAGTCGCCCAGTCGTGGGGACTTGGTGGTTCAGGCGGTAATACCAGACTGGTGTTGCTGGTAGTTTCGGCTTGTTAGGGAGGTGCAAG
Organism: Rubripirellula reticaptiva; assembly: GCF_007860175.1. Taxonomy (NCBI): domain Bacteria; kingdom Pseudomonadati; phylum Planctomycetota; class Planctomycetia; order Pirellulales; family Pirellulaceae; genus Rubripirellula; species Rubripirellula reticaptiva. The sequence continues at coordinate 1,546,177 of NZ_SJPX01000002.1, read as the reverse complement.
GTAGGTTTTTTCTGATTTTGTCGCTGATTCCGTTTGCAGCGCCCGCAAATTTTAACACTGTCGCAGTTTCACAGCACTTAGAACGCAACGAACGACACCGTCTATCGCAGCCCACGCATGAAAACTGTGATCGCGGCGATCGTGCCGATTGCTGGAAAAACGACCAAGGCCAATTGAGGCCGGACGGCGATCACTGCCAAACCTGCAACACCTGCAACCGCGATCCCGGGGGGCAACCATCGTGCGGGTTTCTTAAGTGATGGCCAAGCCAACCACAGAGCCCCCATCAACAAGCCGACTCGGCCCGTCGCGGCCGACAGAAACCGAGCCGATCCGTCGCTGCCGAATTTCCAAGTCACCACGCCACAAACGACCAACAGCACAATCGCGATCAGTAATACCAAGACGCGGCGCGGATCGGCGGGCGGGCGGGTGCTGGCCGAGTAGTCGGGTCTGGCCGTTCGAGGCGGTTGGGATAATCGGTTCATGACGGTAAACGATAACGTCTGATCGGATAGGGACCATAGGCGACTCGCCTGGCACCGACTGGGCATAGTTCCTGGGGAAGTCTCAGGGGGCGTCTCAGTGACATGCTATAGTCGCCACTGGTACCCAAAGATTGCGTTGAACCCGGTACCATCGACGCCACTGCCAAGCACTCGGTATCCCTTGTCGGTTAGGTTTTCCAGCGACAAGGACAGTTGATGTTGGCGTTTGTCGCCAAAGCTTCGCCCTGTTCGAACGTTCAAGGTCGCATAGCCCGGCGTGCCGCCCGGTATAAATCGCACGTCGCTGAGATTCAGTTGGTTGTAACGATCCGATCGCCCCACCATCCATGTGTAGACATCGACAAAGGCGTTCGCGTTAGGTTCCGTCAGACGCAGTCCAAGGATGCTCTGAATGGGCGGAATGCGGGTGATCGGTTCGTCACTCGATGTGATCTGGCCATACGTGTAAGCAAAGTTTCCGTACAGCGAAAGGTTTGTCGTTAGCAAGTATTCGCCGTTGATTTCGGTACCGTTCAGGTACGCCGTTTGGTTCGTCAAGAAGTCAACGCCGCCAATCGTTTCACGCGACAGAAAACTATCGAAGTCCGTCCAGTATTCGACTGCCTGCAATCGCAGTCGGTCGTAATTGAACTTCAATCCGACTTCATACGTGTAGCTATGTTCGGGCTCAGCCGCCAAGTTTCCAACCAATGGAACCGAGACATTATTTTGCAGCGAAGTCTTGTTGGCCGTCAAATCGTCAATCGTGGGTGCTCGAAATCCTTCGTATACACCGCCGATCAAACGCATGTTCTCGGTCAACTCGTAAGACAAGCCGATGCTGGCGATCCAGTCTTGGTAAGAACGTTGAAAGTAGGTTTCACCCAGGCCGGTAAAGTTGGGCGTGCCCGAAACGTTGATGTTTTCGTATCGAACACTGGTCGTTGCATCAAGCCGATCGGTCACGGGGACGTTCCATGACAAGTAAGCGCCGACTCGATCGGCTGCGCTGTCGTCCGGATACTGGGGATCCACGTTGGCGGGCGTCGAGACCGGGTTCGCGGGATCGTTGATTCGAATCCGCTCGGCGTTGATCGATTCGGCATAGAAGTCGGTGCCGTAAGTCAATCTGCCAAAGTCGCCCATATTCTTCACCGCCGACAGCACCGTGCCCCAACCGAGGTCGTCGAACTCGCTGATTTCGCGGCGAGTGATCGTGGCAGCCGCCGAATTGTCGGTGTAACGATCAACGATGGAGCCTTCTTTGGTTCGCGTTCCCGAGAACGTGACTGAATAAGCGTCGGCAAAGAACACGTCGTCGGGCAGCAAGCCTTCCAGTCGTGCGTAGATCAGATCCCGTTGCTGCGGATCATAAATGGTGGGGCGCTGTGTGGGCACGCTTCCGTCCGGGGCCGGCCCCAGGACAAACGGCAAAAATCGGTCGCTGCGTTTCAGGTCTTGCTGTTCAAAATGTTGCAGTGCCACTGTCAGCAGATGATCTTTGGTCAACATTCGTTGCAGTTTCACGTCGCCGGCGTACTGCTGGTAGTCCGTCGCAAATTGGCGTCCAAGATCGCCTCCGCGATCGACATTCCCGACGTCCAGGTACGAAATGCCACCGACGATTCCGGTGGCGCCGTACCATCCGCTGAAGCCGGTGCGTGTGTAGGATGAAGCTTCGGCCGAGCTGTAGATCTGACTGAATTCGGGGCTCGAATAGTTGCCACGCAGCGGATCAGCCGACCGAGTGACCACGTTGATGACACCGCCAATCGCGTCGCTTCCCCACAGAGCCGATTCGGCTCCGCGAATGACTTCGATCCGCTGGATGGTTCCTGGATCAATCGTCGCGGCATATTGATTAGGACCAGGACGCAGGATGCTGGTATTCATCCGAATTCCGTCGACCAGCACCAGGATCTGTTGCCCCGTCAATCCGCGAATGAACGGCGACAATTGGCCGTTGCCGGTCTGTTGCAACGTCACGCCGACTTCGTTTTGAAGGGCGCGAAACATCGTCGTGGCCTGACGCCTATCCAAGTCAGATCGGTCGACGATGGTGCCCAGTTGGGGCGAATCAAACAGATCCGACTCGCCACGAAAAGCACTGTTGAGTCCGGTGGGGTTGCTCGCGATTGAGCCGAAAATTTGTTCGCTAAGCGAAGGGAACGAGTCGCTGAAGGGTGAGTTTGCGGTGGCGCCATTCGATGGTGACGCGGGCGCGCGGCTTGCAACGTTTGCCGGTGAGGGCGAGGCGACCGATGATCCATTCGTCGGGAACTCTGGCGGTGCAAATGCTGGCTCGATAGGAGTGGAATTTGGTGCCAGCATTGGCGCTGGTGTAACGACGGTATCCGGTGGTGTGTCGATCGGGGCGATCGGTGGCTCTGCGGCGGGTGGGCGGACTTCGATCTCTGGTAACGTCGCCGACTCGTTTTGTTGCAGCAGCGTTGCCAGGCTGACGTTGCTGTCGGTCACGATTTGGGCGCAGACGCTAGAAACAAGGACGCTCGATCCAAGTGCAGTCGCCAGCGTCAGGCCGAGAATGGAATGCAGTTTCACAGTAGCTGACTTTTAATCCGAACGAATTTCAGCCGTCGCAACAGGGCTAGGCTAGCGTAATCGTTCTGGTTGGTTCATTGGTTGTCATCGGCGCAAGCGGCTTGAACGCTTTGCCCGTTGCATCCGGCACCGGCAAAGTTGCCTCAACGCGAATAATGGGAACAACGATCTTCGATTTCGTGGCGTTCGTTTCGCCGTCGCGGGCGGATTTTGCGTCGCTCGGGTCCATTTCACCGGCTTCAAAGTGGGAAAAAGGCCATGCGAAGCAAAAGTCGACTGGGGCGGCACGACATCTGCATTAGGGAAGTAGGATGCCTGAATCTGAAAAACCCGATGATCCGTGCAAAATCGAAGAGTCGAGCAAAACGCTCGACTGCAGTGGGCGGTCGGACCATTCTGGTCAGGATCCGTTGTTCATCTCCTCGCAAGAAATACTACGTGGTCGACGAGAGGTATGGATCGATCACGCAGGCGATGTTTACCGTTTGCGGCTGACTTCATCGGGAAAATTATACTTAAGTAAATAGTCGCTTTCGCGGCCGAGTACTGGAATTCATTTTGAAATCGTTTGTCCGTTCGACTCTGATCTCCGTTGCCGTTCATGCGAGCGTGATGGGGGCGATCTGCGCGTTACCGATTTCAGTGGTCAATCGATTCAAAACCTCTGGTCACCAGAATGCTGTTTCGATCGAGATCAGCATCGCCAGTGCAACGTCGACCGAGTCGGTTGCGATGACGATGGTCAGCTTAGCGGCTGAACCGATTGCGATTCGTCAGCCGACGCCCGTCGAAGCGATCGATCGGGACTTGAAATCTCTGGTCGACAAATCGCCCGTCGATCCGACTAATGTCGCCGACCGATCACTGCCCGAGTGGGATGAATGTCAATCTGAACGCGAACCGATAATTTCGCGAACGTCGATTGCGGTCGTGGACATGCCAACGATTGAGTTCACTGCCGAGCCAAGGCCGAGGCGATCGGTCGCCCGCCAATCCAAACCGCCATCGGTCGATCTATCGCCACTTGAGCAAGTGGTCGGGCTCGCGGAAAAAATCGCGGTGGACTTTTCATTCAGTCCACCACCGGAGTATCCGGTCGAAGCTGTGCGTGACGGTTTGGAGGGAACGGTCATGCTGCGATTAAAAATCGACTCGGTCGGGCGCGTTGCCGAAGTTAAAGTTGTCGAATCCAGCGGCCACACGACTCTTGATCGCGCAGCCGTCGCGGCAGTGAGTCAATGGCACGGACAACCTGCGCGGCGTTTCGGGCGAGCAACTGAGTCGGTGGAAGTACTGCCGATTCGATTTCGGTTATAGCGACGGTTGAACTTAAGCGTTTTGCGTGGTTGATCAAAACGCGTCACTTGCCCAGCGATTCAGCCGCGTCCAAAAGGATGCTGAATCCACTTTGATTTGGGCCGCTGCGATCATTCGAACCGGTAGCGTGATCGGTTGATGATCGATTCGGATTCGGGCCTGATAGTAAGGTTGCGGTTGCGAGTCGACTGACGATTGTTGAATTCGCCCGGACTGGATTAGACTCGCTGGTATTTCGTTGGCCGGAGACGTTGCGATTTCGGTGATGTGTCCGGTCACGCTGCCTCGCGGTCGGTCGGCAACTCGCAGAATCGCTTGTTGGCCGATCCGAACCAATTCAACGTCATTCTGGCTCAAGTAAACGATCGCGTCTCGCCGGACGGCGTCACCAATCACACAAACTTGCGTGCCTTCATCAAGCTGCGCGCCGCGATTGCTGACGTCCAGCGGTGTGCCTTTCCAACCGCGAGGTTGCCAATCCGGCGTTTGTGATTCTGTGATCCGCTCGGGCGGAAAGGCAACACCGTTGACGTCGGACCGCAGGGTTCGACGGTCGAGTTCGCGATCGATCAGGCTGAGTTGCTTGTTCGTTTGATCCAGAGACTTTCGGGTCATCGGGATCGCTGCCGATGCGCCGGCGTCAACGCCGCGGCGATTCTGCAATCCCGCCAACTCGGATTCCAGTTGGTCTCGGTGAGTCGCAATCGCTATGCGTTCTCGATCGGCGTCGTCATCGATCAGGCTTGCCACGATGTCGTTGGGCCGGACCGTGGCACCCGACAATACGGCGTGACGAATTTGGCCTGGGGCCGAGACGACGATTGATTTGGCGGACTGTGGTTCGGTGATCGACACCGCGGTGACCGAACGAGGCAAGGGGAACGTTACTGCGATGACAGTTAACGCCGCGGCAATCCCGGTGGCCGTGCCAACTCGAATCTGTGAACGCCCGTGTGGCGATCGGGCATGTTTCGGCTGTGTCAAAAGATGGTAAATCCTTCGGCCCACAGCAAATGATCCCGCCGCTAGGCCCACCGCAAAAACCGTATCGGCAAATCCGTGCAATTTGGCCCACTGATAGAAGGTCATCGCGATCACGGAGTAAACCAGAGTTCGGTAGATTCCGCTGGCGATTGCAAATCCGATCAGGCCGATTTCGTAGTGCGCCGGATCGTGAATCGATCCGGATCCAGAATTCGACGGTGCACCCCAAATCGTGTTCGTGAACCGACGCTGAAACGCAGTTCTCGCACGACTAGCAAGATTAGGCATTCCGATCACGTCCGACAGAATGTAATAGCCGTCGTACTTCATCAACGGGTTGCCATTGAACAGTAGGGTCGAAACCGAACAGACTACCATCACGGTGACGCAAATGTCGCGCAGCGGGCCGTCGTTGGCTGCGACCCAAGCCACGGTTGCAACGGCAGCGATCGAAAGTTCGGCGATCATTCCGGCTGCCGACACCAGAATTCGTTTCCAAGGCCGGTCCAGCATCCAAGCGTCCGAGACGTCGCAGTACAAACAGGGAACGCCAACCAAAAACATCACACCGATTTCGCTACATCGGGCACCCAGTTTTTGGCATGCCATTGCATGGGCAAGCTCGTGAGTGATTTTGGTTGTTCCAATCACGAGGGCCAGAATGATCCAGTTGTCCAACCGCGAGGCCGCCGTTGCTACATCGCTGGCAAACGAAGACCACCGAGTGATGACCGTCAAGACGGCGGCAATGACTAGTGTCGCGATCACGGTCATTGCCGGCACTGAAAAGAGCAGACGCGAAACGAAATCGAGTTTGGCAAGTCCTTGGGTGGGATCGATGCCGGGCAATCGAATGGCGAGTGGGTTTGACCACCGGCGGGATCGCTTCGCAAGTGATGGCGTTGACGTGTTTCGGGTTGCGACAAGACCGTTGTGGCTGGCACCAGCGAAGAACTGGAGGACTTGTTGGGGCGACAAGTGTAGCGGCAAGAACAACGATGCTGCGTCGGCAGACAATTGCTTGAAAGATCGACGGCCATCGGCCAACATCAACATCGCGTGCTCTTGATCGGTAAAGTGAAAGTACGATCGGACAAGCGGATCTTTGACCACCCAAATCTTTTGGCCGCCCGACCTGATTTGGCGATGGATCAAGTCCGCCCGCAACCGCACGGTTGTCGGATGCGATGTCACGGCGACCGGCTCGCGGTTAAGTGCATGCCGGGCAACACATCGCGATTCGGATTGTCGAACTCGATCCAGAATTTTGCTTCGTTGTTGACGGGATCAATTTCGGGGCTGACGAAAACCACCTCGCCAGTCCGCGTGATGACTTCGTCGCTTCCAATCCGAATGGAGAGTTCGACCATAGGGCGATTTCGCAGGTCTTGAATCTGGTCGGCGCTGGCGTAACCTTCGGCCCTTAGTCGATCTAGGCGAATCACTCGCGCGATCGGTTCGCCTTCGACGACCCAATCACCGGGTTTGCGATGAATTTCAACGACAACACCGTCAAGCGGCGACTTGATGAGGTGTCGTTGGCTTTCCAAATTTGCGAGTTCTTTTTGATGATCACCCAGAGTCAGTTTTAGCCCGTCGACGATTTTGTTAACGCGTGATTGTTGCAGGGCAAGCTTCGATTGCTGGATGCTCCATAGATGGCCTTCTGCGGTCTCGGCTTCGGCATCGGCTTTCAACTGGTCAATGTCATGTTCAACTTTAGCCTGAGTGGTATCCAGGAGAGATTTTTCGAATACCAGTCGCAGCCCATCAATTTCTGACTTTGAAATGCTCTCTGCATACTCGGCGCGAGAACGCAGTGCGCGGTCGAGCTCGTTCTTCGCGACAGCTGCTGACTTTTCCGCAGCCTCGATGCGAACGCTGTTCTTAGCCATTCGCTGCGCGATTTGTTGACGGACTAAGTGTTCTTTGGCAGTTTGCCGTTGGGCACCAAGCTCTGCTTCGGCTTGTTCAGTCGCAAGACAATCATCGACCGCTTGCTGGAGAATTTCCAATTGAGTCTTGGCGATCGCCGCCCGAACGCGAGACTCGCGGTCGTCCGTGGATGCAATCAAGTCGCCTGCGGAAATCGACTGGCCTTCTCGCACCGCGAGTTTCGAAATTACACCGGTCGCGGCCGAAGGGACTTCCACCGAATCAATCACCGTCACGACAAGGTTTTCGAATTGAATCAAATCATCGGCGCAAGCGGAACCCGTTCCTGTGGAAAGGGAAAAGAAGACCATCGCGGCCGAAAATGTTCTCGAAAAGGGCATCATAGCTATTCTTAAAACCAACTCACTTGACGATACCACTGGATCAGACTTCGCAAATAAACGAAGCCGGCTGCACGTCGACCGCAATGCAATTTCGCGACCACGGTTGCTCCTTGTCGCATCGAAGCATCGGCGTCGATTTCGATCGGGACGTGAACCTTGACGACCGATTGGCCGGCCATGTTCATGTCGGCCACGTTCGCGACTCGGTCAACTTGGCCATGCAACACGATCGTTGGACTTGAACGCAGTTTCAATGAGCAAGGCGTCGGGCGCCGCGACTGCGATTCGAGCACGTAACCAATCGATTGGTCGGCAATCTCAAGTTCTGCATTCCAGCCGTCAGTCTTCGATACTACGCTGACGAGATACTGGCCGTGCGAAACGGGCCGGGACGCCAACATGCCAGTCACGTCCCATTGGTCGACCGTTCCGTCGATGGGGCTGGTCAACGTCAGTCCTTCAAGTTGCCAGTTAATGGCGGCAATTTGGCGGTCTAGTCCAGCAATTTCAGCCTCCAGGACTTGTTCGTCGGCTGAGATCTGCGAATCTCGTGTGACGCCGCGACGGGCCGACAGCGACGCTAGCTTTGCCTTGGCGGTTTCCATCGCGGCCATGAGTGATTGGTATCGCAATTCAAGGTCAGGGCTGCGCAAAATCACGAGCGGTTGGCCCGCTGTGACCGCGTCTCCGTCGGATACTAAGACGTCGGACACGACGGCTTCCGCAGGCGAATAAATGCGTGACTGATTCACCGCGGTTATTTTGCCTTCGGCGGGAATGGCAAATTGGACTGGAATCCAAGCAAGTAGTGCAAGCGTTAGGACTGCAACGGCCGATGCGATTCGCGTGCGCCGGCCATCGGTCGATATTAGATGACGGATTGCAGACGGCAGCAGTGAGGCTTGGCGATCGATTGCGGCACGGACGGCCGAGGCGACTGGGATGCGGACAGGATTCCAAGCGTCGCAAAGATGCTCGGGTGCATCGAGTGGATACTGGAATCGTTCAAGGACGACAGCGGCAACGGTTTTTTTTGATTCCGGATCGATGATGGTTTCGAAGTGGACTTCGCGGCATCCAGCTTCGTCGATGTAACGTAGCACCTCGTCGGCGGTCGACGTGTTCTTGGGCGGTCCATCGCCGATAGCAAACGCGAATCGTGATGAGTCGGACAAGCAACGTTTGGCCAATTGTTGCAGTGATCGAACGTGGTCGGCACGTCGGTCGACCGAATGGGACGCGGACGAGGCGCTCAATTGATAACGACCTTCGCGGTATCGCATCAGGCTGACTCGATCGATCGAGACCGCCTCGGCCGAAGCAGCGGCGATTGCTGCTAATGTTTCAGACAAACTATTGCCGCGGTGCAGATCGGCGATGAAGCGATCTCGGTTGGACTGTTGGTTCAGACGCGACCTCAGCAACTCGACACTGTTTCGTAATTCGATCGGTGCCGCCAGATCCACCAGCACCGTCAGCAATTGCTCGACGGGGGCTCGGCGGGCCAGTGGAAGCGGATCACCGAATCGGACTTCGATTTCGAGCGTGTCGTTGTCGGCAAGCGGCGCCGAAGCGATGACCGATTCCGAGGTATCACTCGTCACTGCAGTATCTTCGGTGTGATGCAATAGTGCGAGGCCCTGATTGGCCAGATTGATCCAAACGCCACTATGGCAAGTGCGAATCCGAACCGCACCAGCACCGATGGTCGTTAACAAGTCTGACGCGATTCGCTGATAGAGCCGGTTGCTCGTTTCGCTGGCTTCGCCGCTAGGTCGATGTTCTCGACCTGTGGTTTGCTTAGCGAGTTGTTCGATTCGGTCGATCAACCGCTGACATTCATCCCAAAACTTGTCGCCCGATAGTCGATCGTCGACGGTGCGTTGGCGGTCGGTCATGAGATCGAACCAGTGGACAGACAAGGATGTGGAAAAGAGGGCTTTGCTAGACCTCGCATTTTAACATCCGTGTCATCAATATCGCACAAAACACGTGTGTTTCACGGCAATGTTTTGACAGCCATGTGAATTTGTTCGGATTGAGTGGACGGGTTGGGGCCGGTCGTACGATCTATGCCAATGGTACCGGTTATGTCGGCGAAAATGGGCATGCTGCGCCTGCGATGGTAACTCATTGCCGGCCTGTGAGTTTCGCATCGCCAGAGAGATCGGACTTGATGACTCAAAGAACGATTTTACAGACGCTATTGGCGAAAACGTTGGCAATTGTGCGGCTAATCAATCGAATGAAGCGACCAACACTCGGACTTGCCCAATGGGCAAAGATTCTGCTGTGCGCGCTCGTGGTTGTGTCGCCGACCGGATGCCAGTCCTATCGTAATCTGCCGCAGACGATCGGCAACAATACCGACTACGTTGATTCGATCATGCGACAAGTCGATGCGGGCGCGCCGGCGTCGGACGCATCGGTCGCGACAGTCTCGCATTCGGTAATCGAGCCGATGACCTTGCGGACGCCGGATGATTTTGAAAACGCACAGTACCGCGAGATATCGCTTGCTCAGGCGATCGAATCGGCGGTTGGTAACGCGCAGGTGTTACGAGACTTGGGTGCGACTGTGCTGCGCTCGCCAAGCCAAGTCGTCACGACCGAAGCCCTTGGTTTGATCCAGACTGATCCTCAAGCCAGCATCGAAGCGGCTTTATCGGCCTACGACGCCCAGCTCTATGCATTCGGAAAATGGCAAAACAACGACCGACGGTTCAATAACCGGTTTTTCGGTGGTGGCTCAACTGCGTTCAAGCAAGACACGCACGACTATGTGGCGCAGTTGTCAAAGCGAACCGCCACCGGCGCTCAGTTTGCGGTTCGCAGTGTGACCGACTATGACGCCAACAACGCGACCGGCAATCTTTTCAACAGTGCTTGGCAAACTCAGTTGCAAGCCGAAGCACGCCAGCCGTTGTTGCAAGGCGGTGGTTTGACGTTCAACCGGATTGCCGGTCCGGCGGCTGAGCCTGGTGTGTACCACGGCATCCTGATCGCAAAAGTCAATAATGATATCACTGCGTCGAAGTTCCGCAGTCAGACGCGTGACTTTGTCAGCGACGTGATGAACGCCTATTGGGACTTGTACTTTGCGTATCGTGATCTCGATGCGAAACGCGATGCGCTGGATCGGGCGCGGCAGACCTGGGAAAGTTTCCAGGCCCAGAAAACAAGCAATCGAAAATCAGGTGCCGCCGAAGCGCTGGCTCGCGAGCAGTACTATCGATTCAAGTCGGAGCTGCAGGATGCGATCGCGGGCAAGTTGACTCAGCGAACTCAGGTTGATAATTCCAGTTCGGGAGGCACGTTTGCGGGCGTCGGTGGCGTTCAAGCGGCCGAACGTCGGTTGCGATTGTTGATTGGGCTACCGATCAGTGACGGTGTCTTGCTTCGCCCATCGGACGAGCCCAACGATGCGCCGTTGATCTTTGATTGGGATTCCATTTCGGCCGAAGCGATTCAGCTTCGCAGTGAGTTACAGCAGCAGCGATTGACCGTCAAACAACGCGAGATGGAATTGTTGGCGGCCAAAAATTTCCTAATGCCCTCGCTCGATTTGGTGTCGATTTATCGACTGCGAGGACTCGGGAAAGACTTGGCGGGTGACGGCAGTGCGTGGAATGAACTCGGTTCGCTCGACTATCAGGAATACGAGGCCAGTTTGGAACTTCGAATGCCGGTTGGTTTCCGGCAAGGTCATTTGGCGGTCCGAAACGCGCAAATGCAGATCGCACGCGAGAAAGCAATTTTACGAGAACAGGAACGACAAATCCTGCACGACTTGACTGCGGTCGTCGCGGATGTTGATCGATCATTCGCTCAGATGCAGACGAACATAAATCGGTTTTTGGCCGCTAGCGAGGCAATGGACGTTCTGGAAGCCAACCGTAAAGCCGGGCTGCCCGTCAACTTGGAACAACTCCTCGATGCCCAGCGACGAGTCAGCGAAGCTCAGAGTCGTTATTATTCAGCGATTGCCGAATACACGATTTCAACCAAAAACGTGCAATTCGAGAAAGGCACGCTGCTGGAATCAGCCAACTTGATGATCATGGAATTGCCTTAGCGGTAAAGTGGGGGACGTCACTCGAATCCGACACTCCGTTTCACCTAGACTGTTGGTATGAATACCGAGTCCCTTTTTCAACGATTTCACGACCGTTCCGGTCAATCGCCCGAACAGCCGCTGGATCCCGATTCCTTGATTGGTTTTTTTCAGGCGTTTCGTCCCGATGGGCGTGCGCTTGTTGATCTGTATGACGGCCTCGAAGTGGGCGAATTCGACGTCACTGCGGCTCTTGCCCAGCGTTTGGAATCGCTGTTCAAATTCGCTGGCGACGATCGACGGCCGAAGGGAGGACGTGACGCTTATTTTGTGGTCCGAAATCCACGGCCGCTGGATCCTGAGCAGGCGGAAGCTTGGACCCAGGACTGGCTCTCGAGTGTCCGAGATTTGGCGATTTCCGTCGGCGATTTAGAGCTCGTCGAATCGCTCGATCCAACTCCCGCGGTTCGAGTGCTCGAAGGCATACCGCCGAAGCATCCCAAAAAAGATGACGAAAAATCGGGGCTGCTGAAGGCCATCCAGCAGAATCTGCCGATGCTGGTGGAACAGCTTGACGTCGGTCCGTTCCCCGCTGTTTTGCGGCCCGCTTACTACTTCATCGCGTGTGATGCGATCCTTCGTGACTATTTGATGTGGCCGCTGTACGCCAGCGCGGCTGGTCTCGCGGATCCGTTCGAACCGTACTTCCAATTGTGGAGCCACGGTGTCAAGTATCGCATTTTTGAAGACGGCAAGATCGACGTTTATCTGCCACGTCAGAACTAGCGACATTGCTGTGGCGTCTTCCACTGAACCGCTCATTCACCGGACGGAAATAGGTTTTGTCGAATCGAGCCGCAGATTCATTGCCCGCAGGTCCTGCTAAGTTTGGCATGTTCGCGGGTGTGTTCACGCCCTGTACGCTGACGATCCTTGGCGTGATCATGTTCCTGAGGTTCGGCCAAGTGGTTGGCCAATCGGGGATCATCAACGCGGTGCTGATCGTTTTGGCGGCCAAAGCGATCACGACGTTAACCACGTTGTCGCTTTCGGCAATCGCCACCAATACGCGTGTCAAAGGCGGCGGCGCGTACTATCTGATCAGCCGCTCGTTGGGGGTTGAGTTTGGCGGCGCGATTGGGATTCTGTTTTTCTCGGCCCAAGCGATTTCGGTGGCGATGTACATCATCGGTTTCACCGAAGCGTTTGCCGAAACGTTCCCTCAGTGGTCTGGCCATTTCATTGCGATCGCAAGCACGGTTAACCTGATTACCTTCGTTTGCGTTTACATCGGCGCCGGATGGACGATCAAAGTCCAGTACTTCATTCTGGCGATTCTGGTCGCCGCGTTAGGTTCGTTTTACGCGGGCGCGATTGCTGATTTTAATCCTGTCTATCTGCAGGAAAACCTGACTTCGCATTACATCGGCGGTGAAAATTGGTTCACGATGTTTGCACTGTTTTTTCCCGCGGTGACCGGAATCATGGCGGGCGCCAACATGTCTGGCGATTTGGCTAATCCGTCCAAGTCGATCCCACGCGGCACGTTGTTGGCGATCGCCGTGACAGCGATTGTCTATCTTTCACAAGCTTTCTTGCTTGGATGTGCTCGTCCGGCTGATGAACTGATCAACAATACCATGGTGATTCGTGATCTGTCGATTTGGCCGATTGCGATCACGGCAGGTGTTTTTGCAGCCACGTTGTCGTCGGCGCTCGGCAGCATGATGGGGGCACCGCGAATCTTGCAAGCGTTCGCACGTGATGAAATCTTTAGCTCGCTAAGCTTTTTTGGAGCTGGCAGCGGGCTTACGAATGAACCGCGCCGAGCGACGGTGTTGACGTTTGCGATCGCGCAGATCTGCATCGTTCTTGGTGACTTGAACGCGATTGCGCCGATCATCACGATGTTCTTCATGATCACTTATGGTTTGTTGAACTTGGCAACGTTTTATGAAGCCATCACAAAGAACCCTAGTTATCGGCCGACGTTCAGGTTCAGCCACTGGCTGACGTCGCTAGCAGGAACGATCGGCTGTTTAGGCGTGATGTTCTTGGTCAATTGGAAGTGGGCCACCGCTTCGATTCTGTTCATTGGCGGATTGCACTGGTTTATCCGGTCGCGCGAAATCGAGGCCCGCTGGGGTGACCTGCAAAGTGGCGTGATCTTTGAACGTGCCCGTAAATCGTTGTTGCGTTTGGAAACCGAAGCCTATCATCCGAAAAACTGGCGTCCCATCATCATGGCGCTCAGCGGGACGGGTTGGACGCGCAGTCACATTCCCATTTATGGTCACTGGTTGACGTCGGGGCATGGCATGATGACGCTTGCTCATGTCATTTCGGGCGACATCGAAGATCATGCCGAGCTTCGAGACCGTTACGAAAAGGTGCTCCGCAACTTCATTGCCAAAGAACAACTCGAAGCCTTCCCGGCGGTGACTTGCAACGCGTTGCTGTCTGACGGCATCGAATCTCTAATGCAGTGTTCGGGGATCGGCGGCCTGCGCCCCAATACAGTCTTGCTGGGCTGGCCGCGCGATGAATCGAAAGCCGAAGCGTTTGGTGCGAATATTCGTTTGATCGCGCGGATGAACCGCAGCATCCTGACGATGCGTTTTCTTTCGCATCGTGGTGACGAAGCGTTAGCAGGATCGGACGACAACAGTAATGTCGACGAGCACTGGAAGATTCCTGCCGGCACGATTGACGTTTGGTGGCGTGGTATGGAAAACGGCGCTCTGATGATGTTGCTGGCACACCTTTTGAATCGTAATTCGGGATGGCGTGACAACCCGATTCGGTTGATGCGGGTTGTTGAAAACGAGGAGGCCAAAGAGGAAGTCCGCAAGCACTTGGTTGAACTTGGCGCGTCTTCGCGTATCAAAGTCATCCCCGAGGTCGTGGTGTCCAACCGGCCTGCATCCGAGGTGATCGCCCAGGCATCAGCATCTGCGGCGATCGTCTTGCTGGGTTTCCAGACTCCCGACGAAGGCAAAGAAATGGAGCTTTACCGGCGAATGGAAGAACTCGCCGGTGACTTGCCGCGTCTGTTGTTCGTCGACAGTGCCGGTGGGATGGCACTTGAATAGGCGAGTGATGCTCGCTGACTGCTCAACCTAGACGTGCGAGCTTTCGCGGATCAGTTGCTGGTCAACCTCGTTGCTGACAATGACGCCGTAATTGATCGCGCCCAACCAGCCGCTCATGATGATGCCAACGCTGCCGGCGTGGTACATGCCGCCGACTTGCGATGGCAGTTCGCGGCTGACCCCCAGACCTTCAAATTTGGTTCCGAAACTGGCACCCGATTCGTGGCGAGTATAGTGCTGAAATGTTCGCGGCGTGGCGGCTTCGGCGCGGTCGATTTTGTTGCGGATGCCGGGGATGTATTTTTCGAGCGCATCGATGGTCGTTTCGACCAAGTCGGCTTTGCTGGCTTGGTAATCGGTTTCGTTCAAATCGGCCCAGTCCGACCAGTTTGCGTTGGTGCTGCTGACGATTGCGTAACGTTCTTTCTTGGTGGGCCGTGTTCGTGGGTAATAGAAACTAAACGTGCGGCTGGTGATGTCACGGCTAAGCAGCAGGTCGGTGCGAAATTCTTTTGACGTGCTGGTGAAGAACAGGTCACCGCTGGATTCGTCGATTTCTTCTCCTGCCTTTAGCGCCATATAGACCTGGGTGCTACTGTTATTCAGCCTTACGGCTTCGGTCTTTTCGACAAATGATTTGTCCAGTGCATCCGGGCCGATCATCTTCAGCACCGTCGTGCGCAGGTTTGCGTTGCTGACCACGGCGCGGCATTTGATTTTGCGACCGTTGGTTTCAACGGCCGCAACGTGGCCATTTTCGACGTGGATTTGGTCAACGCCGCAATTGATTCGGATGTCGACGTTGTTGGACAGTAGTTCCTTCTTCATTCGGGCGACCAAGTCGTCGGTTCCGCCTTCGTAGATGAAGACACCCTTGCTCATGAAGTTGCTGAACACGATGCCGTAGGTGATCGCGGGGTCTTCCAGCGTCGATCCGTTGGCATACGTGATCGGTTCCATCAGCAGTCTTACCACGTCGTCGCGACCGGGAAAGAACTTGTCGAACAATTGTCGCGTCGTCAGCGCCTGATCGTCATAGAAGTTCATGCTGCGGGCGGTGTCGAAAAAATCGGATACCGTTTGGTGTTCGATGCCGAACTTCGTCGTCAAAAGCTTTGTGAAGTCTTCGCGATTGAACGTGGTGGTCAGCGAGAACTGGGGATTGTCGAACCGAATGTTTTTCAGTTGCACGATTCGGTCGGAAATGTCTTTGTTCCAGTACCTGCGACATGACTTGATCATGCCGTGCGGAAACCCGTGAAGCGAGATATCGAAGGTGTGTCCGCCGGGACGCAAAAACCAAGTCGCTAGTCCGCCGAGCTTATAGTGTTGTTCAAGCAGTAAGACGCGGTGACCGGCGCGGCCGAGGATGTTGGCCGAAGTCATTCCGGCAAGCCCGCTGCCGATCACGACGACGTCATACTCGTCGGCGGCACCTTTCAAAAAATCGCGTGACATGAAAACTCAAAGGGAAAGTAATATGGATTGAGTAGTTTGCCAGATCGTCCAGCCTGGTGGCAGCGACCGGGCCTGGGAGTGGCCAGCCAACACCGTACAACAACCGGCTCCGCTCGCCGACCAGCCATCTTTTGACGGCGGACGGCAATGCTCGCTGCCGGCCTGTTCGGGTTGATTTTGGGTGGGGAATTCGGTTTTCTGACCTGTGGCGGAAAGATGTCCGCTTGCGTCATGGGGCAATTGTATCGAAGTTGTCCAGGATGATTGCACCGAAGGGATGATTGCACGAAGGGCCGCATCTCTAGGACAGGGCCAAGTTTTCGTGGTTTCGTGTCTGTGTGCAGGCAATTCCCCATCACTGCAAGCTGATTTTTCAACGTGAACGAACTTTCGATCCTATGGGACGGCGGTCATTTGATCGCCGTCGACAAGCCGCCCGGCCTTTCGACTCAGGCGCCGCCGGGGGGCGAGAGCTTGGAAAGTCAGTTGAAGGCCCAACTCGCCGATCGGGCCGAGTACTTTGCGATCATCCACCGACTGGACCGGCCGGTTGGCGGTGTGGTGCTGGTGGCCCTTCGAAAGAAGGAAGCTCGGTTGTTGTCGGACCAGTTTTCCAGCCGAAAGGTGATCAAACAGTACGCCGCGATCGTTCAGGGCAAGATCGCGCCGAGTGAATCGGACATCGTTTGGGTTGATCAAATCCGCAAGATCGCTGATCAGCCCAAAGCCGAAATTTGCTCGGGCGGTGACGAAGGCGCCAAAGAAGCAGAGACTCGAATCGATGTGGTCGGATATGACGCTGCGACCGACCGGACTCTCATCCGCATGTATCCCCACACCGGGCGAATGCATCAATTACGGATCCAGGCGGCCCATCGCGGGCATCCGATCGTTGGTGATGAATTGTACGGCGGAGCGAGTTCGGGCGATGGTTCGGAACAAGGAACTCTGTTGCTACGAGCCGAATCGATCGTATTTCACGATCCCAAAAACGGGAAACTGCGAACCGTCCGCGGACCCGCGTTGCCTTCAAGCGAAGCCTTCGGTTAACAAAATCGGCATGGTGTCCCCCCGTGACCGAAACGCTTCACGGCGCGTCATCGCCGTGCTACCAAAAAATGAGTCTGACCATGTTACGCCTCGGCGCAGTTTCTTACCTGAATACCAAGCCGCTGATTCACACGCTTGCCGAGCAACTGGGTTCGAAAGGAACTTTGTCGGTGGATTTGCCCAGCAGGCTAGCCAGCGACTTGGCAGCGGGCAGACTTGATGTGGCTCTAATTCCGTCGGTCGAGTACTTCCGCGGTCAGGGCTACCAGATCGTGTCCGACGCTGCGATCGGTTGCCGTGGCCCGGTTTGGAGCGTCCGGTTGCTCAGCCGCGTGCCGGTTCCAGAAATCCGCACCCTCGCGCTCGACGAAGGAAGTCGGACGAGTGCCGCGATGGTGCAGGTCTTGCTGCACGAAATGCATGGATTGCGACCCTCGACGGTACCCATGGAAATTGATCAAACGGTTGACGACGTGGACGCCGACGCGATTTTGATGATTGGTGACCGGGCGATGCATCCGGCCTCGGGCGTTTATCATGAGATCTGGGATCTCGGTGATCGATGGTGCCGATGGACAGAATTGCCCTTTGTGTTCGCAATGTGGGTGGCCCGTCCGGGCGTCGAAGTGACGGGGTTGAGCGAGATTTTGGAATCGAGTCGCGACGTTGGAATTGAGCACTTCGAGTCGATCGCCGCCGCACACGCCGCCACGCACGGGCTGACGAAAGAAGACCTGCACCGTTATTTTGCAGAGAACCTGCACTTTCAACTTGGACCGGGCGAGCGGCGGGGCCTGGAATCGTTCCGCCAGCGAGCGACCGCGATCGGATTGGTGCCCGATCTCAACGTAACCACAACCGCTTACAAAAGATCCCTTGGCAGCGACAACGATCATGATCTCCACTGACACGACCATTCGGCCCATCCTCGACAAAGCCCTCGCCGGCGAGCGATTGACGCTCGGGGATGGATTGGCGCTTTTGCAAAGCCACGATTTGGCGGCGATCGGCTCTGCGGCTGACCAGATTTCTCGCCGTATGCACCCCGAACCGTATCGGACTTACAACGTCGATCGGAACATCAACTACACCAATGTTTGTTCGGCGGTTTGTCATTTTTGCGCGTTTTATCGTGGGCCAAAGAGTGACGAAGGCTATGTGCTGTCGCGCGAAGAAGTCCTCAGTAAGGTCGAAGAAACAGTGGCCCTTGGTGGCAATCAGATTTTGATGCAGGGCGGACTGCATCCGAAATTTAAACTTGATTGGTATGAGGAACTGCTGCGCGACATCAAATCTTCGTTTCCTGAGGTCAATATTCACGGGTTCAGCCCACCCGAATTCCACCACTTCACGAAGGTCAACAAACTGTCGATCGAAGAAGTGCTGACCCGGTTGAAAGCCGCCGGCCTTGGCAGCATTCCAGGTGGCGGCGCGGAGATCTTGGTTGACCGTGTTCGCAATGTATTGACTCGCGGCAAAGTGATGTCGGACGACTGGCTCGGCGTGATGCGAGCGTGGCACAAACTGGGCGGCATCAGCACGGCGACGATGATGTTTGGCCACGTTGAAACGCTTGCCGAACGTGTCGAACATCTGCAGCGAGTGCGAGACCTGCAGGATGAAACCAACGGATTCACGGCGTTCATTTGTTGGACATTCCAGCCCGACAATACCGACTTGTCGCACATTCCGCCGGTGGGATCATTCGAGTACTTGAAGACCTTGGCGGTGTCGCGGTTGTATTTGGATAACGTCCCCAGCATTCAAAGCAGTTGGGTCACCCAGGGGCTAAAGATCGGACAGCTCGCGATGCTGTTCGGCGCCAACGACATGGGCAGTTTGATGATCGAGGAGAACGTCGTCGCCGAAGCTGGCACGGTTCATTACCTGTCGCTCGACCAGATTCGCGCGGCGATCGAAGAACTCGGTTTCGAAGCTCGCCAGCGCGATGTGTTTTATAAGCTCGTGTCGCCCGACCTGGAACGCAAGGCGATCGAAGCGGCCCACAACCCACCGAAAGAATTGGTGCAGTTGTCGGTCTGATGCAATCTTAGTTCAGCTCGCATGATCCGGCCCCCATTGGGACCGGCATCATGACGTTTTCGGCAGCCACCAAACGGATGTTGCGACAGCGTGAAAGTTGGAACTGGCGAGGCTGTTCGCGACACAGGCATAGCCCCAAGAATCGGTAGCTGCCCATCAATCGGATTGGGCTGACAACGCGGTGCGTGCGGTTGCCCTTGGCATCTTCGTAATCCATTTCAATGACGTAATTTTCGCAGTCGTTCATCGCTTGTTGAAGAATTCGGTTCATTTGTTTTCCCCCCGGAAAATTGTTTCAAAAGTGTCTTGGTCTGACACTTTTAATATGCGTGACGTCCATGACACGTCTGGTCACGGATGGGGGAAAACGGCCAAATCTGCGATTTATGCGGGCAAATGGATGCGTTGAACTCGGTGATTGTTGCTGTCCAAAATGTGGACGCGGTCCTGCGAGTCGACAACGATGCCCCAGGGCTGGTTCAGCATCCCGGGCTCGAACCCAGGGCCGCCCCACATGGCGATCGGTTTTCCGTCGGGCGATAGACGTTGGACTCGGTTGTTCTTGTACTCGACCACCAGCAGGCTGCCGTCGCTAGCCAACGCCAAATCGTACGGATAATAGTACTGGCCCGGTTGGGTTCCCGGTCCACCCCAAACGTCGATCAGTCGCGGCGTTTCTTCGCTCAAATCGAATCGCTGAATGCGGTGGTTGCACGCGTCGGCCACCCACATCACGTCGTCGCGAATGATCAGGCTTTGCGGACGAACGAACGTGCCCGGCGTGTCGCCGGTGCCGCCCCACTGGGTCATGAATATTCCGTCGGGATCGAATTTCTGGATCCGATCTGACGCGTTGTATTCGCCGATGTAGACGCATCCCTGGCTGTCGCTGACCGCATCGGTAACAAATGCAAATTCACCCGGCAAATGGCCGGCGGTTCCACCGATTTGTTGGTCAGCAAGCAATTTGCCGTCGGGTGTGTAAGCCAACATTCGATAGTAATGAGTGTCAGCAACCAATAGTCGCGATTGTCCGCTAGGGCTAGCTGACGCCGGTTGGAATGACATTCCCGTCGGGCGTCCGTTGGCGGTTTTTGGGGTTTCCCAAAAACGCAGAAAGTTCCCGTCGGTGTCAAACACCTGGATCCGTCCGGTTGTGTCGACAATGTACAACTGGTCCGCGTCGTCGATCGTGATCGCGCGGGGTTTTAAGAACCTGCCCGAACTTAAACCGCGGCGTCCCCAGACCAGATCGGGCACGTCGCTATCGGTGACGGGAACACACCCGGATGTTCCGGCTAGCGAAATTGCGGCGATTCCGGTCGAGGCCATTTCGAGGGACTGACGTACGAAATGTCTGCGATTGACGGGCTCGAACGTGATTCGAGTCGACGTAGGGGGGGGCATCAAGTTGCTGGCCGACTTGTGAAGGCGATTGCGAGAGAATTACAATGATTCTTGCCTTTGAATTTTACCCGATGGTTGGCCGTAAGGTCAGAATCCTTTTTCGATGTCAATAATCCTGGACCTCCGAGCGACGGATGACCCGCGCGACATCGTTCATCGGTCGGTTCAAGCTCTCGTCGAGGGCGAGGTTGTCGGAGTCCCAACTGATACGGTTTACGGACTTGCAGCCAGCGCCCTGTCCGAGCGTGCGGTCGAGCGGCTTTGCGAGATCAAGGGCCGAGCCAATTGGATGCCGATCGCGATTTCTGTGGGCAGTCGCGAGTCAGCCGAGGATTTCTACTGCGGCACCAGCCCGCTTGCGCGGCGGTTAGCGTCGCGATGCTGGCCGGGGCCGTTGACGCTGGTGATTCCCTGCAATTCACCCCATTCGGCGGTGACTCAGCTACCCCAAGGGGTTCAGGATCGCATTCGGGGTGAGTTTGGCTGTGTCGGTTTTCGGGTCGTTAATCACCGCGTGATCACGCATATTCACCGTTTTTTGTCGGCTCCTTTGTTGTTGACTAGCGCCAATCTGACTGGTCAACCTGTCGCTACCACGGCGGATCAAGTTCAGCAGCAACTCGGAGATTTAATTCCACTGCTGCTCGACGACGGTCCAACCCGTTATGGTGGAGCTTCAACGGTCGCCCGCGTTCAGGGCAATCAAATGGAAATCCTTCGCGAGGGCGTCATCGAACGAGCCGCCATGAATCAATTCGTTAAACCAGTGATCGCTCTGGTCTGTACCGGAAATACGTGCCGCAGCCCGATGGCAGAAACATTGCTGCGCGACCAAATGAGCAAGAAATATGGCTGTGAAGACGCTGTGCGGGTCTTGTCGGCCGGCGTCGCGGCCAATCCCGGTTGCGGTGCCACGCCCCAAGCGATCGAGGTGATGGGCAACCGTGGACTGGATTTGACCGGGCATAGCAGTCGGACGCTCGATGAATCGGTGATGGGAGTTGCTGACCTGGTGCTGACGATGACGCGAGGCCACCGTGCAGCGATCTTGGCGGCATGGCCAGGATTGCACGATCGAGTCTTCACGCTGCGACGTGATGGGGGCGACATCGGGGATCCGGTCGGGATGCCTGTGGACGTCTATGAAGCCTGTGCTGACCAGATCGAAGGTGAACTGCAAGCGTGGGCGGAAGCTTTGGGCGACGATTTTTTCCCTCAAGCGATTGGCTCGAGCGATCCCGAATCCGATTCAACAACTGACCAGGCATAAAGATGGAGGGCGTCGTGTTAAAAATTGCAATCGGCAGCGACCACCGCGGCGTCAAAATTAAAGACCGCTTGGTTCAGAATCTGACTGCGGCAGGTTTTCCGGTCATCGACGTGGGAACCCACGGCGATGCCGCTGTGGACTATCCCGACATTGCCCAGGCCGTTGCCCAGCAAGTCAGTCATGGCGACGTTGATCGAGGTATTTTGATTTGCGGCACGGGGATCGGTATGTCGATCGCCGCAAACAAGTTTGCCGGCGTCCGCGCCGCGTCGTGCTATGACGAAGTCATGGTCGAAATTAGTCGCCGGCACAACGACGTTAACATCCTGTGCTTACCAGGTGACATGATCGGTGATCGCCCAATCGACGATCTGATTCGAATGTGGTTGAACACCGAATTCGATGGTGGCCGGCACGCTGTTCGAATCCAGAAAATTGGCAACATCGAACAGGGCTCCAAGCCCGTTGTCCCTGTCGACGCGGTTAGTCCTCCATCGTCATGACGGCCGAGATGACAAATTGGTCAACGTTAATCGGCCACGACAAAGCCCAACGTTGGTTCGCCGCTGCGATCAAGCAAAACCGTCTTGGCGGCAGCTTCTTGCTGGTAGGATCACCGGGGATCGGCAAGCGAACGGTAGCCAACGTGCTGGCTAGAACACTGCTGTGCCAGCGGTCCGACCCACGCCTAATGTCACCCTGCGGTGTTTGCCCGTCGTGCTTGCAGGTCAACGCGGGCACGCACCCAGACGTGGTCAGGGTCTGCAAGCCAGATGACAAGAGTTTGATTCCGGTCGAACTGTTGATCGGTTCACGCGAGAATCGGATGCAAGAAGGTTTTTGCCGCGACATTCGGCTGCGTCCGATGGTTGGCAAACGCAAAGTTGCGATTCTCGAGGATGCTGATTTCTTGAATGAAGAAGGCGCGAATTGCCTTTTGAAGACGCTCGAAGAACCCCCGTCCGGTGCTGTCGTGATGCTGGTCGGCACCAGCGAACAGCGTCAATTGCCGACGATTCGGTCACGCTGTCAAATTCTTCGGCTCGGTCCACTATCGAACCAGGATGCTGCGAAACTGCTGCGCCAGGTTCACGGCGTCGAGGCCAGCGATGAAGCGATTGAAAACGCAATGGATGTCGCCGGCGGTGATGTCGAAGTCGCCTTGAGATTACTCAGTGGCGAATCCGACAGCCTGCGCAGCGCGCTGGCTGGGCAACTGGATGCGGACTACCCAGACCCCGCCACTTTGGCGCGGATCATCACGACTCACGTCGACGGTGTTGGCAAAGATGCAGGCAAGCGTCGTGGTGCAATGCGAGACGTCTTTGCCATGTCGGTCCAGCATTTTCGCCGGAAAATGAGATCTGGTGCCCACCAAAACACGGTCTCGCCGATCATACTGGCTCGCGTGGACCGATCCGTCCGCGCCCTCCGCGAAGTCGATCGTAGCGCTAATCAGGCGACATTGATCGAGTGCTTTGCCGCTGACATTGCCGCCGGTGTGACGGGTGATCGCGGCGAAATCGGTTGATCGACAAGCTCTGTTTCTCTCTCTTACGGAATTGTTCTATGAAACGTGTTTCCCGCTGCGCGGCTCTTGTGTGTCTGTCTAGTGCCACGTTTGTTTCGTCGTTGCATGCTGATACGCCGGAGTCCAAGGTCTTGTTTTCAGACGACTTTGAGCGTACCGAATCGAAGCCAGAACTCGAAGAAGTCGGCAATGGCTGGGGGACCAACAGTAAGAGTCGCGCCAAAGGAAACAAGCAAGTCGATTTGGTCGATGGCGCAATTTTTATCGTTAAGCATGCCGAAGCCGATCACGGTGTTTCAGTGACTCAAGATGTTGAGTTTCGCGATGCCACCATTTCACTGCGTTTTAAGATTGGGCCCAAGGATGATCTGGGCATCAACATCGCCGACATGAACGAGAAGTCTGTTCATGCGGGCCACATTTGCATGGCCAAAGTTCGGCTCAATCGCGTCGAAATGACGGACCTGAAAACTGGCCGAATGGATTTGGGAATCCGCACACGGCGGCTAGCCAATGAGACCACCGAAGCGGACAAGAAAGCGATCAAAGCAGACACGAAAACAGTGCCGGTTAAGCTAGACGCCGATGCGTGGCACCAGCTTTCCGTTGCGGTCGCTGGTGACACCATGACCGTCTCGATCGACGGGGCGAACGTCGGCCATTTTTCGTCGCCCGGCATCGGTCACCCGACCAAACGACGGTTGCGGTTGGCGGTCAACCGCGAAGCCCTGGTCGATGACGTGAAGATCACCACGCCGTAGCAATCAAGCCAAGGTTTGCTGTCTGAGTTTGGTCAGCAGTTCGATTGCTGCACCTATTTCGGCTTTCTGTCGCGCGGGGTCCTGAGGGATCTCGCGTTCAATCGTTAGTGGTCCTTCGTACCCAATTTCCCGGAGGGTTCGAAGGTACGATTCCATGTTGACGTCGCCCTGCCCCAGCGGCACTTCCTTGCCCCAAGTCACGCCGGGTTGGTCGCTCCAGGTGCCGTCTTTGCAATGGATGCTGCGGACGTGCTTGGCGACTTTTCGCAATGCTTCGATGGGTTCGCCGGTTCCATACAAAATCATGTTGGCCGGGTCGAAGTTGATCTTCAAGTTGGCTCGGTCGACATGATGAATGAACTCTAGCAGGCCGTCCGCCGTTTCTTGGCCGGTTTCCAAGTGCAGGAACTGGTCGTTCGCAGCGGCGTGGTCACAAAGGTCGCGAGTCACAGCGACGATGCCGTCGTAGCCATCGGCCGAAGGGCCTTCGGGGACAAAGCCAAGGTGCAGTGCGATCGCGTCGCAGCCGAGTGCTTTCGTGAAGTCGGAGATGTCTTTCATCTCCTGCAGTCGCGCTGGACGTGTTGATTCAGGGACCAAGCCGATCGTCTTCACAACCGTTGGGATGTCTGCATAGCTTTCGCCGTCAAACCCACCAAAAACCGCCGTGCAGCGAACGCCCATGTCGGCCAATTGGTCGGCAAGCGATTGCGCTGATGCCGTGTTTCGTTTGTCAGGATTGGGTGCATGGAGCTGTATCGTGGGAACTTTCAATTCCGAGATCACATTCCAAGCGACGCCGAGGCCGGCGTCGACCGAGGCAAATACACCAAGAGGCCAAGATTCCATCATTCAACCTTCGTTCCGCGTTCATTAAGGCGTTGTGTAGGCCAACTGCTGCTTTGCAAGGTTCGGCCTCGTATTGAAAAACTCCGACGCGCGTCGCATTGCGCCACGCGTTGAAGTAGTTTTAGAAAACATTGAAAGTGGGTCAAGAAACGCCCGATGGCCTCTCTTTTGTGCGATACATTTCTCGCCACGGCAATTGAATTCCGCCGTCGATGGTCAATGTGCTGCCAGTAATGTACTGGCTGGCCGGATCGCAAAGGAACACCACGCCACGGCCAATTTCTTCGGCAGCACCAAGTCGTCCGAGTGGCAGCTTTGCAGCTTCGGTTGCCAGCGTTTCTTCGGAAAAGAACTTTCGTTCGCCGGGAGTGTCCGTCCAGCCTGGGTGAATGATGTTGACGCGAATGCCGTGCTGGGCCAGTTCGCAGGCGGCGGTTTTTCCCATTTGGTCGTTCGCGGCTTTGGCCATGTTGTAGGCCATCGCGCCGGGGATCGCCATGTGAGCGTGGGGGCTGCTGATGACAACGATGTTGCCGCCGTTTTCTGCTTCGACCATCAATCTGGCGCTGCTTCGCACCAGATAAAACGCGCCCCACATGCTGATGTCGATCGTCTTGTGGAATTCATTCAAATCCGATTCCAGCATCAAGTGGCGATCGCTGTAAGCGGCATTGCTGACGACGATATCCAGTCCCCCCATCAAGTCTGCCGATTCGGCCACCAAACGCTCGACTTCGGATTGAATGCCAAGATCGGCCGCGATCATGTGAGCTTTTCCACCGACCGCTTCGCACTGGGCAACCACGTCTGCCGCTTCGTCCGGGTGGCTGCGAAAATTAATGATGACTTCGGCGCCTTGGGCAGCCAATTGCAGGGCAATTCCTCGCCCGATTCCTCGTGATGAACCGGTGACAATCGCCCGCTTTCCGTTCAATACCGTCATTGATGCCTCTTTTTCGCCCTCGAGATTTGGGAGTTCGTCACGTCGAAATTAGCGTACCTGCCCCATGTGCGTGGGTCGATTGCGGGCAACAAACGAAAATTTGAAGAAAATCTCTCAAATCCTGGTTCGGGTGATTGCTTTCTGTCACTCGTGAGAGAAAACTGTCAGCAGTCGAAAGTTGATGACCTAGGAGGTCCCCTGTGGCTGGCCAATTAACGAGCGAAACGCGTCGCGAGCGGCTGCGAGAGATGGTTCAAGCACGCGGTTTTGCATCGCTTGGCGAGCTGGCAGCGGCGCTAGAGGTTAGCGAATCGACGATCCGACGAGACTTAGAGCAGCTTGAAAAAGAGGGTCAGGCAAGGCGAACGCATGGCGGCGCATTTTGGACCGGTGAGCCGGACACGATGCAGATCTTCGAAAACCGACGCGACGATTCGTGGCCGGCCAAAGTGGCGATTGGCGAATTGGCCGCGGCGATGATCGAAGACCATGACACGATTTTGCTTGGCGGCGGAAGTACGACCTACGAGCTGGCACGTCACTTGGTGAATCGACCTCTGCAGGTCGTCACCAACAGCCTGCCGGTCGCCCACTTGTTATCGACCAGCGACTCCATTGATTTGGTGATGATTGGCGGATGCGTGCGGGGGCGAACGGCGGTCACGATTGGGCCGATGGCCGATTCGATGCTGCGAAGCATCAATGTTGGAAAAGTGTTTTTGTCGGTTGCAGGAATCACCGAACGTGGTTTCTTCAACAGCAACATGATGTTGGTCGAGAGCGAGAAGGCGATGCTAGAGTCGGCCGATCAAACGATTGTGGTCGCAGACAGCACCAAGTTCGGAAAGGTCAGCCTGAGTCGGTTGTGCGGATTACAGGAAGTAGACACGGTCGTATCCGACGAGGGCATTGAAAACAGTTGGAAAGAGCATCTTGAATTTGCGGACGTCAAACTAGTCTTGGCTTCCGCCTCGGAATCAAAAATCTAAGCGAGCAATTTTTAAAGGCTCATACAAAAATATGACTGCATCTACGATCGATCGAAGTGTAATCGAGCAGCTAGTCCGAAACGCGATTCGCCAATCCGGTGGTCCTGCGTCCACGCCTGTTGCGGCACGTGGCGCCGCGAACCCGCCTGGCTGGATCGATGGCAAGCCAAATTTGCGTGTCAGCATTTCAGCGCGCCACTGTCACTTGACCGACGAACATGTCGAGATTCTGTTTGGTGCCGGTTCGGTGCTCAAACCCGAAAAAGACCTCTATCAAGACGGCTTCTACGCCGCCGAACAAACCGTGATGGTTGTCGGTCCACGTCGGCGCATGCTCGGCAGCGTTCGCGTCCTAGGCCCCACTCGTCCATTCAGCCAAGTTGAATTGGCACTGACAGATTCGATCTCGCTGGGCATCGACGCACCCGTCCGCCACAGCGGCAAGATTGATGGCACGCCCGGATGCGTTCTGGTCGGACCGGCTGGCAGTGTGCAACTGACTCAAGGCGTCATTCGCGCCGCTCGTCACGTTCACATGAATTTTGCCGACTGCGATCATTACGGTGTTCAGAACGGTGACATGATGAAACTAAAAATTGTTAGCCCGGATTGCAGCGTCACCTTCGAAGACGTTTTGGTTCGCGCCGACGAAGCAGCCAAGTTGGAAGTCCACATCGACACCGATGAAGGCAACGCTTGCAACTTGGACACCGCAACCGAAGTGACTTTGAAAAAAGGCGGCTGCGGCTGCGAGAAAAAGTAAGTACCCGGTGAAAGGCGTTTGATGTTTGGGAGAGATCCTGCATCGGACGTTAGCCGAACCCTGCGTCCCAAGTCAGTGGTTTTAGATCAGTGACACTGGACCAGAGATTTTAGAACCTTGATATCTGATAACCGAGACCTCTTTCCCTTTCCAATAAGGCAGTTTTAACGATGGCAAAAGTTAGCGAAGCGCTCGGCATGATTGAAACCAAAGGCTTCATCGCCTTGGTCGAAGCATGTGACGCAATGATGAAAGCAGCAAACGTTCAATTCATGGGCTGGGACAAGGTCGGCAGCGGCTTGTGTAGCGCATTCGTGACCGGTGATGTCGCCGCGGTCAAAGCCGCAGTTGATGCGGGTGCTGCGGCTGCTGGACGCGTCGGCGAAGTTGCCAGCGTTCAGGTAATCGCTCGTCCCCACGAAGACGTGGCTTCCATTTTGAAGTTCCCTACCGCCAAAAAGTAGTCGCACCGTCGACTGCTGTGACCTATTTTTCCACTATCAACTCAGCGAAGAAGCTCTCTCATGAATGATGCAATCGGATTGATTGAAACCAAAGGTTTGTTGCCCCTGATCGAAGCGACCGACGCAATGGCCAAAGCCGCCAACGTCAAAATCGTCAAGCGAATTGACATCGGTGGCGCCTACGTGACGACCGTCGTCAGTGGTGATGTCGGCAGTGTTCGTGCTGCAGTCGAAGCGGGTGCCGCAGCTGCGGCACAAGTAGGTGAACTGGTTGGCAGCCACATCATCCCGCGTCCAGCCGAAGGCTTGGCTGCGGCATTGTTGTCGTAAAACGCGTGCTGTAGACGGCCTTGTCAAACGTTCGGCGGTGTCATGGTTGGCACCCAAACCGTAACGCAGAATTGCTCGGCCGCTGGCCTTTCGTCCTGTACCTTTCTCCAGCTGAAAAGTGTTAAGTCAGTGCTTGTTCTTGTAGCGAACCTAGGATCGACCAGCTTCAAGTATCGTTTGTTCGATATGTCCAACGGGCAATGTTTGGCTCGAGGTGCAGTCGATCGAATTGGCGAAGAAGTCAGTCACTGCGAGGTCGAAATCGGTGACTGGAAAGACGAACGTTCGATGTCGGTGCCAGACCATGGTTTGGCAGTGTCGGCTTGTTTGGAACAGTTGACCGATCCAGATCACGGTGCCCTAAAGGATGCATCGGAGATCGTAGCGATTGGATTCAAAGCGGTTCACGGTGGTCGATTGTCGGGTGTGTTCGTTGTGGATGACGATGTGCTTGCGGCAATGACGGAAATGAACGCTGCTGCACCGGCCCACAATCCACCCTACATCGCCGCAATGAAGTTGTTGCGAGAGCGGTTCCCTGATCTGCCGTTGGTGGCAGCCTTTGAAACCAACTTTCATCGCACGATTCCTTCGTCGCGACGGGAATACGCGATCCCGCGTGCTTGGGCGGACGGACTACATATTCGTCGATATGGCTTTCACGGCGCCTCGCACCGATTCATTGCCGGCCGCGTGGCCGAAGTGTTGGGACGCAGCGATGCACGCGTGATCTCTTGTCACCTTGGCGGCAGCAGTTCGTTGACCGCGATTGTTGGCGGTGAAAGTGTGATGACGACGATGGGCATGACGCCGCAAACCGGTTTGCCGCAGAACAATCGCGTCGGTGACTTTGATCCGTTCGCGTTGCCGTTGATTATCGAAAAAACTGGGTTAACACTCGACGAAGTGTTGGGGAAACTCGCCAGCGAAGGCGGCTTACTTGGGCTCAGTGATAAGAGTGGCGATATGCGAGATTTGGAACTCGCCGCTGCCAATGGCGACGAAAAATCACAACTCGCTCTGGATGTGTTTGTCGAAGAAGTTCGTCGTCACATGGGCGGAATGATTGTCGCGATGGGTGGGGTCGATGCCATCGTGTTCACCGGCGGAATCGGTGAAAAGGGCAAGGAAACGCGAGCTGCGATTGTGGCGGGCTTGGAAGAGCTTGGCATTGTCGCCGATGGCGAAGCCAACAAGAAGATCAAGGGTGAAGGTTCATTTCACGCTGGCGATAGCCGGACTGAATTGTGGGTGATCCCAACCAACGAAGAACTGGTCGTCGCCCGGCAATGTGTCGAGCTTTTGCAAGAAACCGATAAATCTGCTTAGGCACTCCCTCAATGTTCATTGCCAAAGTTACCGGTTCGGTTGTCGCGACGCAAAAAGTCGGATCCATGACCGGCCATAAATTGCTGGTCGTTGAACCCTACCGACTGGAAGACAAAAAACGTGCGTCAATGGTTTCGACCGGACGAACGTTCATTGCCGTCGACACACTCGGAAGCGGTGAAGGCGATTATGTGTTGGTGTGCCAAGGCAGCAGTGCTCGCCTGACACCGGAAACGAAAGAGCTACCTATCGATGCGGTCGTGATCGGCATCGTTGATAGCGTTCACATTGAAAAACGAAACGTCTACGACAGAAATGGAAGTTAGGTCTTCTTGACTTCGCAGTGCAAGCGATCCCGGATTGCTTGCTTGCCCGCAAAATCTATTTCCTGATTCCTATAAACCAACAACGTATCTCATCCTATGCATTTCGACGAAAACACCATTCGCAGCGTTGTCGCTCAAGTCTTGGCCGAAGTTGGCCCGATGCCCAAGTCCAATGGGGCTTCGTCCCAGGCCGGTGGCAAGAACGGAGTCTTCTATGATGCGGACTCGGCGGTCACGGCTGCTCGTGCTGCGTTCGAAGAATTTCGCACTCGGTCGATGGCGACTCGGAAACAAGTCATCGACATCATTCGCCGCATTTCGATCGAGAATTGCGAAGAACTCGGGTTGATGGAAATGGCCGAAACCAAGATCGGTCGCCCGGAACACAAAATTGAAAAGCTGCGAGCTCTTGGTGAAATGTCACCTGGGACTGAGTTCTTGGAAACCAAGTGTTACAGCGGCGACCACGGTTTGGCGATCATCGAACGAGCACCGTTTGGTGTGATTGGTGCAATCACGCCGGTGACTCATAGCTTGCCAACGATCACCGGCAACGCCGTCAGCATGTTGGCCGGTGGCAACACGGTTGTGGTCAACCCGCATCCATCGGGTAAAGGCGTGGCAACCGAAGGCGTGCGACGATTCAATGAAGCCATCGCTGCCGAAGTTGGCATCGACAATCTGATTTGTGTGATCGCCGAACCGACTCTCGAAACAGCCGAAGCTCTGTTCAAGCATCGCCAAGTCTCGCTGATCTGTGTGACGGGTGGACCTGCAGTTGGACGCGCGGCACTGAACAGCGGCAAGCGAGCCATCGTTGCTGGACCTGGCAACCCGCCTGTGGTTGTCGACGAAACGGCCGATTTGGACAATGCCGCACGCTGCATCATTCAGGGCGGTGCGTATGATAACAACTTGCTGTGCATCGCAGAAAAGGAAGTTTTTGTCGTCGACAGTGTTTTCGACGCGATGATGGCTGCCATGCGACGTGCGGGTGCCGTTCAGCTTGATGCAATTCAAATTTCAAATCTGACCAGCAAGGCGATCGTAAAAGTCGGCGACGACCAACACGATGCAGCTTGCAAAGACTACATCGGACGCGACGCGTCCGTTCTGGCCCAGGCAGCCGGCGTCAGTGTTCCCGAGGGAACTGAATTGTTGTTCGGCGAAACGGACGAGCATCATCCGTTCGTTACCGTCGAGCAAATGATGCCTTTTATTCCATTCGTGCGTGCTCGTGACGTTGATCATGCGATCGCACTTGCGAAACATTACGAGCACGGATTCCGGCACACCGCCATCATCCACTCTCGCAACGTTCACAACATGACGAAGATGGGACGCGAATTGGACACAACGCTGTACGTCAAAAATGGTCCTTGCATGGCGTCGCTGGGCCTTGGTGGCGAAGGCTATCTGTCCTTTTCGATTGCCGGTCCGACGGGCGAAGGCGTCACAACGCCCAACACGTTCACTCGGGAACGCCGCTGCAGCATGATTGACGAATTGCGAGTGGTCTAACCCGATGCAAACTGCCCGCGTCCTAGGATCAACTCGTGCGACCGTCAAAGATAAAAGTCTTCAAGGTCAACGTTTGGTGATTGTCCAGTTGTTGCTCTTGAACGAGATGCCCGACGGACCACCCTTGATTGCTCTGGACGTGCTGGGGTGTCGACGCGGTGACCGCGTGATGTTGACCAGCGACGGGACACTTGCACGCGAATTTACAAAAAATATAGATACACCTGCCCGTTGGACTGTGATGGGAATTTTGGACTAGCCCGCAATGCCGACCCGACCCAACCCTACGATTCTCTCTGCGATCGATTCAGCCGTCTTGGCTCGGATCGTCGGCGAGGTGATTGCGCGGTTGAAAGCGAGTCAATCCGTTGTGGTTGAATCCAAAATCATTGACGCCAAGACGATTGGACAGTACGCGGTTGGTGCCACGATCACGATTGCTGCAAGAGCCATTGTGACACCGGCGGCAAAGGACGAGGCAAAACAACGAAACATCACGATCACGCGTGACGCGGTCATCACCCAGGAATCGATCGGCAAGCCATCCTGCTCTGTCAAAATCATGGATTCCGACCATCAAAGGGCGGAATCCGTCGAGGCACAGTTGGTCCGTCGCGGTATCAATTTGGCTGCGGCCAGCGTGGTGCTAAGCGATGCACCGGCGCTTGAAGTTGCCAGTCAGTTCGGCAGTGGAAAGCGAGCGGTCATGATCGGTTCTCTCGATGATGTCAATCGTTTTGGACGCGAAGTTGATCCTCAGGTGTGGGTTTTGGATATGAAACGATTGAATTTGATCGCAGCGGTGAACGTGATATCAGCGATCACTCGATTTAGGAGCGTGAGCAAATGAAAATGGCCCGAACGATTGGATCGGTGACATTGTCGAAAGCTCATCCAGCCATGGCTGGTGCGAAGCTTCGTTGTGTTGAAGTGGTAGAGTCGATTGAACAAATCGACACGTTTCCGCTTGGTGGCGAAACTGTCGTTGCTTGGGATTTATGCGGCACCGGTATTGGAGACTTGGTGGCGATCGCAGAAGGCCCGGAAGCGGCGCAGCCGTTTCGGCCGGATGTGAAACCGATTGATGCGTCCATCGTGGCGTTACTGGATGAAGTGGACTTGGATTGACGCCAAGCGAAAAAGAACCCTTAGTCAGATACTCAAACGAAAAAACTGATATGCAAAACCTTCATAAGATCAAGCAAGACATGTGCGACATCGGTCGTCGCATCTACGACCGTCAATTCGCTGCGGCTAACGATGGCAACATCACCGTTCGGGTTAGCGAAAACGAAGTACTTTGCACGCCGACATTGCACTGTAAAGGGTTTTTGACGCCTGACGATATTTCGCTCGTCGACATGACTGGCAAGCAATTGTCGGGTCGCAAGAAACGGTCAAGCGAAGCTCTTTTGCACCTAGAAATCTATCGCCAACGCGAAGACATCAAGAGTGTCGTGCACTGCCACCCGCCGCACGCAACTGCTTTCGCGATCGCTCGCGAGCCGATTCCACAGTGCATCCTTCCCGAAGTTGAAGTATTCCTGGGTGACGTGCCGATCACCAAGTACGAAACACCAGGCGGGCAGAGCTTTGCTGATACGATCATTCCATTCGTCAATCGCACTAACGTCATGATCCTCGCCAATCACGGTACGGTCAGTTACGGCGAAACGGTTGAACAAGCATATTGGTGGACTGAGATTCTTGACGCTTATTGCCGCATGCTGATTCTTGCCAAGCAACTAGGTGGGGTCTCTTACCTCAGTGGCGAGAAGTCACAAGAGTTGTTGGACCTGAAGGAACAGTGGGGCTACAAGGATCCACGCAATACGCCTGAGTATGAAAACTGTGACATCTGTGCAAACGATATCTTCCGCGATTCGTGGGCCGATTCGGGCGTTGCTCGTCGTGCCTTCCCTGCACCGCCGTCACTGAAGCCGTCGGCTGATGTGGGTGCCAAGAATGGCATGCCAGCAGGCGTCACCGAAGAAGCGCT
Source organism: Rubripirellula reticaptiva (assembly GCF_007860175.1). Lineage (NCBI taxonomy): Bacteria > Pseudomonadati > Planctomycetota > Planctomycetia > Pirellulales > Pirellulaceae > Rubripirellula > Rubripirellula reticaptiva. The sequence continues at coordinate 1,512,368 of NZ_SJPX01000002.1, read as the reverse complement.
AGTCAAAGCGATCACTGATGAAGTGATGCGTCAAATGCGCCAAAACTAGGCGGCAAACGAACTGTATTCGTAACCGCAAACTCTATTCGCAACTGGAAAACGCCGCGCGGTCGTCGCCAACGCCTTGGCAGACATCGCCGCTGGTATTCAGCACCTCAACGATCTACTCCCAACACGATTTGAAATCATGAAAGTATCCATCATCGGCGCCGGCGGATTGGTTGGCTCTTGTGCGGCCTACGCGCTGCAGTGTGGCGGCATCGCCAGCGAGATTGCGTTGCTGGACGTCAACCAAGAAATGGCTGTTGGGCAAGCGCTCGACTTACAACACGGCAGCCCCAGTGTCGCTGATCAAGTGATCTCGGGCGGCGGCTATGAACACATTCCTTCCAGCGATGTGATCTGCATCACGGCGGGACTGCGACGCAAGCCGGACGAGTCGCGTTTGGACTTGATCAATCGCAACACGGACTTGTTCGTGCAAATCTTGCGTGACGTCAAAGCGGCTGGTCCTAAGCCCTCGGCGATCGTATTGGTGGTCAGCAATCCTGTTGATATTCTGACTTACGTTGCTGCCCAAACGCTTGGGTTGCCCGTCAACCAAGTGATCGGGTTGGGAACACAGTTGGACACGATCCGGTTCTGTTCGTTGATCGCAGCCGAACTGAAAGCGCCGCCTACTCAAACCAAAGCACTGATCCTTGGCGAGCACGGGGATTCGATGGTGCCGATCTGGAGTAGCGCGACAATCGCCGGTTTGCCGCTGGACAAGTATCCAGGTTGGAACGCCAATTTGGCCAACCAACTGTTCACGCGAACACGCGGCAGTGGTGCCGAAGTGATCAAGCGAAAGGGCGGCGCTGGTTTTGCCGTCGGGATTGCGATTCGTGACGTCATCGACGCAATTGTCCTGGACCAGCACAAGATTCTGCCCGTCAGCAGCGTCCAATCAGGCTGCTATGGCATTCGTGACGTCGCGTTATCAGTACCCACTGTGGTGGGAAGAAAGGGCGTGATTGATCGTTTGGAAATTGATCTTTGGCCCAAAGAAGTTCAGGGGATTCGTGCAAGCGGCGCGGCTTTACGAAAAACTCTCGAGATTGTCCTGCCCCGGGTTGGTTAGGGTCTCGTCAAAGCTCTGTGTTTGATTACTTTAGAGGCAGCCGATGCCTCGAAACGGGGTGCACAGGTTTTCGAAGTCACATTTTAACGGCTGTGTACTAACTTTTCCTGTGTCTCCCTTTCGGGGCATCGATTTCTTAGCCACACATTGCGACTTGAGTCGCCATGCGAGATCTCAAGAGTTGCGGACGGGGAACGAATTTCGAGCTTGCAGGTTTCGCCTCGATCTCGCCGCATCGTGTGTGTCAGCGGATCAGCACGATGATTTGCACGTCGATGTCGCTTCCCGAATCGCCGACAGATCCAGCCGGCATCGGAAGGAACTGCAAGTTACCCAAATCGCGAGAAACCGCTTGGGTCGCATCTGAATCGCTGGCCAGCCAAACCAGATTTGAATGCCGGATCGCGTGAGGTTCGTTTGCTGCGTCCTGGAACTTCTGCAGCAGCTTGACGTCGTCCGTCACCGACAATTGCAATGACTCGATGCCCTGTTCGTCGGCCAAAAGTTGGACGTGCAATTGGTCGAATTTCTTTCCTGTTGTTCGCAGGTACATCACCGAGACTCGGTCGTCGGCATTGCCCTGGGTCGCTGCCTTGACCGCGGCATCTTGAAGAGACGCTTGGACGTCTTGGGGCTCTAGCTGAGCGATGCCGGCGGATCGAAGCGACTTTCGAAATGCACCGCGTGCGCGGCCTAGTTCGGTTTCGCGAATGTTAACGACCATCAATGGCGAGTTTGACAATTGCAGATTGCTAGCCAGCGATAGGTCGGTTTGCAGTAGATTCGATTGCGATCCCGTTGGCATCGATCCAGTTGTTGATGGTTCACGCGGGGTAACCGCAGGCGATTGGTCAGTCGCGGCCGCAATGTTGGCAGTCATCAAATCGGGCGATTGGAGGGCTGCCGATGGGTGCGTCGGAATCGAATCCGAAATGGCGATATCCATCGCGACCGTTTCGGGAGTCTTGGCCGGTTCAAGCTTGGCGATCGCGTGGGTTGGTGGTGGTGACTTCAAGGCAGCGTCATCAGCGTCTGGACCGAAAGCCAGGACCGCGATTCCGACGCTGGCGGCGATTCCGCCAATCACGCCGGCCATCCGCAACCACGATACCGAATCACCGGGCTGATGCAGCGACGTGGGATGTTCCGAAACGCGTACCAACGGATGGTCTTCGGCTAGTCCTTCGGCGCGGGCTCGAGCCACAGCGGCTTCGACGACTCGGCCGGCAAACCCTTTGTCGAGTTGATGCGTACGGTCGATCGAAGCAATCAGTCGAAGCGACTTACGCATTTCGCGAAGCTTGTTCAATTGTGCGCCGATCGTCGGGTCAGTACGAAGCCAGTTTTCGACCTCGGCTTGCTCGTCGGATGTGAGGGCTTCATCCAAATAGCCGCTCAGTAGGTGGTCGACGTGTGCTTGAGAGAATGTCATCGCGTTAAAACCGTGGGTCAATAATTGGGGCTCGATCGAGGTTGCGTTTCCCGACTCGCCCACCGCCCGCTTGGCTGCTATTCAGAATCATCGTCTGGCTTGGCATGATAGCGGTAATGGAAAGCAGTCATTGCTTTCGACCCTGTTGTGATGCCCAAACGAGGGCCAAAGTTCCCTGTCGTGTCGTCAAAACTGGATGAAGCCGTTTTTTTCGACATTTTTTTGGGTACACCCGGTGGCAACATGCACAGCAAATCGGCGTCGGGAATTCTCAATAGCGCTCAGACGTTCACCTTCATTGCTGCAACTACAGAACAACGGTTTATGGGATGTCTGACGACTATTTGCGAACCAACCGAAAGGTTTACGACTCGATGGCGGCGGCTGGCGATCCGCTGTGCCGGCCGGCGAAAGACTGCGAGCTGGCAGATCCACTAAGGACGGTCGATGCCGCCGGCTGGTTGGGAAAGTCGATCCAGGGCCGCCGTTTGCTGTGCTTGGCCGCAGGCGGTGGTCGCCAGAGTTCGCTCTATGCGGCCGCCGGAGCTGACGTCACGGTGGTTGATTTGAGCGGCGCGATGCTAGAACTCGACCGCCGCGTGGCGGCCGAACGTGGCTACTCGTTGCGGCTTTTTGAGACCTCGATGGACGATTTGTCGATGTTCGCGGGCGGTGAATTCGACATTGTGATCCAGCCAGTCAGCACTTGTTATGTGCCCAACATCGCACGCGTTTTTGCTGAGGTCGCAAGAGTCTCGCGGTCCGGAGCACTCTACATCAGCCAGCACAAGCAGCCGGGCAGTTTGCAAAGCTCAGTCGAGCCAAATTCAAGCGGCGGCTATTCGAATCTGCATCCCTACTATCGCCAAACAAAATCGTCCAGCCAACCTAACCAACCGATTCCGGCTCCGCCTGCTTCGACGCACGCGGTGACCCGCAGCGCGACAAAGCGACTGCGAGAGTCGGGAGCCGTGGAATACTTGCATCGATGGGAAGAGATCGTCGGCGGGATGTGTCGATCTGGGTTCGTGATCGAGGATCTGACTGAACCGCTGCACGCCAAAGCGGATGCCGAGGTCGGCTCGTTTGGCCACCGTGCCAAATTTATTCCCCCGTATGTTCGAATCAAAGCCAAACGCGTTGGCGCGACGCAGGCATCCACGAGCGACGGCGGAAAGATCTGGCTGCCGTCGAGCTAGGCAACTATTAATCAACGTCTATCGAACTAGCGCCTATCGGATCAGTGCGACCTCGATTTCAAGCCCAGGGCCAAAGCCCAGCATTACCCATGGTTTCGGGCGACCCTGTTCTGCGAAACGTTGCAAAATGAACAGCATCGTCGCTGATGACATGTTGCCGTGATCCGACAGAACTTTGCGAGAAACGCTGAGAGCGTCGGCATCCAGTTTCAAGCTAGTTTCGGCCGCAGTCAAGATTCGCGATCCGCCCGGATGAACAGCCCAGCCCTGAACCGATTCAATCGTTTCGCCTTGGCCAGCAAGCCAATCCACCATGAATGATTTTAGGTACTTTTCGATCAGCCCAGGGACTTTGGCGGACAGCGTCATTTCAAAGCCGTTGTCGCCAATCAACCAAGTCATCGCATCCCGGCTGTCGGCGACCAAGTAGGAACCTGTTGCAGCCACGGATCCGATGGACCCGAATGCCGAGTCATTCGTGTCGTCCGAAAGGGCGGCGTCGGTGTGGGCGCGATTGAGCACGACGGCTGCTGCACCATCAGCAAACAACGCTCCGCTAACAATGCGATCGGGGTCGTATCCGTATTGGTAGTGCAGGCTGCAAAGTTCGACACTGCACATCAGCACGTTGGCGTCTGGCGAGGCTGCGACCAAACCGGACGCGGCGCGCAGACCGTTGATGGCACCGTGGCATCCCATGAATCCAACTTGAACGCGCTGGGTCGTCGGCGGTAAACCTAAACGATCGATCAATTCAATGTCGACGCCGGGGGCGCTAAATCCGGTGCATGAAACGGTCACCAGGTGAGTGATTTGATCTGCCGTTGTGCCGCTGGATTTCAGAGCTTTCAATGACGCTTGAGTCGCTAATTGAGGCGCTTCGAGAGCGTATCGATCGCTTCGTTGTTGGGTGGTCGGGCCACGATCTTCGGGCGAAATCAGCGGTGGGTAGAATTCGTTGACGATTTCTAAATCGTGGTTCTCTTCCAGCAAGACACTGCCCCTGTGCTCGATTCCGGTGCGCCGGTAGAGCGCAGCGACCTTTCGAGACTGGCTTGACGTGGTGCACGACATTTTGTCGGCGAAATTGGCACTCGCTAGATGACCAGCTCGGAACTTCGGAATCGCGATGCCCATCCCTCGGATGGCGGACTCGATCGTGTCGGCGGAGAGGTCGACAGTGGTGGCGTTCGGCTTCATAGGGCCCGTTCAGTCGTATTGTGGTCAAAACCAGAGTGCTGCCGATCGAAGTTACGACACATGCACGCTGCGGTACCCGTCAATTGATAATACCAATTAGCTAATACCGTACCGAACAATGGTAATCACGGGCAGGTGCGAAATTCGCGAACCTGAACAAAAGGACGGTCAAAACCAACACCAAAACCATTGCAGCACGCCAGGGCGTGGAATCACGACCACTGGTCGCATGCAATTCGATCGCGCCTTAAAATGAGACGAACGCGAGATTGTCGCTGGCAGCATCGCAGTCCCCGTAAATGAGCCAGAATGATTCATGGTCGCCTACTTAGCGGTTCGCAGTGGTCCCGAGAAAGGGAAGCAGTTTCCCCTGGATCGATCGCGTCCGTTGCATATCGGACGAGGTTCGTCTTGTGAGATCATGTTGAGTGATCCGGTCAGTTCGCGATTTCACGCCGTCGTCTATTTCGAAGACGGTAATTGGCACCTTCGTGACACCAGCAGCCGAAACGGGACTCGCGTGAATGGCCAAAAAACTGACCATGCTCGACTGCTGGACGAGTCCGTCGTTTCGATCGGCAGTACGGACCTGCAATTGGTCGAGCCCGATATGGATTCCAATGACGAGACGATCCACACCCAAACGATGGTCCAGGATGCGCCGACTCGGCGAAGCTGGCGAAACGATCTGGACGATCCGGTCGAGGGCGTTGCCAAGGCTGGCCACCTGATCGACTTGTACACACTTAGCCTGCAATTGCTGAAGAGTGAGGGATCCAGTGAAGTCATCGAAACGGTTCTGGAACTGCTGCGAGACCGAACCGATGCGGACGTTGTTGCCGTGTCGTTCGATACTGGCGACGGCCGGTTGAAGCCGCTTCGTGTTTTCCCACCCGAACAAGCCGACGCGGTTTCAATCAGTCGGGCGCTGGTTCGGCGAGTGGTACGGCACGGCGAAGCTTTGTTGATCAACGAGGAAACCCAAACCGATCTGAATGGACCCAATTTAGATGGCTTGAAGATCGACGGCCCTTGGTCCGATGTGATCTATGTGCCGCTCGATAACGGTGATCAAAAGTTGGGCGTCTTGCATCTGTACCGTTCTACGCCCCGATTTCAAGAACGACACTTTGAGTTGTCCGTCGCCGCTGGGCGACTCTTGGCCGTCGGTTTAGCTCGCGCGATCGAAAATGATGTCTTGCGAGTCGAGAGTCGTCGCATCGCCGATCGCAACGCGGACTCCGATGACTTCATTGGTTCCAGTCCGTCGGTGATGAAGTTAAAGGCCAAGATCGAGCGAGTGGGAAACGCGAGCGGGTCGGTGTTGATTCGTGGCGAGAGTGGCGCGGGCAAGGAATTGGTTGCTCGCGCGGTTCATCGCGCCAGCCAACGTTCGCGCCGGCCGATGTTGACGGTCAACTGCGCTGCGATTCCCAGCGAGCTGATCGAGAGCCAATTGTTCGGACACAAAAAGGGTTCGTTCACCGGCGCGGACAATGATCACGTGGGTTGGTTCCAGCAATCGCATACCGGAACACTGTTCTTGGACGAGATCGGTGAGTTGACACTCGAAGGGCAAGCCAAGCTATTGCGGATTCTCGAAGGACATCCTTTCTTACCGGTCGGGGCGACCGAGGAAGTGCTGGTCGATGTACGCGTTTTAGCGGCGACCAATCGCGACTTGGCAGAGTTCGTTCGTGAAAAGAAGTTCCGCGAAGACTTATTCTATCGTTTGAGCGTGTTCGAGCTGCTGGTGCCTCCGCTGCGTGATCGTGGCGACGACATTGACATTTTGATCGATCACTTTCTTGATCATTTCCGCCGCCAACATGGCCGGGCTGCTCTAAAACTTTCGGACGCTGCGCGATCTCGATTATGCGAATACGCCTGGCCGGGAAATGTTCGGCAACTTCGCAATGTGATCGACAGCGCGGTCGTGATGGCCGATGAACCGACCATCGAGGTCGACGATTTAGGTTTGCGTGACGCTGGTCTTAGCCAGCTCGATACGCTGCGAATTGACGAATGGGAACGAAGGCTGATCACCAAAGCGCTAGAACGATCGGCGGGCAGTGTTCCCGACGCGGCCAAGTTGTTGGGGATCAGTCGAGCAACGGCTTATCGAAAGATTACTGAATACGAAATCAATCGCTAACGAGCGAAATGCATGCGAGCGATTCTGTCCGCGCCGGGCTCACGAGGCGACGTCAATCCAATGGTCGCCATCGGCGCGGCACTGAAACGTCGTGGATTCGAAGTCGTCATCTCTCTCGCCGAGCCCTACGCAAAAGTTGCCGAAGACGCTGGACTGATCGTCGAGCCCGTCATCGATACTGCTCGGTTCGACGAATTGCTGTCCAATCCAGCCGTCTGGAAGCCGATTCGTGGTGCGCGGGCTATCTTTCGTGAAGTTGCCGGTGATTTTTTGCCAAGACACGCCAAGGTCATTCGGCGCCACCATGTACCGGGCGAAACGATTCTTGTTTCGCATCCGCTCGACCTGGCGTCGCGGATTCATCGCGAAGTGGATCAGGCGACGCCGCTGGTCGATGTTCATTTGGCGCCGTCGATGCTACGCACATTTGATGATCCGCCACGAATGACTCCTTGGCCGTTCGAGTTGCGGCGTCCGCAGTGGTTACTTCGGTCGGCGTATTGGTTGGCCGACAAGATCGCGGTCGATCCGATAATCGCGAGTAAAGTCAATCAAGTTCGCGCCGAACATGGTCTGGCACCGATCAGTCGCGTGATTCACGATTGGTGGTTGTCGCCCGATCGTATTTTGGCCATGTATCCGCAGTGGTACGCACCGGCAACCGCATCGTTTGCGCCCCGATTGGTGCATTGTGGGTTTCCGCTTCATGACGCGGTTTCCGGTGACGTGTCTGGTCTGCCGGGCAACCGTCCGATCGTGTTCACCGCTGGCACGGCTCACCATCACTGTGGCAAATTCTTCAGTGCGGCAGTCGCTGCTTGCCAGCGTCTGGATCGCCCCGGACTGTTGGTTTCGACTCACACAAAAAATTTCCCCGATCGATTGCCGCCTCAAGTCGCGACGACCGGCTACGTCTCGTTCGCGAATCTATTTCCTATTGCATCCGCGGTCATTCACCATGGTGGGATTGGAACGACGTCCCAATGTTTTGCCGCCGGCGTCCCGCAAATCATTCGGCCGATGGCGTTCGACCAGTTTGACAACACGGCACGTGTCGAGCGGTTAAACTGTGGACGCTGGCTGAGAAACGATCGGCATCTCGCCGAAACACTGGATGCCGTCTTGCGGGATCCTGCGATTGCTCGATCGTCCCACCACATCAGTCAACGCATCCAACGTGATGCCGTCGAGCGTGCCGCAAGTGAAATCCACTCGCTGATCTTCAATCCCAATGCGACTCAATAGCCAAATCAGAAACCAAAATTTGAAACCATGATGCACGTCTCTCGCGTCTTCGCCGTCCTGTGTTTGGTCACGCTGTCCGCCTTTGCCGCTCGTGCTGCGTCGCTCGACCGCCCCAATGTCGTCATGATTTTGGCGGACGATTTAGGGCTGCATGATTTATCAGTTGAAGGTAGCACGTTTTATCAAAGCCCGAACATCGACGCGCTCGCTCGCGGCGGAATGCGTTTCACCCAGGGTTACGCGACCTGCCGAGTATGCAGCCCGTCGCGAGCCAGCATCCAATTGGGGAAGTTCACCGCACGTCACGGAATCACCCAGTGGATCGGTGCAGCATCAGGGAAGGATTGGAAGCGTGGCGACCGGCTGCTACCTGCCGATTATCTGCATGCACTTCCTGCGGATGACATCACACTTGCCGAATCCATGAAAGAAGGCGGCTACAAAACCTTTTTTGCGGGCAAGTGGCACTTGGGTGGCGAAGGTTCGTTGCCCACCGACCATGGTTTCGACATCAACGTCGGTGGTCACCACGCTGGCAGCCCGCCCGGTGGATACTTTGCACCGTACAAAAATCCAGAAATGAAAAATGGCCCCGACGGAGAATCGTTGACGCTGCGACTTGCTCGCGAGACTTCGGACTTCATCGCATCCAATCAGGACAAACCGTTCTTTGCGATGTTGTCGTTCTATACCGTTCACGGGCCACTGCAAACGTCGCCCGATCGATGGTCTAAGTATCAAAGGATTGCAGCGGAGAAACCTGCGGTTGATCAGCGTTTCAAAGTGGATCGCACGCTGCCGGTTCGCCAAGTCCAAGATAATCCAGTTTATGCCGGCATGATCGAAACGATGGACGATGCCGTCGGCATGGTGATGGAAACGCTCAAGAAAAATGGTTTGAGTGAGAACACCATCGTGATTTTCACCAGCGACAACGGCGGAGTCTCGTCGGGTGACGGTTACGCGACCAGTAATCTGCCGCTGCGTGGTGGAAAGGGACGGCAATGGGAAGGCGGAGTTCGAGAACCCTATTACATTTGTTTTCCGGCCAAGATCAAAGCTGAATCGACTTGCGATGTGCCAGTCACCGGTGCCGACTTCTATCCTACGATCATGGAACTGTGCGGGTTGCCGGCCAAGCGTGACCAACACGTCGATGGCGTCAGTCTGGTTCCGCTGCTCGATGGCGGTTCAATTTCACCTCGCCCGCTGTATTGGCACTACCCGCAATACGACAACCAAGGCGGCGAGCCCAGTTCGTTGCTGCGAGACGGCGATTGGAAGCTGATCCATTATTACGAGGATGGGCGAAATGAACTCTATAATTTGGAAGCAGACCCGACCGAGACAAGCGATCTAGCGTTGACGCATTCGGTTCGCACCCAGCGAATGGCAGCGCAATTAGATGATTGGCTAAGATCCGTTGGCGCGTTGTTTCCTGAGTCTAACCCTCGGTTCGATCCAGCAAAGTCGGAGGCACGCTTTGAAAACGCACGCACGGTCGGTAAAGCAAAGCTGGAACGACAGCATGCCGAATTGTTGAATCCAGATTGGCAACCCAATGCCGATTGGTGGGGAAGCGCGGTCACAAAAGACTAGCAATTCTTTTAAGTCATTAAATACAATGCCGTTACCCGCAACGGCCAACTCTACGTTACCCGGACGCAAATTCATGAATGCTCTCAATCGACGCCGTTTTATTCAATCGACCACGGCGGCCACGATCGCCGGAGGTTTCTTTAGCGAAACCAAGGCACAGGGGACCAACTCGGCAAACCAGAAACTGAAAATTCTTTGTGTTGGTACTGCCAATCGAGCCGCGGAAGACATCAGGGGAGTCGAAGGCGAAGACATCGTTGGTTTGTGCGATGTCGACAAGAATTATCTGGATCGTGTTTCGGCAAAGTTTCCTACCGCAAAAACCTATGCCGACTATCGCGAAATGATCGCGGCTGAATCTGACCGCGCTGATGCAATCGTGATCGGAACGACTGACCATCATCACGCACCTGCCACCATGCGAGCTATCCAAGCGGGGTTGCACGTGTACTGTGAAAAGCCGTTGACTCACACCGTGGCCGAAGCACGCATGATTGCCGAAGCTGCCAAGGTGGCTGGTGTCGCGACGCAAATGGGCACCCAAATTCATGCCGAGGACAACTACCGACGCGTGGTCGAGTTGGTCAAGTCCGGCGCGATCGGTGACGTTGGCGAAGTTCACGTTTGGGTCGGCAAAGGATGGGGCGGCGGTGATCGGCCGGAAAAGGGGGATCCCGTACCGGCGCACCTTGACTGGGATCTGTGGCTTGGCCCAGCACCCGAGCGCCCATTCGCAATCGGTCGTTATCATCCTGCGCAGTGGCGTCGTTGGTGGGATTTCGGTCAGGGAACACTTGGCGATATGGGATGTCACTACATGGATTTGCCGTTCTGGGCGTTAGATCTACGTCATCCGGTTTCTTGCGAGGCCGAAGGCCCCGAGGTCCATCCCGAAACTTGCCCACTCGGTCTGACCGTTCGTTACAAGTATCCGAAGCGAGGTGATTTGGCGGCCGTTGACTTGACGTGGTACGACGGCGACCAATGTCCCAAAGAAGTCGCCGGCGAACGAGTTCCTGGCAGCGGCGTGATGTTTGTGGGCAGCGAAGGTAATCTATTTGCCAGCTACACCAACTATAAATTGTTTCCGAAAGAAAAGTTCGCAGACTTTCAGCCACCGCCTCAAACGATTCCGAAATCGATTGGGCACCACGCAGAGTGGATCGCCGCTTGCAAAGACGGCACGCCGACGACGTGCAACTTTGATTACTCCGGTGCATTGTCTGAATCGGTGCTGTTGGGCAACGTCGCCTACCGAACCGGAAAGAAGCTGGATTGGAACGCCGCCGAATTGAAGGCGACCAATTGCCCCGAAGCCGACGCACTGATCCACAAAGATTATCGCGCTGGATGGGAAGTCGAACCGCTAGTGTTGGCCGAAGCTGGTCAGTAACGTACCTGCCTTGCACTTTGAACGCCCTGCACCGGGCGCCTCACTCGATCCATCAATCATTTAACGGAGAACTCACTTGTCACGGAAAATCTTCCTGTCAATTGGACTGGTCGCTCTAACCGGTTGTGGATCGTCGACACCCGCTACAGTCACGCCACCTGCCAAAGCGGAGGCGGCGAAAGTCGTTGCGGTAGCTGATGATGCCGAGGCGGTTGCGAAAATCGAAGCACTGACTGAGAACCTGCGGCGAAACGCAGACGGCTCGATCACTCATGTTGATTTGCGTGGAACCGATGCGTCGGACGAAACGCTGGTGGCCGTTGGTAAATTGGCTTCGCTCGAGCAACTAGATTTGCGAGAGTGCGGGATCAGCGACGCAGGGCTGGAGCATCTAACTTCGCTAACTAAGTTGAAGGCGCTGCGGCTTTCCGGTAAGGAAGGCGACTGCAGTGTCAGCGACGACGGAATGGTCGCAGTTGGCAAGCTGACCAGCCTGAAAGTGCTCGCTATTGACTATCTGTGGATCAGTGAAGATGGATTAGGCGAGTTGTCGGCGCTAAAGAATCTGCAAGAGTTGTACATGGCTGAAACAACGATCGCCGATGAAGCGATCGACGTGATGGCAGGTTTTTTGAACCTGAAAAAGCTGCGAGTCGCACGCACACGGATCGGTGAAGCAGCCTTGGCTTCACTGCCAAAGTTGTCAAAGTTAGAAGAACTCGATCTCAGCGAATGTGCTCAGATTTCGGATTCCGCGATGGGACCGCTTAGTGAAATGAAGTCGCTGAAGAAACTAAATCTCTGGCGAGTGAACTTGTCGGATGAAGGCATTGAACCACTGGCTGGTTTGACGAATCTGGAAAACTTGAATTTGGACAACACACGTTTGAGCGACGAAGGGTTGCCGCTGTTAAGCGGGCTGACCAAGTTGACGTTCTTGCATCTCGGTTCGACCGCGATTTCGGACGCAGGACTTACGCATTTGAAAAACTTGACGGCTCTAAAAGACTTGATCGTGACGC